>NZ_JBFTHX010000049.1:0-42143 GCF_056394465.1 Variovorax sp. 10N432
TCACCTACGTCAACAGCGTCTATTTCGGCGGCGACCAGGCGACCTTCAACGCACGCATGGCGAGCCTGGGGCAGGCCGACAACCAGTGGCCCTACACCTTCACGCAGCAGCCTTCGCAGGTGCCGACGGTGGTGAAGACGGTGTCGCTGACGCAGCGCCCCACCGCGGTGAAGACCAGCGCGTTCGGTGGCGCGAGCCGGGCCTGGGTCGCGACGCAGGACGGCACGCTGCACATCTACGCCCTGGACGGCTACGCCAACGGCGCTTCGCCTCCGGCACCGGCGGCGAACGCCCTGACGGAGGTCGGCTCGGTCACGGGCATCGGCCGCAACCCGACCTCGATCGCCCTCTCCAAGGGCGAGCCGAGCGGCAACACGCAGACGCAGGTGCTGGTGAATTCGCGCACTGACCGCAAGGTCTCGTGGGTGCGCTTCTCGAACAACGGCAACAACAGCGGCAGCATCGTGCGCACCTTGCAGGACACGCGCCTGGCCGACCCGATCGCGGTCGAGGACGCGGACAACTTCGCCACCATGGGCTACGTGGTGAGCGTGGCCGACTACGCCGGCAGGGCACTGCGCAACTACCGCTACGGCCCGGTCGTCTTCGCCGACGGCAAGGCCTGCCCGACCACGACCAGCTGCCCGGTGACGCCGACCGGCAACGTGGCGATCGAGTACGCCGGCGCCATGGCCTACCCGGGCAAGCCGTTCCAGATCAAGACGGCCAACGTGCCCTGACCGGCAGAGCCTGCCCATCGGCAAGCACCACGAAAAACGGCCCGCTTCCAGCGGGCCGTTTTTTTTGCGAGACGCGGCCGTGTCGCGTCGCTAGCGCATCGGGAAGCGCCTCAGCATGGTGCGGCCGAGCGAGGTGATCTCGTTGACCATTGCCGGCGGCTGCGCATAGCCGTCCAGCGTGCGCATCGGCTTGGGAATCGCCGCCTTCACATGCCCGGCCATGCTGAGCACGCGCAAGGCGTCGATGTCAGCGCCGCCAGCGACGGCGACGGGCAGCTCTTCGGCTGCCAAACGATGAAGTAGGTACATGGCCACGGCCACAGTATGCCGCGTGCGCCCCGGCCGGCTGCTTAAACTCGCCCGACCCACTTCAAGCACAGCGCCATGCAGATCCAGGAAGCCGTCACCAGCCGCCAGTCCATCCGGGCCTTCCTGCCGACCCCGGTCGACAGCGACACCATCCGCCGGGTGCTGACCCTGGCCGCGCGCGCGGCATCGGGCGGCAACCTCCAGCCCTGGCACATCGACGTCCTGGCGGGCGGCGCACTGGCGGCGCTGCGGGCCACCATGCGCGAGCGGCTGGCCCAGGGCGGCGAACCCGAGCCGACCGACTACGACATCTACCCCGCTGCGCTGCGTGCGCCCTGGCGCGACCGGCGCTTCCAGGTCGGCGAGGCGATGTACGCGCGCCTGGGCATTCCGCGCGAGGACAAGGCGGCGCGCCGGCGCTGGTTCTCGCGCAACTTCGATTTCTTCGGTGCCCCGATGGCGCTGTTCTGCTCGGTTGATCGCAGCATGGGCCCGCCGCAGTGGTCGGACCTGGGCATGTACCTGCAGACCGTGATGCTGCTGCTGCGCGGCGAGGGCCTCGACAGCTGCGCCCAGGAGTGCTGGGCGATCTACCCGGCGACCGTCGCCGCCGCGATCGAACTGCCGCCCGAGCGCATGCTGTTCTGCGGCATGGCGATCGGCCACCGCGATCCGGCCCATGCCGTCAACGCCCTGGTGAGCGACCGCGCGCCGGTGGACGAATGGCTTCGCTTCAGGAGCGCCTGAGCGTTCAGCCCGCCGGCTGAACGTCGCTGAAACGCGGCGTCCGCCGCTCGACATTGGCGCGCACCGCCTCGGTCTGGTTGGGACTGCCGATCAACGCCTTCTGCTCGAGCGACTCGGCCAGCAGCAGTTCGGCCGCGCCGGCCGCCATCGCCGCATTGAGCAGCCGCTTGCCGGCGCGGATCGCGTCGGGGCTTTTCTGCGCGATCCCGTGCGCCATCGCCAGCGCCTCGGCCAGTGGATCGGCCGCCAGGCGGGTCGCGAATCCGAGGGCCAGCGCTTCCTCGCCGGAAAAGATGCGCCCGGTGAACGTCAGCTCGCGCACCACGTCGTCGCGCGCCAGTTCCCGCATCAGGACGATGCCGCCCATGTCGGGCACCAGCCCCCACTTGATCTCCATCACCGACATCTTCGTGTCCGGCGCGACCAGCCGCACGTCGGCGCCGAGCGCCACCTGGAAACCGCCGCCGAAGGCCACGCCATGCACCGCGGCGATGACCGGCACGGGCACCTGACGCCAGACCATCGCCACCTGCTGCGCCGCATTGGCGATGCCGTGGGTGCGCACCATGATGTCGGCGCTGGCGGCGCCTTCGCCGATCACGGAGGAAGCGGCGCCCTCCCCCATGCGCTCGAAGGACTTCATGTCGAGGCCGGCGCAGAAGGCCTTGCCGCGACCGGTCAACACCACCGCACGCACGTCCGGCGCGTCGCGCAGGCGCTCGCCGGCCTCGATCAAGGCGTCGAACATCGCCGGATCGAGCGCATTCATCTTGTCGGCGCGCGTCATGTGGAGTTCGACCACGCCGTCGGCGTGGCGGATGGATTCGATGCGATCGTTCACGGTGTCTCCTGGTGTTCGGTGGGAGCGAGTATCGATGCTCGGCGATGATGGCGATGTCGCCCAGTCAACAAAGAGAAAGCTCCCGCCTTGCCGCTTGCCCGCCGCCAGTTCCTCCGATCCGCAGCCACCGTCGCGGTCGTCGCCCTGATGGGCGAGACGCGCGCGCGGCCCGCCGGTGCCGACCGCCTCGGCTTCAGCGCGGTGCCGGCCACCTTGCGCGACGCGGTCACGGTGCCGCCCGGCTACGAGGCGCAGGTGCTCTATCCCTGGGGCAGTCCAACCGGCATCGCCGGCGCGATGCCGGCCTTTGCGCCGGACGCCTCGAACAGCGCCGCCGACCAGGCGGTGCAGGCTGGCATGCATCACGACGGCATGCATTTCCTGCCGCTCGACGGCAGCGCCGATCGCGGCCTGCTGGTGATGAACCACGAGTACACCGACGAGCAGCTGCTGCATCCCGACGGCGCCAGGCCCATGACCGCCGACAAGGCGCTGAAATCATTGCATGCGATGGGCGTGTCGGTGATCGAGATCGCGCTGACGCCGGCCGGCTGGCGCCAGGTGCTGCCCTCGCGCTTCGCCAGGCGCATCCATGGCCAGACGCCGATCCGCATCGCGGGCCCGGCGAGCGGCAGCCCGCTGATGCGCACCGCCGGCGACCCGGCCGGCGAGCGGGTCGCCGGGACCTTCGCCAATTGCGCGATGGGTGTCACGCCCTGGGGCACCTACCTCACTTGTGAAGAGAATTTCCATGTCTATTTCGGCGCCCCGAAGATATCGCCGACACCCGCACAGCGCCGCTACGGGCTGGGCGCCGGCGCCTGGGTCGACTACTGGCGCGTCGACGAGCGCTTCGACATCGCAAAGCACCCGAACGAATCGAACCGCTTCGGCTGGGTGGTCGAGATCGACCCCTTCGATCCCGCGTCCATGCCGGTCAAGCGCACGGCGCTCGGCCGCAAGCACCAGGAAAGCGCGACCTGCACGCTGACCCGGGACGGCCGGCTCGCGATCTACATGGGGGACGACTCGAACTTCGAATACGTCTACAAGTTCGTCAGCCGGGACAAGGTCTGGCCCGGCAATGACGCGGCGGCGCGCGCAGCCAACCGCGACCTGCTCGACGAGGGTACGCTGCACGTGGCGCGCTTCGACGCCGACGGCCGCGGGCAATGGCTCGCGCTGCGGCACGGCCACGGCGGGATCGACGCCGCCAGCGGTTTCGCCAGCCAGGCCGAGGTGCTGATCCATGCGCGGCAGGCGGCCGACATCGTGGGCGCGACCCGGATGGACCGGCCCGAATGGATCGCGGTCGATCCGGCGAGCGGCGCGGTCCATGTCGCGCTGACCCACAACAGCCTGCGCGGACAGCCGGGCATGCCGCCGGTCGACGCCGCCAACCCGCGGGCCGGCAACATCTTCGGCGGCATCCTGCGCTGGCGTGAAGACGCGGGCGACGCAGCCAGCAACGGCTTCGCCTGGGACCACTTCGTGCTGGCCGGCGGCCCCGCGGTGCCGGGGTCCGGCGCGCGCTATCCGAACGCCGAAGCCGATGCCTTCGGCTGCCCCGACGGCCTGCATTTCGACAGCGCCGGCCTGCTCTGGATCCAGACCGACATGAGCGGCAGTGCCATCGGCAAGGGACCGATGGCCGCCCTGGGCAACAACCAGATGCTCTGCGCCGATCCGGCCAGCGGCCGAATCAAGCGTTTCCTGGTCGGCCCGGGCGGCTGCGAGATCACCGGCTGCGTGCTGACCCCGGACTGCCGCAGCCTGTTCGTCAACATCCAGCATCCGGGCGAAACACGCGCCGACGGCAGCGGCTCGCCGAACAGCGCCTGGCCCGATGGCACGCTGCCCGGCAGCGCGCGGCCGCGTTCGGCCACCGTCGTCGTGCGACGGCGCGATGGCGGTATCGTCGGCACCTGACAACGACAAAAGGAGAGGAACGACACCATGGCCATTCGCATTGTTCGCCTTGGCAGCGACCGCGCACCGGGCGAGGGGCTGCGCATCGGCACCGTGCGCCGGCCGCCGCGCGGCGTCCCCAAAACCGAATTCGCGTCGCAGAACTGGTATGACGTCTGGTATCCCAACCTGGCGCCGTCGGTCGAGACGATGAAGCAGGCCCAGGCCGCCCAGGCTTCGGGCGTGCCCGCCCAATGGGCCGCCTTCGGGCGCAAGTACAAGAGCGAGATGGCCGAGGCGGACGCCAGCCGCAGCCTGGACCTGCTGGCGGCGCTGTCGCACCAGACGGCGTTGTCGATCGGCTGCTACTGCGAGGACGAGGCGCGTTGCCATCGGTCCTTCCTGCGGGCGCTGCTGTTGGAACGCGGGGCGGATGTGGCGGATTGAAGGCGTGAAGAAATCGAAAGAAGTCGCGAAGACGCCCCTCCCAAAGGCACCGGCATGGCGCACCGACCTCGTGATCACCGCGGCCCTGGCCGCCATCTTCCTGGCGTGCGTCGTCGTTTTTCGGATGCCCGACGACGACCGGATGCGCGTCTCGAATCCCCAGTCCATCCGCGACCTGAGCACGCACATCGGGCGGGTGGAAGGGCTGGCCGAGGACGCCGGCACGCTGGAGATCGTGCTGGACCAGCCGACGCCGACCTACGATGCCAGCGCCCTGACCGACCTGGCAAAGAGCGCGCTCGTGATTTCGCGCGGCTTGCAGATGTACTTTTCCGAAGGAAAGGGCACGACCATCCGATTCGTCGCCAGGATGCCGGCGACGGGCATCGAGCGGTTCGTGACCAGCGAACGCGTGCTCGCCGTGGAGTTCTGGCGCAGCGACCTCATGGGCCTCGACTATGACGGCGAGTTCGAGTTCCAGGACCTGCTCAACATCTCGAAGGGCGTGGTCTACAACCAGGCCACGGACAAGCGCTACGTGGAGGCCTTCTGCGCCGACCCGATCGCCACCACGGCGGCCGCGTTCTGCACGCGCGAACGCCGCTAGCCGGGGTTCGTGACCAGGGCCGGGCGCCGGGCCGTCCAGGCCGCCAGCCAATCGACGACCTGCTCCGCCGGCATCGGGCGGGCGATGAAATAGCCCTGGGCCAGGTGGCAGCCCACCTCCTGGAGCAGCCGCCAGTCGTCCTCCGTCTCGACGCCCTCGGCCACAGACTGCATCCCGAGGCGCCTGGCCATCTCGATGCTTCCTTCCAGGATCGGGCGAATGACCGCGTTGGTGCGCGCACCGCGCACGAAGCCGCGGTCGACCTTCAGTTCGGTGAACGGGATGTCGCGCAACTGCGCCAGCGACGAGTGCCCGGTGCCGAAGTCATCGATCGACAGCCCGAAGCGCTGCACGCGCAGCCGCACCAGATTCTCGAGCGGCGTCGTCGACGAGGCGCCCAACCGGCTCTCGGTGACCTCCAGGATAAGGTCCCCGGGCTGCATGCCCATCTCGTTGACGATCGCGATCACCCGGTTGGCGAAGTCGGGCGCGCCCAGGCTGGCCATCGACACGTTCACCGCCACCCGCGTGCCGAAGCCGGCGATGCGCCAGCGGGCGATCTGCGCCAGGGCCTCGCGCAGGGCCCACTCGGTCATGGGGTCGATCAGTCCGCTGGCCTCTGCCAGGTCGATGAAGCGGTCCGGCATCACCAGTCCCTGCGCGGGGTGCTGCCAGCGAATCAACGCCTCCAGGCTGGCCAGCGATCCATTGCCCAGGTCCACCTTGGGCTGGTAGTGCAGCACCCACTGGCCCAGCCTGTGTGCCGTTCGCAGGTCGTCCTCGGTGACGGGGGGCTGCACCCTCGCCGCCGGGCGCGAAGCGGTTCGGGATTTCCAGTCGTCAAGCAGCCCTCGCAGTCCCTCGCGGCTGGCCGGCTTCTCAAGCGCCCCGAGCAGGACCAGCCGACTCCGGCCCAGCAGGCGCTGCACGGTCTGCAGCACGCGGGTCCCCTCGCCGCTCAACAGGATCACGCCGCCGCCGAAGCCCTGCTGGTCGAGGATCCGGAGCAACTCGATGCCGTCCATGCCGGGCATGTTCAAGTCGCAGATGAGCACATCGACGGCGCCAGGATCGGAACGCATCAGGTCCAGGGCGGCCTCGGCGCTGATCGCGGTGCCGACGCGCCGATACCCCATGGCGGCCAGCAGCCGGGCCAGGGTGGCGAGCATCAGGGGATGGTCGTCGACCAGCAAGATGCCCGGCTGCCCGGCATCGACTTCGCCGCCGTCGAGCCGGCCAGGCAGGGAGTCGCCGGGATCGCCAGAATTCGTCATGACTGCCGAGGCTACTGCAAGGTCCCCAAAAGCAAAAAGGCCCCGTACAAGGATGTACGAGGCCTGAGGCCGCTGCCAGGACGACAGCGGAGGAGACATGCGGGGGCGGTCAGTTCGATTCGTCGACCACCTTCGACGTCCGGACGCCGTGAACAACCAGGGCACCGGCTGCGCCGAGAACGAACAGGAGAGTCAACATACAGGCATTCCAGGGGTCAAGAGGCCTCGATTTTGGGGTAAACCCTAGGCCTTTGCCGAAGGCCTTCCGCATAACCACGTTGGCTTCAGGTGGTGCTCAATCTTGCGCCAGACCACTGACCCGGCGCCAGCGCAGCAGCCGCCTCAGCGCATCGCCCGCGCGATCCCCCGGGCCGCCGTGCGCAGCGTGTCCAGTTGCTGCAGCGCAGCCTGAAGCGGCATCCGCACCGCCGGCGCCTGCAGGGCCACGGCGCAGCGCACCGGGCCCTGCGGCTCGTCACGCACCGGCACCGCGACGCACACCAGCCCGTCGATGAACTCCTCCGCGTCGACCGAATGGCCGTCGCGCCGGATCTGGTCGAGCTCGGCTTCCAGCGCTTCGCGCGAACGCAGGGTGTGGGCGGTGTAGCGCTGGTACTGGAGCCCGTCGAGCAGGCGCTCGCGCTGGGCCTTCGGCAGATGGGCCAGGAACAGCTTGCCGCTGGCCGAGCAGTGCAGCGGGACTCGCGAGCCGGGCCCGAGCTCGAGCCGCAGCGGGAAGGCCGTCTCGACCCGGTCGAGGTAGATCACCTCGGCGCCCGACAGCGCCGTCAGGTTGCAGGTCTCGCCCACGTCGGCCACCAGCTGGCGCAGCACCGCGTGCCGCACGCCGGTCGACGTGCTGCCGCGAAGCACGGTCTCGGCGAAGCGCATCAGGCGCGGCGTGATCGCATAGCGGCGGCCGTCGCCGCCGCGCGCCAGCAGGCCGCCGGCCTCGAGCTGCTGCAGCATCCGGTGCACCGAGGGCTTGGGCTGACCACTCAGGCGCACCACATCGACCAGGGTCTGCGGCTCGGGCGCGGCGCACACCAGCTCCAGCAACTGGAGCAGGCGGAGCCCGGGCGTCGCAGCCTGTTCGGCCTCGTCGGGCAAGGCCGGGGATTCGGAAGAACTCATCTGAAATCTCGAAAATCGAGACTAATTAAAGAATAATTCCGAGATTTTGCAGCAATTTCGATAAAGTACCCAGCAGTGACATTCCGATCTCAATGAATATTCCCCTGGACAACCTGGTCATCACGGGCGCCTGCGGCGGCCTGGGCCGCGCGTTGGCGGCCGAAGCCCTCGGCCGCGGCGCCCGGGTCGCGCTGGTCGGGCTCGACCGCGCCACGCTCGATGCGCTGGCCGCCACGGCCCCAGGCCGGTGCGCGGTCTACACCCCGGACGTCAGCGACAGCGTCGCGATGCAGGCGATGGCCGCGGACTGGACCCGCCGCTTCGGCCCGCCCGACGCCGTGATCGCCAACGCCGGCGTGGCGGGCGGCTACGACACCGCGCAGGCCTCGGACCTGGCGGTGTTTCGCCGCATCCTCGAGATCAACCTGCTCGGCGTCGCCACCACCTTCCAGCCCTTCTTGGCCGCGATGCGCGAGCGCGGCCACGGCACGCTGGCCGGCATCGCCAGCCTGGCGGGCCGCCGCGGCCTGCCCGGCAACGGCGCCTACTGCGCCAGCAAGGGCGGCCTGATCCGTTACCTCGAGAGCTTGCGCGCCGAGCTGCGCGCGAGCGGCGTGCGGGTCTGCACCGTGAGCCCGGGCTACCTGCGCACCGCGCTGACGGCAGGCAACCGATTCGCGATGCCCGGGCTGATGGCGCCCGAGGCCGCGGCCCGCGCGATCCTGCGCGCGCTCGGCCAGGGGCGCGCCCAGCTCGTGCTGCCGCGCCGCCTGGGCTGGTTGTCGAATGCGCTCGGCCTGCTGCCCGATGCATGGCACGATGCGCTGCTGCTGCGCCAGCCGCGCAAGCCGCGCGCCGGCGAGCCGGGTGCCACGCCGATTCCGGGCTTGTCCGCCAACGCAGCGCCGCGCGCGCCCGCATCCCCCACCGAACCCAGCGCCCGCTGAGCGCCTGTTTCCCATTTCGCCGGAGTCTTCTTTCGTGAGCCAACCTGTGTCCGCACCCGTGCCCTCGCACCAGCAAATCGCCCTGATCGGCGCCGGCCCCTCGGGACTGGCGGGCGCGCGCAACCTGCAGAAGCTGGGCATTCCCTTCCAGGGCTTCGAGGCCTACGACGACGTCGGCGGGCTCTGGAACATCGGCAATCCGCGCAGCACGGTGTACCAGTCGGCCCACCTGATCTCGTCCAAGCGCACCACCGAGTTCGCCGAGTTCCCGATGGCCGACAGCGTGGCCGACTATCCGAGCCATACCGAACTGAGCCGCTACTTCAGCGACTTCGCGGACCATTTCGACCTGCGCCGCCACTTCCGCTTCGGCACCCGGGTGATCCGCGTCGAGCCGGTGACCGAGAGCGCGTCGACGCTCTGGCGCGTCAGCGTGGACGCCGGCGACGGCCGCATCGAGAGCGCCGAGTACAAGGGCGTGATCATCGCCAACGGCACCCTGTCCGAGCCCAGCATGCCGCGCTTCGAAGGCCGCTTCGACGGCGACCTGCTGCACACCTCGGCCTACAAGCATGCGCGGCTGTTCGAGGACAAGCGCGTGCTGGTGGTCGGCGCCGGCAACAGCGGCTGCGACATCGCGGTCGATGCGGTGCACTACGCGAAGAGCGTCGACATCTCGGTGCGGCGCGGCTACTACTTCGTGCCCAAGTACATCTTCGGCAAGCCGGCCGACACGCTCGGCGGCAAGCGGCCGCTGCCGGCCTGGATCAAGCAGCGGCTCGACGCCAAGGTGCTCAAGTGGTTCACCGGCGACCCGGTGCGCTTCGGCTTCCCGAAGCCGGACTACCGCATGTACGAGTCGCATCCGGTGGTGAACTCGCTGGTGCTGCACCACATCGGCCATGGCGACATCGGCGTGCGCGCCGACATCGCCCGGCTCGATGGCCGCACGGTGCACTTCARGGACGGCAGCGCACGCGACTACGACCTCATCCTGTGCGCCACCGGCTACAAGCTGCACTATCCGTTCATCGACCGCACCTGGCTCAACTGGCAAGGCATGGCGCCCAAGCTCTACCTCAACATCTTCGCGCCAGGCTTCGACAACCTGGCGGTGCTCGGCATGATCGAGGCCAGCGGCATCGGATGGCAGGGCCGCTACGAGCAGGCCGAACTGGTGGCGCGCTACTTCAAGGCGCAGTCCGAAGGCCGGCCGCAGGCAGCCGCGATGAAGCAGGCCAAGGCCGGCCCGACGCCCGACCTGTCGGGCGGCTACAGCTACCTGAAGCTCGAACGCATGGCCTACTACGTCAACAAGGACGCCTATCGCCGCGCCGTGCGTGAAGCCGCCGCGGCGCTGGCCTGAGAAAGCCGCACATGCTGCCTGTCGACGAGGTCCGCCTCAACTTCAACCCGGCCTCGCTGATCGCGCTCAACGCGGTGCTCGGCTTCCTGATGTTCGGCATTGCGCTGGACACCCGCATCGCCGACTTCAAGCGCGTGGCACGGATGCCGGTGGCGATGGCGGTCGGCATCGCGGCGCAGTTCATCGTGCTGCCCGCTGTCACTTTCTGCCTGACGCTGCTGCTCAATCCGGCGCCGAGCATCGCGCTGGGCATGATCCTGGTGGCCTGCTGCCCGCCGGGCAACGTGTCGAACATCCTGACCCACCGCGCCGGCGGCAACGTGGCGCTGTCGGTGTCGATGACCGCGATCTCGAACCTGATCTCGATCGTCGTGATGCCGCTCAATTTCGCCTTCTGGGGCGGGCTGCACCCGACCGCGTCCGCGCTGCTCAAGACCATCGCGCTCGATCCGGCCGAGATGGTGCTGCACATCGTCGCCATCATCGGCGCGCCCTTCGTCATCGGGCTGGCCTGCTCGCACTACCTGCCGCGGCTCACCGAGCGCATCAAGAAGCCGGCGCGCATCCTGAGCTTCGTTTGCCTGATCGGCTTCATCCTGGCGGCGATCGCCGGCAACTGGCGCTACTTCCTCGACTACGTGAGCCTGGTGCTGCTGGCGGTGGTGCTGCATGACGCGCTGGCCTTCGCCACCGGCTATGCCTGCGCCACGGCCACCGGGCTGGCGGAGTACGACCGCCGCGCGGTCAGCTTCGAAGTGGGCATCCGCAACGCCGGCCTCGGGCTGGTGCTGATCTTCAGTTTCTTCGGCGGCCTCGGCGGCATGGCGGTGGTCGCCGGCGTCTGGGGCTTCTGGGACATCGTCGCGGGCCTCGGGCTCGCCGCCTGGTGGGCGCGCCGCCCCCTGTCTTCACCGGCCGCGCGTTCGGCCTGATTCCCATGGATGCAGTTCTGCCCATCGCGGCACGCCGCGTGCTCGTCACCGGCGCCGACGGTTTTCTCGGCCGCACGGTGGTGGCCGCCCTCGCCGCCCTGCCCGACATCGACTGCGTGGTCGCACTCGACGTCCGCGAGGTGCCGGCCATGCGCCGCGTGCCCGGCGTCACCTATGCCGTGCAGGACGTGCGCGATGCCCGGCTCGGCGCCACGCTGAAGCAGCACGCGATCGACGCCGTGGTGCACCTGGCGTCGATCGTCACGCCCGGCCCGGGCAGCACGCGCGAGTTCGAGTATTCGGTCGACGTGCTCGGCACCCGCAACGTGCTCGAGGCCTGCGTCGCGCAGGGCGTGCGCCACATCGTGGTCTCGTCGAGCGGCGCCGCCTACGGCTACCACGCCGACAACCCGGCCTGGATCGACGAGGACGACGCGCTGCGCGGCAACGCCGCCTTCGCCTACGCCGACCACAAGCGGCTGGTCGAGGAAATGCTGGCCGCCTGGCGCGTCGACCATCCGGCGCTGCAGCAGACGGTGCTGCGCATCGGCACCATCCTGGGCACGCAGGTGCACAACCAGATCACGGCCCTGTTCGAGAAGCCGCGCATCCTCGCGATCCGCGGCAGCGACAGCCCCTTCGTCTTCATCTGGGACGAGGACGTGACCGGCTGCGTGGTGCACGCGATCACCTCCGGGCGCACCGGCTGCTTCAATGTCGCGGGCGATGGTGCGCTGACCCTGCCGCAGATCGCCGCGCTGCTGCGCAAGCCGCTGCTGTCGCTGCCGGCGTCGCTGCTCAAGCTCGCGCTGACCGTGGGCTCGCGGCTGGGCATCAGCCGCTACGGCCCCGAGCAGCTCGATTTTCTGCGCTATCGCCCGGTGCTGTGCAACAAGCGGCTCAAGACCGAGTTCGGCTACGTGCCGAAGAAGACCAGCCTGGAGGCCTTCATGGCGTTCAAGGCGGCGCGTGCGGCGCGCGGCCCCAGCACGCCATGAGCAGCACGCCTGCCCTCAGCCGCGGCGACCTCGCCCGCGCCCTGTGCGTGGTGCTGATCTGGGGCCTGAATTTCGTCGCCATGAAGCTCGGGCTGCAGGACCTGAGTCCGATGCTGCTGGGTGCGCTGCGCTTCGCCGCCGCATCTTTGCCGCTGCTGCTGTTCGTGGCCCGGCCAGCGCTGCCCTGGCGCTATTTCGCGGCCTATGGGCTGGCGCAGGGCGTGGGCCAGTTCGGCCTGCTGTTCCTCGGCCTCCAGCTCGGGATGACCGCGGGCATGGCCTCGGTCGTGATGCAGACCCAGGCCTTCTTCACGCTGCTGCTGGCCGGGCCGCTGCTCGGCGAACGCGCGCGGCGCGACCAGTGGCTCGGCCTCGCCGTGGCGCTCGCGGGCCTGCTGGTGATTGCCACCGCGCACGGCAACGGTCCCGGCCAGATGACCTTGATCGGCTTCATCCTCACGCTGTCGGCCGCGTTCATGTGGGCCGCCTCCAATGTCGTGGTGCGCTTCGCGGTACGGACGACGCCGGGCTACGACCCCTTCGGCTTCATCGTCTGGAGCAGTGTGGTGCCGGTGCTGCCATTTCTCCTGCTCGCGGTGGCGATGGACGGATCGGCGCAGATTCTTCGCCAGCTCGGCGGGCTCGACTTGCGGGCGCTGCTGGCGGTGCTGTTCCTGGCCTGGTTCGCGACCCTGCTCGCCTACACGCTCTGGACGCGCCTGCTGCAGCGCCACCCGGCCGGCCGCGTGGTGCCGTTCTCGCTGCTGGTGCCGGTGGTCGGCCTCGCCGCCGCGGCGCTGGCCTTCGGCGAACGCCCGAGCCCGGCGCAATGGCTCGGTACCGCCGCGGTGCTGGCCGGGCTGGTGATCAACCAGGGCATGGCGGGGCGGCTGCGGGGCTGGTGGAAGCGGCGGCCGGCCAGCGTCTAGCGTTGCGCCTTGTCCTTCTGGTTCTGGGCCTCGATGCGTTCGCGCGCGGCCAGCCAGTCGGCGTCGCTCCACTCCCGCAGTTCGTAGAAGTTGCCGCCGGTGGCCATCGCATTGCCGCCGTCCATCATGATGCTCTGCCCCGTGAGCCAATCGCACTGCCCCCGCGCCATCAGGAAGGCCGCGAGGTTCTGCAGCTCGCTCATCATCCCGGTGCGCGCCATCGGGTTGTTGGCCTTGCTGCGGGCGCCGGGCTCCTCGCCGGGGTTGAGCCGCTTGCTCATGCCTTCGGTCGGAATCTCGCCCGGTCCGACCGCATTGAGGCGGATGCCGTAGCGCGCCCACTCGATCGCCAGCGACTTGGTCATCACCTCGATGCCGGCCTTGCTCATCGCCGACGGCACCACGTAGGGGCTGCCGTTGTCGACCCAGGTCACGATGATGCTCATGACGCTGCGGTACGGGTCGCCGGCCTTCCACTTGCCCTGCTTCGCCTCGGCCACCCAACGCTTGCCCACGGCCTGCGTGACGTAGAAGCTGCCGTGGAAGACGATGTTGGCCACCGCGTCGAAAGCGCGCGGCGACAGCGCCTCGGTCGGCGAGACGAAGTTGCCGGCCGCGTTGTTGACGAGCCCCGTCAGCCCGCCCGAATGCCACAGGCTGTCGGCCATCTCGTCCACCGCCTGCGCATTGCGGATGTCGACGCCGAAGGTGTCGATGCGGCGCTCCGGAAACCGGCTGCGCCACTGGGCCGCCGTCTCTTCGCACACGCTTTGCCGGCGGCCGCAGATCGCGACGTCGGCGCCGAGGGCGAGGAATCGCTCGGCCATCGCGCGGCCGAGTCCGGTGCCGCCGCCGGTCACGAGAATGCGCTGGCCGGCCATGAGATCGTTCTGGAACATGAAGGTCTCCTTGTCTTGTGTGAATCGGGCGGTTGCAAGGCGCATCGTAGAGCGCCTGCGCCGAGCCGGTAAGCTCTATCTCGCCGCCACTTTTCTTTTCTCAAGGACGCCCGCCGATGCCGACCTCTGTCCCCGCCGAAGCCCCCTTCATGCCGCTGGCCGGCGTGCGCATCCTGAGCCTGGCGCTCAACCTGCCCGGTCCCGCCGCGCTGATGCGCTGCCGCGCCATGGGCGCCGCCTGCCTCAAGTTCGAACCGCCGGCGGGCGACCCGATGGGCCACTACAACCGGCCGGCCTATGCCGCGCTGCACGAGGGCGTGACGGTGGAAGTGGTCGACCTGAAGGCCGACGCCGGCCGTGACAGGCTGCACGAGGCGCTGGACGCCACCGACGTGCTGCTGACCTCGTTCCGGCCCTCGGCGCTGGCCAAGCTCGGGCTCGACTGGGCGGCGCTGCAGGCCCGCCACCCGAGGCTGTCGCAGGTCGCGATCGTCGGCGCACCCGGCGAGCGCGCCGAGGAGCCCGGCCACGACCTCACCTACCTGGCGGAAAGCGGGCTGGTCACCGGCACCGCATTGCCGCCCACGCTCTTCGCCGACATGGGCGGCGCCTTGCTGGCCAGCGAAGCGGTGCTGCAGGCGGCCCTGCGCACCGGCGCTTCGCACACCGCCGGCATCTACCGCGAAGTGGCGTTGAACGCCGCCGCCGACTGGCTCGCACTGCCGCGCACCTGGGGGCTGACGCAACCGCAGGGCGCGGTCGGCGGTGCCCACGCGGGGTACCGGGTCTATCCGTGCGCCGATGGCCGGGCGGCGGTCGCGGCGCTCGAACCGCATTTCGCCATCAGGCTGTGCGAAGCGGCAGGACTGCCGGCGGGCGACATGCTGTCGCCGGCGATCCACGAGGCGCTGGCGCAATGGTTCGCCCGCCGCAGCCGGGCCGAACTCGACGCCATCGCCCGCGAGCGCGACCTGCCTCTGCTCACGCTGGCCGGCTGATCCGCGCCCCCGCGGCTACTGAGCCACCTGGACCCAGCCCACCGGGCAGGCCTGGACGGTCGGGAAATAGCCGATCGGGTTCTGGCAGTACCAGAGCGCCGGAGCGCCGCTCACCACGACCACGGGCGGCGGCCCATAGAACACCGGAACGCCGACCACCACGACACGGTGGAACGGAAAGCCGGGTCGGACCGGAAACACGGGATGAACCGGGAACGCCGGTCGTCCCGGCACGACGGCGACGCGCGCAACCCCTGGCGCCGTGCGGAACGCGCGATGGACGCCGCCGGGGCTGCCTCCTTGCATGCCGTTGCCATTGAAGGCCAGGCTCGTCGTCGCGCCGCCAGCCACGGCGGCCGTCATCGCGAGGGTCAGTGCGAATCTCTTCATGGAGCACCTCCGCCTGAAGTCGGTGTTGGACTTCGGCCGAAGGCCGGGAGTTCAGGCGCGCCGCCCGTGTCAGAGTGTCTGCACGAACGCCACCATCCGCCCGCGCTCCGCGGCATCCGGCAGCCGGCCGCGCATGGCGCCGAGGTTGTCCGCCATGTGGCCCGGATCGGAGGTGCCCGGAATCACCGCCGTGACCCGCTCGTCGCCCAGCAGGTACTTGAGGAAGAACTGCGCCCAGCTGTCGGCAAAGCCCGTCGCCCACTCGGGCAGCGGCTTGCCGCGCACCGCCCGGAACAGCCGGCCGCGGCCGAAGGGCAAGGCCGTCAGCACGCCGGCACGCATGTCGGCCGCAAGGGGCAGGATGCGCGCTTCGGCTTCGCGGTCGTCGAGCGAATAGCCGATCTGCACGAAGTCCGGTTTCTCGCGCGCCAGCACCGCCTCGATGGCCGTGTAGTCGCGATGCGAGGTCGAGGTGATCCCGGTGTAGCGGCACAGGCCCTCGGCCTTCCAGGCCTTGAACCGGGCCAGCGACTGCTGCGGGTCGCGCACGTTGTGGAGCTGGAGCAGGTCGACCCGGCGCGTGCCGAGCCGGGTCAGCGAGCGCTCGAGTTCGGCGGCGTCCGGCGCTTCGAGCTTGGTCGCGACGAAGACCCGGTTGCGGCCGCCGGCGGCCGGCATCGCCTGGCCCAGCACCCGCTCCGCATCGCCGTAGACCGAGGCGGTGTCGATCAGCCGGCCGCCGCCCTCGAGCAGGGTCCGCACGACCTGCGCCGCGGCCTCGCGGGTCCGGGCGTCGTCGCTGTCGAACACGCTGGCGGTGCCAAGGCCGACCGCCGGCAGGCGCTCGCCCGTGGCGGGAATGGCGCGCAGGATCAGGGCGCCTCCCCGGTCTTGCGCGAACACGCCGGGCGGCCACGCCACCGCGGCCGCCAGCGCGGAAAAGCTTCGCCGTGTCATCGATGTCATGGCGGATCCCCCAGCGCCCGGTCGACGGGCAAGGACGCGCGGCGCTCCTGCGTGCGTCCCAGCGTTGACGACAGGACGACCCAGGCAAGCGCCACCGGCAGCGCGCACAGCGCGATGGCGCCGATCTTGAGTCCGATCAGGTGCAGCATGTCGTAGACCCAGCCGTAGAGCGCATCGGAGCCCCGGTAGATCACGACGTCGATGAGGTTTTTCGCCTTGTATTTCTCGTCGCGCCCGACGACCGTGAAGAACACCTGCCGTGCCGGATTGGCGATCGCGAAGTTCATCCACCGCTGGACCACCTGGAACACCAGCACCACCGCGAGGGTCGGCGCCATCGCCAGGCAGAGGAAGCCGACGACATAGACCGCCGGCAGGGCCGCCGCCGCCATGCCGGTACCGAAACGCTGGAGCAGGCGCCCGGTGGCGAAGACCTGCGTCGCCAGCGTCAGCAGCCCGACCGCCAGGTCGATGCTGGCGAAGATCCGCGTCTGCGCGCCCGCGCCCTGAACCGACGCGGCCACCACGTTCGCCTGCATGAAATAGAGCATCGTCGCACCGAAGGACAGCAAGCTGACCCAGGCGCCGACGCCGAGCAGGTAAGGCGAGCGCAGAAGCCCCGACAGTCCGGAGAAGGCGCCGCCCCCCACCCGGCCCTCGATGCCGCGCCGAGGGCCGGCGCCGTTCGCGCCCGCGCTGCGCTCGAGCCGATGGGCGCAGAACACAGCGACTTCGAGGAAGACGATGGCCGCGATCAGCAGGTTGTGCGGCCCGAGCGGGACCGACAACGCAATGGTGATCACCGGCCCCAGCAGCGCGCCCGCCGTGCCGCCGGCACCGATGAAGCCGAACAGCCGCTTGCCCTGCTCGCTGGTGAACAGATCGGCCATGAACGACCAGAACACCGCGACCGCGAACAGGTTGAAGACGCTGACCCAGACGAAGAACACCCGCGCCACGATCACCGGCGCGATGCCGAGCGCCAGCAGCACCCAGAACAGCGCCAGGTTGAGGACGAAGAAATGGTAGACCGCCGGGATGAACCGGGCCCGCGGCAGCCTCGCCACCAGCGCGCCGAAGACCGGCTGCGCGGCCAGCAGCGTCACGAAGGTCGCGGTGAACAGCCACGGCAGCGCCCGAGTCCCCCCGGCGATGCCCATCTGGTCGCGCAGCGGCCGCAGCACGTAGTAGCCCGCCAGCAGCGCGAAGAAATAGCCGAAGGACCACCACGCCGCCGCCAACTCCTGCGGCGTCGCCGGAACGGCCCGCCGCAGCCAGCGCCGCAGCGCCGTCATGGCGCCAGCGACAGCTTCTGCCTGAGTTCGGCGGCGCTCACCGCCTGCCCGTAGCCGGGACCGCCGCGCTGGAAGCGCCGGGCATCGGCCAGCTTGCCGACCACCACGGGGTCGAAGCCGGCATCGCCGACCAGCCTGGCCGCGACCCGGACCGCCTCGGGATCGTCGCCGGCGATCGGGATCGCCAGCCTGGGCGCGGGCCGGTTGGCTTCCCGCGCGAAGATCGTGTAGGACATCGTGTTGAACGCCCGCACCAGCCGTGCGCCTGAAAGGTATTTCTGCGAGACGACGCCGATGCCCTCCTGCTCGACCTCGTCTGCCACGGTRCCGTCGCGCGAGGCCACCGCGTTGCAGGCATCGAGCAGGACCTTGCCCTTGAGGGCGGCTCCGTGGTCCTGGCCGATCTGGGGCAGCGCGCCATAGGGCACCGCGATGAACAGCGCATCGCCGAACGCGATCGCCTGGGCGACGGTGCCGGCACTGGCGAGCGGCCCGAGGCTGGCCACCAGGTCCTTGAGCTCTTCCGGATGGCGCGACGACAGCATCACCGGATGGCCGGCCTTGACCCACAGTCCGCCGATGGTGCCGCCGATGCGGCCGGCGCCGATGATGCCGATGCGCATGCCGGCCGCCGGCTGCGCCCGGACGCCCTGCGGGCCGAGCGCCGCGAGCACAAGCCAGCTGCCGCCCGCGGCGAGCAGGCCGCGCCGGGCGCGATCGAAGGGATGATGTTGCGGCATCGAAACCTCCTGCAGTTCCGGGCCATCATCCGCCGCCCGGCACGGCCGCGCAAGGCGCCCGGGCGCGCCCGGGCAGGGTCAGAGCTTGATGCCGGCCGCCTTCACCGTCGGGCCGAGCACCCCCACCTGTTCCTTCACGATCGCTTCGAAGCGCGCCGTGCTCTCGGGCTTGGCGACGATCCCCAGCTCGATCAGCTTCTTCTGGACCTCGGGCATCACCAGCACCTCGTTGCAGGCGTCGTGCAGGTGCACCACCATCTCGGGCGGCAGCTTGGCCGGGCCGCTGAGGCCGAAGAAGTTCTCCAGCACCAGCTTCGGCTGGCCGACTTCGACGATGGTCGGCACCTCGGGCATCAGCGGCGATCGCGCGCTGCCGGTCACGGCCAGCGGCACCAGCTGGCCGTTCTTGAAGAAGGGCACGTAGGCGGTGATGACGTCGATGCCGACCGGGATCACGTTGGCGAGCAGGTCGGTGGTCATCGGCGCGCCGCCGCGGTAGGGCACGTGCACGAGGTTGGCGCCGGTGGTCTTGCGGATCAGCTCGCCGTGGATGTGGCCGATCGATCCCGGGCCGCCGGAGCCGAAGTCCAGCCGGCCGTCCTTGCGGGCCCGCGCCTCCAGCTCGGCGAAGCTGGTGATGCCCGAGGGCTTGCTGGCCATGACCACCAGCGGGGCGGAGCCCAGGGAGACGATGTGGGTGAATGCGGCCACCGGGTCGTAGGGCTGCTTCTCGAGCGTGAACGGGCCGAGCGCGAGCGGGGTCGAGTTCGACAGCATGAAGGTGTAGCCGTCGGGCGCCGCGGCCGCCACCTGGGCGCCGCCGATGGTGCCGCCGGCGCCGGGCTTGTTGTCGACCACCACCGCCTGGCCGAGCTTCTTGCCCAGCTGCTCGGCCAGCACGCGCGCCAGGATGTCGCTCGACCCGCCGGGCGGGAAGGTGACGATGATCTTGATCGGCTTGTCAGGCCACTGCGCCAGGGCCGGCAGCGCCATGGAGGCGGCGCCGGCGGCCAGCAGTTGGAGGGCGCCGCGGCGTGTGGTGGAGGTCGGGATGGTCATGCGGTGGTGCAGCAAAAGTGATGCCCGACTGTAGGAACGCCGGCATGGCACGCCAATCGCTAGGCAGCAATCAGCGGCATAGCAAAGTGCCGCCCCGGAGCCCGCCGGCGACTGGCGCTGGTGCCTCGGGGCACCAAAGCTGTGCAGGAGACACGCATGTCACGCGCCAACGACCCATTCGACACCTACCTGCTGCGCGTCTTCAGCATCCTGATGAACGAACGCAGCGTCTCGCGCGCGGCGACGCGCCTGAACCAGTCGCAGCCCGCGGTCAGCACCGCGCTGAAGCGGCTGCGCGAGATCTTCGACGACCCGCTCCTCATCAAGGACAAGCAGCGCATGGTGCCGACCGAGCGCGCCCTGCAGCTCGAGGCCTCGGTCCGCGTGGTGCTCGGAGAGATCGACGCCCTGTTCTCGCCCGGCGACGTCTTCGACCCGGCCACCACCCGCCAGACCTTCCGCATCGGCACGCCCGACTACCTGGCGCCGCCGCTGATGGCGGCCGTGGTGCAGTACCTGCGCACCACCGCGCCCGGGGCGCGGATGCTGCTGCAGCCGCTCGGGCCCGACTACGACTACGACGGCGCCCTGGCCGACGGCGAGATCGACGTCGTGATCGGCAACTGGCCGCAGCCGCCCGAGCACCTGCGCACCACCTTGCTGCTGGAGGACGAGATCGTCTGCCTGGTCGACCGCGACCACCCCGGCGCCAGCGGCATGCGCGCCACCGACTACCTCCAGGGCTCGYACGTGGTGCCGCTGCTCTACAGCGGGCTGCAGCGCGGCGTGGTCGAGACCCACTTGGCGGCCCAGCGGCTGACGCGCACGCCGACCGTCACGGTGCCCTTCTTCTCGATGGCGCCGCACCTGCTGCCCGGCACCGACCTGATCTTCACCACCAGCCGGCATTTCGCGCTGCACTTCGCCGCGATGCTGCCGCTGGCCGTGGTGCCGGCGCCGATCGACTTCCCGCCGATGCGCTTCTACCAGCTCTGGCATGGCCGCAACCAGCATGCGCCGGGCCACATCTGGTTCCGCTCGCTGCTGTCGGCCGTGATGCGCACGGCCAGCGCGACCCGCCACCTGCGCGTCAGCGCGCCGCCTTCGGAAGTCCGCCTCGCGGCCTGAGTCGCAGGCCGCGTCGGCCGCTTGGCGTAGGCCGTCCGGAAAACGGTCGGCGGCGGGACTTTGAATCAAAATGCCGGGTTCAGACCCACACCCGGTCCCCATGCCCGCCCTGCCCCACCCGCTGCTGAACCCCGAGCACATCGCGATGATCGACAAGGGCGTCTCGACCATCGTCGCCTCGCGCAATGCCGCGCATCGGCCGAGCCTGATGCGGGCGGTCGGCGCCGCCATCGCGCCCGACGGCAGCGAGGTCACGGTCTATCTCGCGCGCAGCCGGTCGCGCCAGTTGCTGCAGGACGTCGCGGCGACCGGCCAGGTCGCGGTGGTCTTCAGCGAACCGCTGAGCCATCGCACCGTGCAGGTCAAGGCGCGCGAAGTCGAACTGCGCAGCGCCGTCGACGGCGACGCACCCGTGCTGCAGCGCTACCTGCGCTCGATGGAGCACGAGATCGGCAACGTCGGCTTGAGCGCTGACTTCGTGCAGGCGATGCTGGCCTGCCGGCTGGACGACGTGGTCGCGATCCGCTTCCGACCGAGCGAAGCCTACGACCAGACGCCCGGCCCCAAGGCCGGCAGCGCGCTGCCGGCGGCCTGACCCTTCATCATGAACGCACGCCAGCCGTCGCCGTCGCTGCACGCGATCCGCGCCTGCTTCGAGGGCGCCATCCCGGCGGTGATGGCGACCTGCTCGGAAGACGGCACGCCCAACGTCGCCTACATCTCGCAGGTCTACTACGTCGACGAGCGGCACGTGGCGCTGTCCTTCCAGTTCTTCAACAAGACCCGCAAGAACATCCTGGCCAACCCGTACGCGACCGTGCTGGTGCTGGACCCGACGGTCGCCGCCATGTACCGCATCGAGCTGCGCTACCTGCGCACCGAGACCGAAGGGCCGCGCTTCGAAGGCATGAAGGCGCAGCTGGCCGGCATCGCCTCCCACAGCGGCATGGCGGCCGTGTTCCGGCTGCTCGGCGCCGACATCTACGAGGTCGAGGCGGTCGAGGCCGTCGAAGGCGAACGGCTCGCGCCGCCGCCGCCGCGCCACGGCCTGCTGGCCGGCGTGCGCCGCTCGGCCGAGCGGCTGGCCGCCTGCTGCGCCACCGACGAGCTGCTGCAGGGCGTGCTGGCCGTGCTCAACGACCAGCTCGACATCCGCCATGCGATGGTGCTCATGCGCGACGGCGCGACCGAGCGCCTCTACACCGTGGCGAGCTGCGGCTACGCCACCTCGGGCGTCGGCTCCGAGATCGAGATCGGCCATGGCGTGATCGGGGTCGCCGCGCGCGAGCGCACACCGGTGCGCATCAGCCACATGACGAACGCGGCGAACTACAGCCACGCGGTGCGCAGCAGCATGCGCGAGATCGAGCCCGGCCTGGTGCTCGACACCGAGATCCCGTTTCCGGGGCTGGCCGAGCCGCGCAGCCAGCTGGCGGTGCCGATCGTCTCCAGCGACCGCCTGCTGGGCGCGCTGTTCGTCGAGAGTCCGATCGACATGCGCTTCGGCTTCGAGGACGAGGACGCGCTGGTCGCCATTGCCGGCCACCTCGGCGCCGCGCTGGAGCTGCTGCGCACCGGCGACGACGCGGCGGCCGCGGCCGAAGCACCTGCCCGTGCGCCGCCGCCCTCCGGCGCGCCTATCGCGGTGCGCCACTACCTCGCCAACAGCAGCATCTTCATCGGCGACAGCTACCTCATCAAGGGCGTCGCAGGCGCCATCCTCGGCAAGCTGCTGCGCGAACACACGCAGCAGGGCCGCAGCGAATTCAGCAACCGCGAGCTGCGGCTCGACCCTGCGCTGCGCCTGCCCGACCTGTCGGACAACCTGGAGGCACGGCTGGTGCTGCTCCAGCGCCGGCTGCAGGAGAACAGCCCGCACATCCGGATCGAGAAGACCGGCCGCGGGCGCTTCCTGCTGCGGGTCGAGCGGCCGGTCGCGCTGCAGGAGATTGCATAGGGCGTGTTCACCCTAGGCCGCCAACCCCAGGCTCTGGCCTAGCTTGGCCCATTCGCGCTCGCTCAGGTGCGGGCGCACCACCTCCAGCGCGGCAGCGAAGGCCGGCGCGGGTGCATGGGCGCGCATGTCACCCAGCATCGCGGCGCGCTCGATGGGGTTCATGAAGGGCACCATCCAGCGCAGCACGTACATCATCTCGTCGGGCGGGATCGACGCCACCAGCGCGTCGTGGATCGCGATCAGCTCGGCATCGGTGTAGCGCGCCCACAGCACCGCGTTGTGCGCCGTCTCCTCGACGTGCATGTGCTCGAAGTTGTGGGCGATGAACAGCGACAGCGCGCGGTACAGCGCCAACGCGGCGGCCGGGCGACCCGCCGGTTCGCATTGCAGCAGCGCCGTGGTCTGCTCCGCCAGCGCGACGATGGCATGCACGTGCTCCTCGTGCTCGTGCGCGATCTTGCCGCTGGCGCCGGGTGCGCGGGCCTCCAGCGCCGGGTGGATGAAGTCGTTCTCGTGCTGCAGGTGCGAGCGACAGAAATCGAGCAGCTCGAGCACGCGCTGCGTCACCTGCGCGCGCTCCAGCGCGTCCTCGCTGTCCATCCGGCCGACGGCCAGCAGGGTGTCGGCCATCAGCGCACGCAGCGCCTTGTGGATGCCGGCATACATGTCGACGCGGGGCGCTGCGGCCTCCGCGACAAGGCGCAGTTCGCGCTGATCGATGTTCATGGGGTCCTTCCTTCCGGGTTCAGCGGCCGGCGCACCATGCGCCCGCCTGCTGGAAAGAAGTCTAGAAATCGAAGCCCGCGCCCGCCGCTAAGAATTGCTTAAGCAATCCCTCACGGAACCTTAAATTTCAACCGCGGGCACTCGCCTCAGGAGGCGGGCAGCGTCAGTGCGGTCAGTTGCCGGTCGAAGCGCAGCAGCCACAGGCGCGTCGGCCGTTCGATGTCGCTGCCGCGCGTGAGGCGCGCGCCCACCACGCCCGCCGGGCATCCGCTCACGATCGCGCCGGCGGCGTCGACGGTGCAGTCCTCGATGCTGCCCGCCACCCGCTGGCCATTGGCGTCCAGCAGCATGGTGGACAGCCCGAAGTCGTTGTCGTTGACCAGGGCCAGCGTGTGGTCGTCCACCAGCGTCAGGCCTTCGGCCTTCTCCGCCACCCAGCCGAGTGCGTTGAGGTCGAGCAGTTCGGTCTTCTTGAGCGTGACCACGCCCGACCAGTCGGCGCCGTTCGACACCGCCTGCGTGATGCTGCTGATCTCGAGGTTGTGGTCCAGCGTCGCGATGTCGGTGGCATTGGCCGGGATCTCGACCAGCATCAGCTTGTTGAACACCTTCGCATCGCTCTTGCGCGCCCCTTGCTCGATCACGATGAAGCGGCCGTTGCCCAGGCTCACGACGTCGCCGAGCTTGGCATTGCCGGTGCGGTCCTTGTCGTACTGGCTGCCGTCGATCGGATAGGCATAGAGCTTCGAGCGCTCGGTGCCCGGATCGAACTCGAGCCAGCGCGTGAACTTGGCGATGTGCCGCACGTCGGTGTTGCTGCCGCCGGGCGGCTTGGCCTTGATCGACTTGCCGGCGCCGTCGCGCGGATCGATCGGACTCTGCAGGAAGCCATGCAGCCGGCCGCTGGCGACATCGAGCGTCAGGCCTTCCATGCCGCGGTTCGGGCGCCGCTGCGCCAGCACCGCCGGCAGGTCCGTCGCACCGGCACCCGGCGCGTACTTCTTCTCGATCACGCCGGTGTCGATGTTGATGCGCACGATGAAGGGGCCGTACTCGTCGCTGCTCCACAGCACCTTGCGCGCCTTGTCGAGCACCAGGGTCTCGGGATCGAGGCCGTTGGCGTCGAAGTTGGCCTTGGCCGCGTCGAAGACGTAGGCATCGGTCAGCGGCGTCTCCCCGGTCGCGCCGACGCCCGATTGCGGCGGAAGGCCGGTGGCCTTGCGGGTCGCGTCCACCTTGAGGGCGACGCTGTTCTGCAGCCGGGCACCGGTCTTGCCGATCGTGACCAGTCCGAAGCTCGGCGCGAACGAGGGGGCCGGGAACACCTTGCTGATGTTGGTGCCGGCGCCGCCGGGAACCGGCGCGGTCGGACCGTCGCCGTTGGGGCCGCGATCGGTGATCGCGTAGAACTCCAGCGCACCGTCGGCGGCCGTGCCCTTGAAGGCCAGGCCGGAGCCGTAGGCCGGCAGGAAGCCGTTCGGGAAGTCGGCCCGGATCTTGTCGTTGGACCCTTCGTAGGGCGCGTTGAACTTGGCGTCGGCCTGCATTTGATGGCGGGTGACGCTGACCGCGATGCTGCCCAGCGCGTTGCTCTGGGTCGCGTTCTCGGTCACCGGCGCGCCGAGCTGCGAAGCCAGCGTGTTCTCGAAATGCTCGCGTGCCAGGGCGCGTCGGCTGGCGTCGGACACCCGGGCGGCGTAGGGCGCGGGCAGCGTGGCCAGCAGCGTGCTGAGCGCCGTATCGAAGCTCGCGGCCGCTGCCGAGAAATCAAGCACGCCGGCCTTCAATGCGTTCTTCAGTGCGTCCGTGATGCGGATGCCGTTGCTCGGATCGCCGTCCTCGTCGAAGCTCTGCAGCGCCACCAGGCGATTGACCACCGCGTCGGCCTTCAGGCCGTCGGCCGTGGCCTGCTGGCCGGCGAGCGCCAGCGGCGTGATCGACGTGCCGCAGGCGGCGCTGCCGATGGCGAGCGCGCCGAGGCTGAAGCTCATGGTCTCGCCCGCCTTGCAGGCGAACTCGCCCTTGGCGGAGGTGACGGCCTTGGCGGCCGTGCCCGCGACGTAGTCCAGGCCCTCTACCGCGGCATCGAGGAAGACACCGCTCACGCCCTGGCCCGCCGCCACGCTGCCGCCGCTGCCCGTGCTGCCGCCTGTGCCGCCAGTGCTCGCGCCCCCCGCCGGCAGCGCGAACCCGCCGCCGCTCCCGCCGCCGCATGCGGCCACCACGAGGCCGGCGCCCACCGCCGCCAGCCACGTCATCCTCGATCGCTCGTTCATTGTTGGTTGTTCCTGCAGAGTGAAGCCCGCGCAACGTGCGCGAGCCCCGGCATTAGCGCGGATGTTTGTGACGGCGGCGTGAAAGCCCGGGCCCGCATAGACTGCCCGCTCGAACAACAAGGAGACATGCATGCATCGGATGACCCCCAAGCTGCGGCGCATCGCCGTGGCCGCCGCCCTCGTCGCACTGGCTGCCGGCGCCGCGGCGCAGGCCCGCATCTCGGACAACGTGGTCAGGATCGGCGTTCTGACCGACCTGTCGGGCGTGTCGAGCGACAACGCGGGCAAGGGATCGATCGTGGCGGCGCAGCTCGCCATCGACGAATTCTCGAAGGACCGCAAGGTGCTCGGCGTGCCGATCGAACTGATCTCGGCCGACTCGCAGGGCAAGACCGACATCGGCGCCACCAAGGCGCGCGAGTGGTACGACCAGAACGGCGTCGACATGATCACCGACCTGACCTACTCCAACGTCGCCCTCGCCGTCACGCGCATCGCCGACGAAAAGAAGAAGCTCGCGATGGTCACCGGCGCCGGCGCCTCCACCATCAGCGACGACCAATGCACCGCCCACAGCGTTCACTGGATGTACGACACCTATTCGCTGGCCAACAGCACCGTGCCCGCGCTGATCAGAAAGGGCATGAACAGCTGGTACTTCATCACCGCCGACTACGCCTTCGGCAACGCGCTCGAAAAAGACGCCACGGCGATCATCAACAAGTCGGGCGGCAAGGTGCTGGGCTCGTCGCGGCATCCGCTCAATTCGTCCGACCAGTCGTCCTACCTGCTGAAGGCACAGGACTCGGGCGCCCAGGTGATCGCGCTGGCCAACTCGGGCCTCGACACGCTAAACACCGTCAAGCAGGCCTCGCAGTTCGCGATGGTGCGCGGCGGCAAGCAGACCTTCACGCCTCTGCTGTCGCTGATCACCGAGATCCACGGCATGGGACTCGCAAACGCCCAGGGAATGATCCTGACCAACGGCTTCTACTGGGACTACGACGAGCGCTCGCGCGCCTTCGCGCAGCGCTTCCACGCCGTCCACCGCAAGATGCCGACCATGATGCAGGCGGCGGTCTACTCGGCGGTGCTGAGCTACCTGAAGGCCATCGAGGCCACCGGCACCGACGATGCCGATACCGTGCTCGCCAGGCTGCGCGCCAGCCGGCTCGACGATGCCGTGATCCGCAACGGCCAGTTGCGCGCCGATGGCAAGATGGTGCACGACATGCTGCTGGTCCAGGTCAAGACGCCGGCCGAATCGAAGGGTGAATGGGACCTCTACAAGGTGCTCGAGACCATCCCGGGCGACAAGGCCTTCGCGCCGCTGGCCGATTCGAAGTGCACGCTGGTGAAGCGCTGAGCCGGACGGCGAGGCTCGGGCCTTGGGGCGTCAGGCCTGGGCCGGGTCCGCCATCCAGGCGGGGACATCTCGTCGACGATGCAGCACGCGCCAGACGTCGATGTGGTCGTCGCGCTCGACGTGGAACACCAGGCAGGGATGCCGGGTCAGAGGCCAGAAGCGAACGCCCGGCAGATTCAACTCTTGGGCGTAGCGCGAGGAGCCGGTGGCTGGATGCCGGCCGATGTGCGCGTACGCACGTTCCAGCGCATCGATGAATCGCAGGGCGGCCTGCCTGGCGTGTGCGGTCCCCGGCCTAGGTGATCCCGCCTAGAACATGAGCCTTGCCTTGTAACCATGCACCGGCCGGACTAATCTGAAACCGGGGCGGGCCCCACCCGCCCGGGAGCGAGCCATGTACGAACGCATCCTCGTCGCCACCGACGGCTCGGAGTTGTCGGAGCAGGCCGTGACCGCCGCCATCGACCTCGCCTTGCTCACGCAGTCCGAACTGTTCGCCGTCAAGGTCTCCCAGCACCATTCCGCCAGCTACTTCGAGGGCTCGCTGCTGCTCAGCCAGATGGAGGTCTCGCGCCTGCGCGACGAGGCCGACGCCGAGTCCCAGCGGGTGGTCGATGCGGTCAAGGGCAAGGCCGACTCCCGGGGCGTGAAGCGCACCACCGGCATCGTCATGCGCGCCGAAGGGGTGTCGGAGGCGATCATCGAAGCGGCCCGGGTCCACCACTGCGACCTGATCGTGATGGCCTCGCACGGCCGGCGCGGCATCAAGCGCCTGCTGATGGGCAGCGAGACGCTGCACGTGCTCACGCATTCGCACACGCCGGTGCTGGTGCTGCGCTGAGGGTCGAAGGGCCGGCCTCAGCGGCCCGGGGGACCGTCGCGCTGACGGTCTTCGCGCTTGGCGGCCAGGTAGGTGGCCAGGTCGATCTCGTGCAACTGCACAGGGTAGCGCTCGACCGCCTCGAACCACCGGATCTGGCGCTTCTCGGCGCGCTCCGCCGCCGGCATCGACAGGCCGTCGAGGTAGGCCTCCAGCGCCAGGAAGTAGCGCATCGCGTTGCGCTCCACCAGGCCGCGCAGGCCGCGAATGTAGTCGGGGTCGCCATTCGGCTTCTTGCCGACCACGGTGAAGCCGACCTTCTCGCTGCCGAAGGTCGCGAGGTAGGCCATGGTGGCGAGCCGGGCCACCATGTTGTGGTCATAGGAATAGGCGAAGTGCAGGAAGGACTGGTGCTCGCCAAGCGGTATGCCCTCGACCATCACGCGATAGCCGCTGGTGCCCATCGGCCCCGAATCGGCCGTCAGGTCGATCAGCAGGTAGTCGCGCGCGGCCTGCGCGGTGCGGCGCACAAAGGACAGTTCGAAGGCCTGGTCGATCGGTTTGTCGTAGCGCGGCACCACGCTCAAGGTGAGCGTCTCGCCGGCGGCCCCCGGCGCGACCCGGCAGCGGCGGTTGTTGACATGCAGCAGCAGCATCTCGCACCACTGCGCCGATTGATCGAGCGACCGCCGCACGTCTTCCAGCGAATGGTTGACCACCGCGTAGACGTCCCCCTGGAGGCCGCTCTCGGTTTCTTGCGAGTCCAGCACGATGGGCCGCTTCAGGGGGCTGTGGACCAGGGCTTCGCCCAGCTTCTGGTGCCGCTCGCGCAGGGCCTGCGCCGAACCGGCCTCCAGCGGCGCGGCCTGGGCGGCGAAGGCCAGCAGCCAGAGCACCAGCCCGAGGCCGATGCCGATGCGAAACCACGGGGACGGAGCGGCCGGCGGTGTGTTCATGCCGACACGATACAGCGACCGCGCCAGCGGCCGCTCAGCGGCCCTTGCGGATCGGCTTGGCCGCGGCGGGCCGGGCGCGGCCGGCGCCGGTGTCACGCGGCGGAAGGCCGGTGTGCTGGGTCAGGATGCGGCCCTTGACCGGGGCCGCGGGCTTGGCCGCGACCACCGTCGAATTCTTGCGCCGGGCGCTCTGGTAGCTGCCGTCGGTCAGTGGCTGCCAGGTCGGGATCAGGTGGTGCTTGCCGTTGCCGATCAGGTCGGCGCGGCCCATCGATTTCAATGCCTCGCGCAGCAGCGGCCAATTGTTGGCGTCGTGGTAGCGCAGGAAGGCCTTGTGCAGGCGGCGGCGCTTGTCGCCGCGCACGATGTCCACCGTCTCGCTCTCGCGCGTGATCTTGCGCAGCGGGTTCTTGTTGGTGTGGTACATCGTGGTCGCGGTGGCCATCGGGGACGGATAGAAGGTCTGCACCTGGTCGGCGCGGAAGCCGTTCTTCTTGAGCCAGATGGCGAGGTTCATCATGTCCTCGTCGCTGGTGCCGGGATGCGCGGCGATGAAGTACGGGATCAGGTACTGCTTCTTGCCCGCCTCGGCCGAGTACTTCTCGAACATCTGCTTGAACTTGTCGTAGCTGCCGATGCCGGGCTTCATCATCTTCGTGAGCGGCCCCTGCTCGGTGTGCTCGGGGGCGATCTTGAGGTAGCCGCCGACGTGGTGCTGCACCAGTTCCTTGACGTACTCGGGCGACTGCACGGCCAGGTCGTAGCGCAGGCCGGAACCGATCAGGATCTTCTTGATGCCCTTGAGCGCGCGCGCCCGGCGGTAGATCTTGATCAGCGGGTCGTGATTGGTGTTGAGGTTCGGGCAGATGCCCGGATACACGCAACTGGGCTTGCGGCACGCCGATTCGATCTCGGGCGACTTGCAGCCGATGCGGTACATGTTGGCGGTCGGCCCGCCGAGGTCGGAGATGGTGCCGGTGAAGCCCTTCACGCTGTCGCGGATCGCCTCGACCTCCTTGATGATCGATTCTTCGGAGCGGCTCTGGATGATGCGGCCCTCGTGCTCGGTGATCGAGCAGAAGGTGCAGCCGCCGAAGCAGCCGCGCATGATGTTGACGCTGAAGCGGATCATCTCCCAGGCCGGGATCTTCGTCGCGCCGTCGTGGCTGCCGTTTTCGTCGGCATAGCGCGGATGCGGGCTGCGCGCATACGGCAGGTCGAACACGTGGTCCATCTCGGCCGTGGTGAGCGGGATCGGCGGCGGGTTGATCCAGACATCGCGCGCGGTCGTGCCTTCGCCGTGCGCCTGCACCAATGCACGCGCATTGCCGGGATTGGTCTCGAGGTGCAGCACCCGGTTGGCGTGGGCATAGAGCACCGGGTCGGCACGCACCTGCTCGTAGGAGGGCAGCCGGATCACCGAACGGTCGCGCGGCGGCACCTTGATTCGCTCGCGGCTTTGCAGCGCCGGATTGGGCACGAAGTTGAGCGGCTTGATCGACAGGTTGACCGAGCCCGCAGCCTCGGCGGCCTGGGCCACCGATTGCGCCTCGTCTTCCTTGGCGCAGGTCGCGCCGTTGGCCTTGGCCTGCTCCGACACCATCAGGTACGGGTTGACGTGGGCCTCGACGCGGCCGGGCTCGTCGACGCTGGTCGAGTTGATCTCGAACCAGCTCTCGGGCGTCTCCCGCCGCACGAAGGCGGTGCCCCGCACGTCGGTGATCTGGTGCACCGGCTCGCGCGCGGCGAGGCGGTGCGCGATCTCGACGATCGCGCGCTCGGCGTTGCCGTACAGCAGCAGGTCGCACTTCGAATCGACCACGATCGAGCGGCGCACCTTGTCCTGCCAGTAGTCGTAGTGCGCGATGCGTCGCAGCGAGCCTTCGATGCCGCCGAGCACGATCGGCACATCGCTCCAGGCTTCCTTGCAGCGCTGCGAATAGACGATCGCCGCCCGGTCGGGCCGCCGGCCGCCGACGTCGCCGGGCGTGTAGGCGTCATCGCTGCGCACCTTGCGGTCGGCCGTGTAGCGGTTGATCATCGAATCCATGTTGCCGGCGGTGACGCCGAAGAACAGGTTCGGGCGGCCGAGCACCTTGAACGGGTCGGCGCTCTGCCAGTCGGGCTGGGCGATGATGCCGACCCGGAAGCCCTGCGCCTCGAGCATGCGGCCGATCACGGCCATGCCGAAGCTCGGATGGTCGACATAGGCGTCGCCCGTGACCACGATGATGTCGCAGCTGTCCCAGCCGAGAGCGTCCATCTCGGCGCGTGTGGTCGGCAGGAACTTCGCCGTGCCGAAGCGGGCCGCCCAGTACTTGCGGTAGCTGGTCAGCGGCTTGGCGGCACGCGCGAAAAAGGAGACGTCAACGGGGGCGTTCATCGAGGGTATGCGACAAGGTTTGCCGCGCAGGCCTGCGGGCCGGGTGGGCCCGTGGTGGGCAACCCGCGATTTTAGGGTTTTCCATTGGATCTGTCGCCCTAAAGGGCAAAGGCAACCCAGGCCGAGGCCTTTCAAGTGATTGCTTTTGTCAATCAATTAAATGACAATGGCAACCATGTCAGCCGCCACCCTCCCCGATCCGGAGGTCGCCCAGGTCAAGGCGATCCGCCGCTTCAACCGCTTCTATACCCGCACGATCGGGATCCTCGACCCCTACCTGGGCAGCGAGATGTCCCTGACCGACGTCCGCGTGCTCTACGAACTGGCGCACCGGGCGGAGCCGGTCGCCAGCGAGATCGGCCGCGATCTGCACCTCGACGGCGGCTACCTGAGCCGGATCCTGCGCCGCTTCGAATCGCAGGGCTGGCTGCAGCGCCGGCCCCACCCGCGCGATGCGCGCCAAAGCCTGCTGGCCCTGACCGAAGCCGGCCACGCGGTTTTCGCGCCGCTGCAGCAGAAGTCGCGCGACGAGGCCCGCGCCCTGCTTGCCCCGCTGCCCCCTGCCGAGCGGCGCCAGCTGATCGACGCGATGGGCACGCTGCAGGCGCTGCTCGAGCCGGCTGCTCAGCCGCCCGCCCGGACCCAGGCCGCCGTGCTGCGCGATCCGGCGCCGGGCGACATCGGCTGGGTCGTGCAGCAGCACGGCGAGATCTACGCCCGCGAATACGGCTGGAACAGCGAGTTCGAGGCGCTGGTGGCCGATATCGCCGGCCAGTTCCTGCGCAAGTTCCAGCCCGGCTGGGAGCGTTGCTGGATCGCCGAACTGAACGGCGAGCGGGTCGGCGCGGTCTTCGTGGTGCGCAAGTCGCCCACGACCGCGCAATTGCGCATGCTGATCCTGAGCCCGAAGGCCCGCGGGCTTGGTCTGGGTGCCCGCCTGACCGATGAGTGCATCGCCTTCGCCCGCAACAAGGGCTACAAGAAGATGGTGCTGTGGACCAACAGCTGCCTCACTGCGGCACGCGGCATCTACGCGGCGCGTGGCTTCAGGCTCGTCAAGTCGGAGCCCTACGAGGGCTTCGGGCAGCAGCTGGTGGGCGAGACCTGGGAGCTCAAGCTCGCCGCGCCAACGCATTGAAGTTGTTGAAATTCGGGGCGGGCGGCCGGGGCGCGTGCCGAGGATCAACCACCGACTTGACGGCTCACGCCGATGGTGTGTTCTGCGCAGCGAAATAAAGGAGGAGGCCGCAGGCCGGGGGACATTCGCGGAGCAGAGCACGCCGTCGGCGTGAGCCCGCCCCAGCCCACAAGCCACATCGAATCGAAAAGCTCGTTGTCATCCTCAATCGGCCGTGATCTTGCGTTCGCGCACGATCCCGCCCCACTTGGCGTCCTCCTTGCGCATGAAGGCCGTGAGCTCGGCCCGCGTGGTCGGCTGCGGCGTCAGGCCATGCTTGTCGAGCGATTCCTTGACGCCCGGATCGTTCAGCACCTTCACGATCTCCAGGTTCCAGCGGTCGAGCACGGCCGCCGGCGTCTTGCCCGGTGCCACGAAGGCATACCAGTTCAAGGCCTCGAAGCCCGGGTAGCCCGACTCGGCCACCGTGGGGATGTTCGGCATGTAGGCCGGCCGGGTCGACCCGGTGGTGGCGAGCGGGATCAGGTTGCCGGCCTCGATCTGCGGCAGCGCCGTCGGCGGCGCCGAGAAATACGAGGCGACGCGCTCGCCCAGCAGGTCCTGCAGCGCCGGCGCGCCGCCCTTGTACGGCACGTGGACCATGTCGATGCCCGCGCGCTGGTTGAACAGCTCGCCCGCCAGGTGCGAGGCCGAGCCGGCGCCCGTGGATGCGAAATCGATGCTGCCGGGCTTCTTCCTCGCCAGCGCCACGAACTCCGCCAGCGTCTTCACGCCCACGCCCTTGTTCACCACCAGCACGTTAGGAAAGTTGACGCCGCCCGAGACGGCGGCCAGGTCCTTGAACGGGTCGTAGCGGACTTTCATCACATGCGGCGCGATGGTCAGCGGGCCGATCGATCCGAACAGCAGCATCGAGCCATCGGCCGGCCCGGCCGCCACCAACTGATGGGCGATGTTGCCGCCGGCACCGGCCTTGTTGTCGACCACGACTTTCTGGCCAATGTTCTCGCCCAGCTTCTTGGCAATCAGGCGCGCCGCCGCATCGGCTGCGCCGCCCGGGGCGAACCCCACCACCAGGGTCACCGGCTTGTTCGGCGGAAAGTCCTGCGCCTGGCCGAGGCCGGCCAGCAGCAGCGAAGCAGCGACCGAAGTGGTGGCGCGCAGCAGGTGTCGTTTGTTCATCGTGGTTCCCTTGCCAGTTGTCGATTCGAGTTGTTTTTCAGTCGGCACCGAGGCCGACCGGATTCGGCAGCCGCTTCTCGACCGCATGGCGCAGCAGCGCCGCAGTGCGGAAGATGCCGTGCGCGAACTTGCCGTAGGGCAGCGTGGCGAAAAGCGCCATCACCGCGCCCAGATGCAGGCACAGCAGCAGCGCCAGCGCCGGCGTTCCGCGCCCGAGCCACAGCCCCAGTCCGCTCGCGCTGGTGAGGAACAGCAAGGCGATGAAGCCCAGGTCCATCGGCTTCTGCGCCGCATCGCCCTGCAGCGGATGGCGCCGGCGATTGAGCCGCCAGAGCCCCGCCGTGCCGATCATCAGGCTGACGCCGCCGACGACACCGAGCAGCTTCGGCAGGCTCGGCAGGTCGTACGGCGCATGCCAGCCGAACAGGTAGTGGTAGAGCGTCGCGACGCTGGTGGCGGCGAAGCACAACAGGAAGCCGTAGAAGGTGAAATGATGGAAGCGCCGGCGCGACAGCGTGTACGCATCGTCCTCGTCGTGGCAGCCTTCGCCGTGGCCGCCGTCGAGGTACTTCAGGCGCAGCACGGCCTGGGTGGCTTCGGCCGCGGCAGGCGCGCTCAACGGCGCGCCGCTGGTGGCCGGCGTCAGCTCGCGCCAGAAGCGCGTGACACCCTTGCCCAGCGCGAACACCACGAACAGGAACACCGGCGCGAACAGGCCGACCAGCAAATTGTGCGGGAACAGGCGGTAGAAGTTGCCCTCCAGCCGGCCGCCCCACAGCGTGCCGTTGAGCGCCACCGCCAGCATCAGGAACAGCGCCAGCCCCGCCGCGAGCGCCACCGACAGCGTGAGGCCATTGCGCTGGTAGAGCCGCCCCAAAGCCGGCGGCCACGCATAGTCCGCATAGGTCTGCCCGCGCACCTCGGCCATCGCGCGCGGCACGTTGACCGCGAATTCGTGCGGCGGCGCGTACTGGCAGGCATGCAGGCAGGCGCCGCAGTTGTGGCACAGGTTCGCGAGGTAGTGGATGTCGGCCTGGCCGAATTCGAGCCGTCGCGTCATCGCCGGGAACACGGCGCAGAAACCCTCGCAGTAGCGGCAGGCATTGCAGATCTGCATCTGGCGGCCCACCTCGGCCTCGGGCACGCTCAGGATCGGGATCACCCGCGCCCCGCCGCCCGCCAGCGCCACGGCCTCCCGGGCCAGCGCATCAAGCTGCTGCATGGGTCGTCTCCTTCATGGCGGCCTTGGCCGCCTGGGTGCCGGCGATGCGGCCGAACGCGGTGCCGATCGCCATCCCGACGCCGGCCGTGTAGCCCTTGCCGAGCACGTTGCCGGCCATCATCTCGCCGGCCACGAACAGGTTCGGGCTCGGCCGGCCGCCGAAGTGCACGGCGGCCTGGTCGTTCACCCTCAGGCCCAGGTAGGTGAAGGTGACGCCGGGCCGCAGCGCATAGCCGTAGAACGGCGGCGCGTCGATCGGACGCGCCCAGTGGGTCTTGGCGGGCGCGAGGCCTTCGGTGTGGCAGTCATCGAGCGCCGTGTGGTCGAAGGTGCCGACCCGGCAGGCCGCGTTGTAGGCGGCGATGGTGTCGACGAAGGCTGCCTCCGGCAGGCCCAGCTTGCGCGCGAGCTCGGGCAGGCTGTCGGCCACCGTGCCCGGGAAAACCGGTGGCATGAAACGGCCGATCGCCTTGCGGTCGATGATCGACCAGCCGATCTGGCCCGGCTGCTGCGCCACCAGCCGGCCCCAGATCGCATAGCGCTTGGGCCAGAAGTCCTCGCCCTCGTCGTAGAAGCGCTGCGCATCGCGGTTGACGACGACGCCGAGCGACACGCAATCGATGCGCGTGCAGATGCCGCCGTCATAGAGCGGTGCCCTGGCATCGATCGCCACCATGTGGGCCTGCGTCGGATCGCCGATCGAATCAGCACCGGCGTCGATCATGGCCTTGAGCAGCACGCCCTCGTTGAAGCGGGTGCCGCGGATCAGGAAATTCTCGGCCGGCCGCTCGCCGCGCGCATTCACGCCCCAGGCCTCGATGAGCCACTCGCGGTTGGACTCGAAGCCGCCCGCCGCGAGGACGCAGCTTCGGGCCTCGATGCGCTCGCCGCTTGCGGTGCGTGCGGCCACGAAGCGATCGCCGTCGAGTTCGATCGCGACGATCGGCGTCTCGTAGCGGACCTGCACGCCCAGCCGCTCGGCGCTGCGGAAGTAGGCGTTGACGAGGGCCTTGCCGCCGCCCATGAAGAAGGCGTTGGTGCGCGCCACGTGCAGCGCGCCGGACAGCGGCGGCTGGAAGTGCACGCCATGCCGCCGCATCCAGTCGCGGCACGACGACGAAGCGCGGATCGCGATGCGGGCCAGGTGCTCGTCGGTCTGGCCGCCGGTCACCTTGAGCAGGTCCTGCCAGTACTCTTCCTCGGGATAGGCCTCGACCAGCACGTCCTGCGGCGCGTCGTGCATGCAGCGCAGGTTGCGGGTGTGCTGGGAGTTGCCGCCGCGCCATTCGCGCGGCGAGGCCTCGACCAGCAGCACGCTGGCGCCGGCCTCGACCGCCATCAGCGCGGCGCACAGCGCGGCATTGCCGCCGCCGACGACCAGGACATCGATCATTTCAGTAGTCTCCTCGTGAGGAGCTCGACTCTAGGCAACCATGGCGCCGCGCGAAAGCGCGCCCTGCGCAAGGGGTCTTCAGTTTTCGTGAAGGGTGGCGCCGGCCCAGCGCCCTTCGCGCACCAGCCTGCGCGCGACATCGGCCAGCACCACGCGGGCGGCCAGCGCCGCGGGCGAGAGTTCGTCGTCCGACAGGCTCGCCAGCAGGTTGCGGCGGCCGACCTGCGCATCAGCGATGCGCACCTGCACCAGGCGCTCGTCGGCCAGCCGCGCGGTCGCCGCGCCCGGCTGGATGGTGGCGCCCTGCCCGGCCCGCACCGCGTCCATCAGCATCGCCAGGCCGTCGATCTCGGCCACCACGCGCGGCGCGACCCGCGCCCGCGCGAAGGCCGCCTCCAGCGTGGCGCGCAGCCCGTGCGAGGCGCTCGGCATGATCAGCGGCAGTTCGCCCAGGCGCGCCAGGCGCACCTGGCGCCCGGTCGGCAGGCCGGGCAGGTCGGCGCGGCCGATGACGAACAGCTTTTCGTCGAGCAGCGGCAGCACGCTCCAGCGCCGCGCCACGTCGGTCTGGAACAGCACGGCCAGATCGAGCTGGCGCGCATTGAGCATCGCCCCGAGGTGCCCCGACAAGGACTCCACCAGGTGCAGCCTGACCTCCGGATAGCGCTCCCGCATGGCTTGCATCAAGGGCACGCCGAGCACCGAGGCGGTGGTCGGCGGCAGCCCGATGCTGACGTGGCCCGACAGCCGCGCCTGCTGCGCGGCCCGCACCGCTTCATCGGCATGCCGCAGCGTGAGTTGGGCCTGCTGAAGAAAGGCCAGCCCGGCGTCGGTCGGCGTCACGCCGGTCGAGCTGCGCTGCAGCAGGCGGGTCGACAGCTCGCTCTCGAGGCGGCTGATCTGCTGGCTCAGGGCCGAGGTCGCAAGATCGAGTTCGAGCGCCGCGCGCCCCATGCTGCGCAGCTCGCAGATCTTCACGAAGTAGCGCAGCTGCCTCAGCTCCATGAAGGGCTCACGCTCACTGCATGAACCAGCCGTGGCTCACCACCAGCGACTGGCCGGTCAGCGCATTGGTCGGGAAGGCGGCGAACATCAGCGCCACGCGCGCGACGTCGTCGGTGGTGGTGAACTCGCCGTCCACCGTCTCCTTGAGCATCACGTTCTTGATCACCTGCTCCTCGGTGATGCCGAGGGTCTTCGCCTGCTCGGGGATCTGCTTCTCGACCAGCGGCGTGCGCACGAAACCCGGGCAGATCACGTTGGCGCGCACGTTGTACTTGGCGCCTTCCTTGGCCACGGTCTTGGCCAGCCCGATCAGGCCGTGCTTGGCCGTGACATAGGGCGCCTTCAGCAGCGAGGCTTCCTTCGAATGCACCGAGCCCATGTAGATCACGCTGCCGCCGCGGCCCTGGGCGTACATGTGCTTGAGGCAGGCCTTGGTGGTCAGGAAGGCGCCGTCGAGGTGGATCGCCAGCATCTTCTTCCAGTCGGCGAAGCTGAACTCCTCGACCGGATGGACGATCTGGATGCCCGCGTTGCTGATCAGGATGTCGATCCCGCCGAAAGCCTTGGCCGCTTCTTCGACCGCCGCATCGACCTGCTCCTCGCTGGTGACGTCGACGCCGACCCCGATGGCCTCGGCGCCGCTGGCCTTGAGTTCCGCGGCGGTGGCGTCCGCCGCCTGCTTGTTGAGGTCGGCGATCACGATCTTCGCGCCCTCCTGGGCGAAGACGATGGCGATCTCCTTGCCGATACCGCTGGCCGAGCCGGTGATGAAAGCGACTTTGTCCTTGAGCTGCATGGGATTTCCTTGGAGTGAAGAGGATGATGGATCTGCGTGCAATCTGCGTGCCCGTGCGCCAAGCCTGCGCGGCCAGGCTTAAGGCAGCCTGATCGGGTTCAGCGCGCCGCCGGCACCTGCGGCAGCGCCATCGGATGGCGCACCCGGCGCGCATTCGGCTCGGTCAGGTCGAAAGTGGTGACGCCATTCGGCAGCGCGGCGCTCTGCAGCCATTCGGGGTGGTCCAGCGTGTTGCGGATGTCGCGCAGGCCAGCGTCCCAGTGCTCGTCCACCGAGGCGCGCGAGAATTCGTAGTCCTTCGAGTCGAGCTCGTAGGGCTTGTCGCGATAGATCAGGTGCACGATCTCGATCGGCTCGTGGTTCAGCTGGCCGCAGACGGCCTGCACGCTGGGGTCCTTCTGGAGCGCCGCGGGCAGTTTGCCGATCAGGTCGGCGATGGCCTGCTGCAGGTTCATGTTGGAGGCCAGGGCATCGGTGTTCATGCGCGTGCGGCTCGAATAGGTGATGTCCTTCTGGCGCTCCATGGTCTCGGCCAGGGTACGAGGCATCGCGCCGCGGGCACTGAACAGGTCGACCTGCAGCACCATCAGCGACTCGCTGCGCGGGTGCATGTCCAGCACGTACTGCAGCGGGGTGTTCGACACGATGCCGCCGTCCCAGTAGTCCTCGCCGTCGATGTGCACCGGCGCGAAGCCGGGCGGCAGCGCGCCGCTCGCCATGATGTGCTCGGGGCCGATGCGCTGCAGCGTGTTGTCGAAGTACAGCGAGTTGCCGGTGCGCACGTTGACCGCACCGACGCTGAAGCGGGTCTCGCAGTGGTTGATGCGGTCGAAGTCGACCAGCCGTTCGAGCGTCGACTTCAATGGCGAGGTGTCGTAGTAGCTCAGGAGCGGCGCCGAGCCGCCCAGCAGCAGCGCCGGCGTGCGGCGCGGCTCGAAGAAGCCCGGCACGCCGAACATCGCGACCGCGGCGGCGCTCCACTGGTTCAGTGCCGCGCGGTCGCCGCCCCACCAGGCCGGCAGGCGCTGGGTCGGCCCCGACGACACCAGGTCCCAGAACTCGCGCAGCCGATCGACCCGCCGCTCGGGCGGGTTGCCGGCGATCAAGGCTGCGTTGACCGCGCCGATCGAAACGCCGGCCACCCAGTCAAGCGTCTTGTGCTTCTCGAACACGCCCGCATAGACGCCGGCCTGGTAGGCGCCCAGGGCGCCCCCGCCCTGCAGCACCAAGGCCTTTTGAGCGGTCGTGATGTCGACGCGGGGACGAGCAGGAGGAGCGGCGGTGCGAGGCTTCTTGGTGGCGGTCATGGCGCCATTTGACACCAAGCGCCAGCCCTCGCAGCGTCCCGCCCGCGGACGGCTAAGTGCGCAACTCGGTCTTCCGCTCGATGATCCGCGACACCAGCCCGTAGGCCACCGCTTCCTGGGCCGACAGCCAGCGGTCGCGCTCGATGTCGACCAGCACCTCCTCCAGCGGCTTGCCGGTTTCGCGCGCGATCTCGTGGGCGATTCGCTCGCGCGCCTTGACAATCTCCTGCGCCTGGATGGCGATGTCGGTGGCCTGCCCGCCGGCGCCGCCGCTCGGCTGGTGGATCAGGAAACGGGTGTTGGGCAGGCAGACGCGGCGCTCTCGCGGCGCCGCCAGGAACAGGTGCGTGGCGGCGCTGCCGACCCATCCGGTGCCGATCATGTGGACCGGCGCACTGATGAAGCGCACGATGTCATGGATCGCGTCGCCCGATTCGAGGTGGCCGCCCGGCGAGCTCACGAGGATGTCGATCGGCGCCTGGCTGTCGGCGTCGAGCGCGATCAGCCGTCGCGTCACGTCGGCCGCCACGGCATCGGTGATCGATCCGAAGATCAGCAGCGTGCGCGACTTGAAGGCCTTTTCCTCCAGGTACGAACTGCGCAGTTCCGGCGCGGCCGGAGGCTTGGTGTCGTCGTCGGTTTCCATGAGGCGTGCAGGCTCACATCTTCGGCAGCATCTGGCCGCGGATCTCGCCACCCGGATTGGCCGCCGTGTGGACATTGGCATACCACTTGCCGGCCATCAGGTCGGCCGCCTGGGCCGGCGTCAACGTGGCCTGGCCTTCGATCGGGCTGGCCGGCGACGCGAAGGGCAGGACCACGGCGGCATTCGCGCCCGCGGTGGCCGGCCCATGGAAATGGGCCGCCGTCGCCGGGCCGCTCAAGCCTTCGTAGGTGATCTTGTACTTGAGGACGTTGGTGTCCTTGTTGAGCCAGGCTTCGGCCATGCCGCTGCCGCGCGTCATGTTGGGCGGCACTTCGCTGGCCGCGTTCATGGCACCGCTGAAGCTCGCGGTGCTGGACTTCGACATCATGCCGCAGCCGGCCAAGGCCGCGGTCGTGACGCCCGCGACGAGTGCCAGGCGCAAGAGTTGTCCGTATCGGGTCATGCTGATCTCCATCTGGTTGTGATCCACGCAGCTTAGGCAGCAACGGGGCTGCGCGCTGTCGGCCACCACCCCGACTTTGGCCCGCCTCGATGGCATCATCCGCCCCATGACCGAGCTTCCCTCCCCCGGTGCCGTCACGGCCTTCTGGCGCGCGGCCGGCCCGCGCCGCTGGTTCGCCAAGGACGACGCCTTCGATGCCGATTTCAAGACCCGCTTCGAGGCCGCGCACCACCTCGCCGCCACCGGTGGCCTCGATCACTGGGCGGCCGACGCCGAAGGCGCGCTGGCGCTGCTGGTGCTGCTGGACCAGCTGCCGCGCAACGCCTGGCGCGGCAGCGGACACATGTTTGCGACCGACGGCAAGGCGCTGGCGATCGCGCGGGCGGCGGTCCGGGCAGGCTTCGACCAGCAGGTCGAGCCGGCGCTGCGCCCGTTTTTCTACCTGCCCTTCATGCACTCCGAGGCCTTGGCCGACCAGGAACGCTCGGTCGCGCTGAACCGCTCGCTCGACGCCAACACGCAGCGCTTCGCCGTGCTGCACCGCGACATCGTGGCGCGCTTCGGTCGCTTCCCGCACCGCAACGCGGCGCTCGGGCGCATCACCACGGCCGAGGAGCAGCGCTTCCTGGACGAAGGCGGCTTCACGGGCTGAACGGAGGGCCGGGCCTTCAGTTTCGCGCCCGTCTGCCGATATTCCTCGAACGGCCAGCGTGGCCGGCAACGAGGAACGCACGTGAAACACTGGAAGATCGGCACCCGCCTGGGCCTTGGATTCGGCCTGGTGCTGGCATTGATGGCGCTGATGACGGCACTTGGCATCTGGCGCCTTCAGGCAGTGACGGCGGCCGCCGAAGCCATCACCGCCCAACCGCTGGCCAAGGAGCGGCTGATCAGCGACTGGTATCGGCTGGTGGCGGTCGGCGTACGCCGCACCACCGCCATCGCCAAGAGCGCCGACCCGTCGCTCGGCCCCTTCTTCGCCGAGGAGAGCGCGAACTCGACCAAGGAGGCGCAGGAACTGCAGAAGCAGATCGAACCGCTGCTGGTCAGCGACGAAGAGAAATCGCTCTGGGCGGGATTCCAGCAAGTCCGGACCAGCTACCTCGAAGGGCGCGACGCCGTGGTCAAGGCCAAGGCCCAGGGCACGATGGAGGAAGCCAACCGGGCGCTCGACCGCCAGTTCATGCCGGCGGCCAAGGTCTATCTCGACAACGTCCAGCACCTGCTCGAGATGCAGCGGCGCGCGATCGACGGCACGGTGGTCCGGATCGGCGACAGCTACCGGGCCAGCCGCAACCTGTTGCTCGCCCTCGGCGCGGCGGTGCTCGGCCTGGGCGGACTGTGCGCATGGCGGCTCGCCGTCGGCATCACCCGACCGCTGGGCCGCGCGGTGCAGGTGGCGCAAACGGTGGCCGGCGGCGACCTGACCAGCCGTATCGAGGCGGGCACGCGCGACGAGACCGGACAGTTGCTGCAGGCGCTCAAGGAGATGAACGACAGCCTGGTGAAGATCGTCGGCGAGGTGCACGAGGGAACCGATACGATCGCGACGGCCTCGGGCCAGATCGCCACGGGCAACCAGGACCTGTCGTCGCGCACCGAAGAGCAGGCGAGCTCGCTGGAGGAAACCGCTGCCTCGATGGAAGAACTGACTTCGACGGTGAAGCAGAACGCCGACAACGCCCGCCAGGCCAACCAACTCGCCGTCTCCGCTTCCGAAGTCGCCGTCAAGGGCGGCAGCGTGGTGAGCCAGGTGGTCGACACCATGGGTTCGATCAATGCCTCGTCGCGCAAGATCGTGGACATCATCGGCGTGATCGACGGCATCGCCTTCCAGACCAACATCCTGGCGT
>NZ_JBFTHX010000050.1:0-41766 GCF_056394465.1 Variovorax sp. 10N432
TTCGGCCTGCTGGCGATCCGACGCCAGGGCATCTACTTCGCGATGATCACGCTGGCGCTGGCGCAGATGGTGTTCTTCGTCGCGCTGCAGGCCAAGTTCACCGGCGGCGAGGACGGCCTGCAGGGCGTGCCGCGCGGCAAGCTCTTCGGACTGGTCGACCTGCAGAACGACCTCACGATGTACTACGTCACGCTGGTGATCGTGGTGGCCGCCCTCCTGCTGATCGTCCGCACCATCCATTCGCCCTTTGGCCAGGTGCTGAAGGGCATCAAGGAGAACGAGCCGCGCGCGCTCTCGCTGGGCTATGACGTGAGCCGCTTCAAGCTGCTGGCCTTCGTGATTTCGGCCGCGCTGTCGGGGCTCGCCGGTTCGCTCAAGACGCTGGTGCTGGGCTTCGCGACCTTGTCGGACGTGCACTGGAGCGCCTCGGGCCAGGTCATCCTGATGACCTTGGTCGGCGGGCTCGGCACCTTGTCGGGGCCGCTGGTCGGCTCGGCCGTGGTGGTGCTGCTCGAGAACAAGATCGGCGAGCTGGGCCACCTGCTGGCCCGCATCACGACCGTCGACTGGTTCAACACGCTGGGCGAATCCGTGACCATGGTCACGGGGCTGACTTTCGTCGTCTGCGTGCTGGCCTTCCGAAAGGGCATCATGGGAGGCGTGGATGCCTGGCTGAGGCGGATTCGACGTTGACGCCAGAGCGGTAAGGCTTGCCCAGACTCAACATTGCGCCCCTTCTCTCGGCAGCTGGCGTTGTGCATCAAAATCGCGAGCGTCAGGAGCGCGGGGGTATGCAACTGACCTTTCTTTCACGGGACATGAGTTCACCCTGGACATCCGAGGGCTCGTGAACTGCGTGCCAAGGCTGGGCCGGGCCGTTGGGCAAGCCCCCTGTCGCTGCGCGCCAGGAAAGTTCGCGTCCAACTAACTCAGAGGGTCTTGGATCAGCTTTTCCATCGGCTGCCCAGCCAGTACTCGCCAAGGAAGTTACTTAGCAGTGGATGCGGCACAGTTGCTTTTGGTTATTGACAACCAGACGGCGAGAGCGGCGAGAGAGGAGAAGGTAGGCAGGCCTAGGGGATGGGTGAGCGGGCGCGGACGGACATCGCGTGGTGCGCGCAGCGTTTCGTGGGGCGGCCCATGCCGTCGCGGCATTGGCCAGATTCGCCTTTGGTCTTTGCGTTGCTGTTGAAAGCTGGCTAAGGTAGCGCGTCAGCCCTTCGAGAGCGTTCGGCAATGAGCCGACGCGTGATGTGTGCGGGCTGGTGCGTCAAACATGTTAAGCAGCCGACCGATAATCTCAGCCCGGTGCGGCTCTACCAAAAAAGGAGACTAGATCTTGATCCAGGCAGACTACTTGTTGAGTGGTGGCACAGTCGTCACCGTGGACGGTCGGCGGCGCGTGATTCGTGACGGCGCGGTGGCCATTAGTGGTGCCATGATTGTGGCTGTAGGCAAGCGCGAACAGCTCGCGCACACAGTGGAAGCAAGGAACGAGGTCGATTGCTCGGACCAGCTGATTCTTCCGGGCTTTGTCAACTCCCACGTGCACTTCTATCACACGCTACACCGGGGGCTGACGCCCGAGCGCCTGCGCTCTTGGGACTGGTCCAACTTCGTGCACGGAAAGATCGCGCCGGTGTTGACGGCCGAGGACGAGGTGGCAGGTGGGCTCGCCATCCTCATCGAGATGCTCAAGTCGGGTACAACCACCTTCCTGGAAGCCGGGTCGTACAACCCGGCCGCGGTCATCGAGGCGATCAGCCGTGTGGGGATGCGTGGCCTTATGGGTCGCCGATCGTTTGACCAGGCGATCCTGGGCCACGGCATGCTGATGGAAGATACGGAACAATGCCTTAGCTGCAACAAATCCTTCATGAGGAAGTACCGTGACGGCTACAACGGTGGCCTGGTCAAGGCGTGTGTCGATGTGGTCGGCCTGGGCCGCTGCACCGACAAACTGTATGTCGAATCGAAAGCGATGGCCGACGACTTCGGGACGCTGCTGAATTTCCACCTGGCCGCCTTCCCGGAAGAAGTGGCTCACATGCGCAAGACAAAAAACATGGGACCGGTGGAGCACCTGAACCGGCTGGGCGTGGCCGGCCCCAATGTGGTCTATGTGCACATGGTCCATGTCTCAGACGACGAGGTGCAGATGTTGAGCGACACAGGCTCGAATGTCGTGCATTGCCCTGCGACGGCCGTGAAGCTGAACTGCGGGCTGTTCGAAAACGCCAAATTCCCCAAGATGCTGGAGCGGGGCGTGAACGTGTGTCTGGGCACTGACTGCTCCGATTCCTCGAATCATGCCGACATGATTCGTACCATGCACCTGGCCGCTCTACTACCTAAAGAGTACTGCGGCGACCCCGCGGCGGGAACGGCCGAGACGGCCATTGAAATGGCCACAATCAACGGCGCCCGGGCATTGGGCATGGACAAGGAAATCGGCTCGCTGGAAGTCGGCAAGAAGGCTGACGTTGTCCTGCTCGACATGCTGCGGCCGGAATGGGCGCCTAACCACAACGAGCTCCAGAACCTGGTTTATTCGACCGTCGGAGATGCCGTCCGAACCGTGTTTGTCAACGGCCGCATTCTGCTCAAGGACCGGAAGGTCCAGACGGTCGACGAAATTGACGTGATCCGGCGCTGCAATGCCGCTGGTCAGGGTGTGCTCACGCGCAGCGGCGTGTCCATCGACACGCGTTGGAGCTTCGAGTGAAAACCCCCGCGGCGCTCGCGCGCACTTTGAGCAGTGTAAAGTGAGAGAGTCTGAACTAGTCGCCGGATCTTGCCTTGGAGCTGCGTCAACTCAAGTACTTCGTCGCCGTCGTCTCGTCGCGAAGCTTTAGCGCGGCAGCCGAAATCCTGCACATCGCACAGCCGGCGCTCAGCCGTCAGATCCTCGCGCTGGAGGATGAGCTCGGCGTGCAACTGCTCATCCGGAAGGCCCGAGGCGTCCAGCCCACTTCGAGCGGCCTGCGACTTTTCGAGCACGCTCAGAAGATCAATGCGCACATCGCGAGCCTGAAGTTCGAACTGGTCGCGCCTCGCGAAGGGGTCACGGGCCATGTCACCCTAGGCCTTCCGCCGTCGCTGTCCTTCCTGCTCGCCGGTCCCCTGCACACCGTAGTAAGGGAGAAGTATCCTGGCCTGGTGCTGCGCGTCATCGAAGGCTTGAGCGTCTTCATCGTTGAGTGGCTGGAGGTGGGACGCATCGATGTCGCCGTCCTGACCAGTCCATCGCGCTCCCGGGCGATCGAAGCGCGTGGCGTGTTCGACGAGGAGCTGGTGCTGGTGGCGGCGCCGGAAATGGTTTTGGGGTACGAAGGGGTCGTGCGGATCGAGGAGCTTCGCAGGTTTCCTTTGGCCGTAACTCATGGCTTCCGGGTGGTCCTGGAGCCATGGCTCGTCATCCATCGTGTGGAACTCGACTATGAAATGGAGTTGGACAGTATCCACGTGGTGCTGAGCATGGCGATGGAAGGGCGGCTCGCGACCATCGCTCCGTACAGCACTGCCGAGCCGCACATTTCGGCCGGCAGGCTCGGTTTTCTACGTCTGGAGCCGGCGGTCAAGCGCATCGTAGCGCTTGCGCGCAGCGCTAAACGCGAAGTCACACCAGCGATCGAAGCAGTCGAAGGCCTCGTGCTCGAAGAGCTGGCTCGCTTGCCGACGCAGCTTCCCTCGGCGCAGTAGAGGCGCTGACTCCGATTGCGGAGCTGGCATCGCCCGCAGCGGCAGTGCCGTCCGCTGGGATGGACACGCCAACTCGCCGCTGGAACCGCGCCGTTCTTGAAGGCACCCCTTTGCCAGCCCAGCCGCGCGCACGACGAGCGCGTCGAGCCAAGGAGAGCCTGCTGCCCGTCATTACTTCAAGCGGGCACCAGCGAGCGGGCGCGACAAGCGAATGCGATTCGTGTTGTTCGGAAGTTATGGCTAAGCCAATTGCGCATAGCTCCGATCGCGATTCGGTCTTTGTGCGCCTTCGGACCAGCTCGTAAACTCCCTCGCATACCGCGCAAAAGGACTGGCGGACTCGGTCCAAATATCGAAGGAGACACATGAAAAGTTCAATGAGAAAGGTCGGCTTTGCCGCGACCGTCGGAACCATGATCGAGTGGTACGACTTCTTTATCTACGGTACGGCTGCAGCGCTGGTTTTCAATCGCATTTTCTTCCCGCAGTTCGATCCGCTGGTAGGAACGATGTTGGCTTTCGGTTCGTCAGCAACGGGCTTTCTGGCCCGCCCAGTCGGTGCGTTGGTGGCTGGGCACTACGGCGACYGGGTCGGCCGAAAAGCGCTGCTGACCGCTACGCTGCTGATAATGGGTCTCTCGACGCTGCTCATCGGGATGCTTCCTACCTATGACCAGATCGGAATCTGGGCGCCGGCTGCTCTCCTGATCCTTCGCCTCGCGCAAGGCTTTGCGACCGGTGGCGAATGGGGCGGTGCCGCACTTATGACTGTTGAGCACGCAGGTGGCAGGCGCCGCGGTCTGTGGGGTAGCCTGATCACTGTCGGGATCATGTCAGGCTTGGTCCTGGCCTCCCTCGTCTTCAGCCTGGCGTCGCTGCTGCCCGAGGAGAAGTTCATTGCGTGGGGATGGCGCCTTCCCTTCCTGATGAGCGCGGTGCTGGTTGCCGTAGGACTCTATATACGCCTAAGCATTTCCGAGTCTCCCGAATTTTCCGCCGCCACAGAGCGCGGTTTGCGGGAAGACCGCCCTGCCGTTGCGGCACTGCGTGAATGGAGAAGCATCCTGGTCGTCTTCTGCATCCGAGTGGCCGAGAGCTTCAGCTTCTATATTTTCGCTGCATTCAGTCTCACCTATGTGGCGACGGTAGTTGGACTGCCCAAGAGCATTGTGCTCAACGCGATCCTGGTTGCAGCCCTGATCGAATGCGTTACCTGCGTGCTGTACGGGCATTTGGCCGACCGAGTCGGCAGTAAGAACGTGCTTTTGTGGGGGCTCTTCTTCCAGGCCGCGCTCGCATTTCCATTCTTCTGGCTGCTCGAGAGCAAGGCGCCAGCCATGATATTTGTAGCGCTGGCGCTTGGTTTTGCAGTCGGTAACGCGGCAATCTCTGCAGTGCAGCCGGATTACTTCGCCAGATTCTTTCCCGTGGCGGTGCGTTACAGCGGTATTTCGATTGGGCGAGAAAGCGCATCCGTCATCGGCGGGGCATTCGCACCCGTCATCGCCACAGGGTTGGTCTCGTGGTCCGGCGGTTCCGGGTGGGTGGCAGTGTGCATGGTGGTCACGAGCACGCTGGGCATCCTTGCCATCCTAGTTGCTGAGCGAAACAACCTCTTCCAGCGTCAGCCCGGTTCAGCGACCGTTACCGACAGTCCTCGAAAGAACCTTTCTGCGTTGACTCCCTGACCCATTCCCACACCACCCTTTGAATCAACAAAGCCTACCCATTCACGTACTAAGGAGAAAAAACATGACTCAAACTCAACCAAACTTCTCGGACATCCTGTATGAAGTCAAGGACCAAGTAGCCTGGGTTACGATCAACCGTCCCTCGATCCACAACGCTTTCCGCGAGCAGACTCTGGACGAAATGATCGCGGCGCTGAGTTCCACCAAGGACGACCCGTCCATCGCTTGCGTGGTCATCACGGGTGCCGGCGACAAAGCCTTTTCCGCGGGCGGCGACTTCTACGCGATGCGCCGCCTCAATTTCACCAATGGCGCGATGTGGAACGACCGCATGCAAGGCGTTGCCATGACGATTCGCGGCCTGTCCATTCCGGTGATCGCAATGGTAAATGGATGGTGCATGGGGGGCGGCCACGAACTTGCCCTGTGGTGCGACTTGGTCATCGCCTCCGACAGGGCAGTGCTTGGGCAGAGCGGTGCCAAGGTGGGTGCATGCCCGACCGTGGGCGCGACCCAATATCTTTCTCGCATTATTGGCGAGCGATTGGCGCGGGAGATGATTTTCCTGGCGCGGCGCTTTACCGCAGCCGAAGCCGCGGACATTGGGCTGATCAACAAGTGCGTGCCGCACGACGACCTGCTCGAGGAAACGCTCAAGTGGTGCGCTTCGATCAAGGATCACAGCTCGCAGACCATTCGGCTGACAAAGAAGAGCTTAAACTTCGAGTCGGATCAGCTTTACGCATCGTGGCAGCACGGCATGGAACTATTGGCCCATGTCTGGGGCTCGGAAGAGTGCCTGGAGGGCATGAATGCATTCCTCGAAGGCCGCAAACCCGACTTCCAGAGCTTCCGGCTCAAAAACAAAGACCAGGTCAAGGCCTACCTGGAAGGGCTCGCTCAGGATCTGAACAGCCCCCCGTCGCTGCGTCGACAAGCTTCCTGAAACTGGGCACCCCATGAACTCCCAGACCGAAGGTCGACCGGGTCCGCTAGCGGGTGTACGGGTGATCGACCTGACCCGCATCCTCGCGGGACCCCTGTGCACCATGCAGTTGGGGGACCTCGGAGCAGAAATCATCAAGATCGAGGCACCCGGCGGCGACGATACGCGCCAATGGGGTCCCCCCTTCGTCGACGGCGAATCGGCCTACTTCCTGACCTTCAACCGGAACAAGCGCAGCGTGGTTCTCGACCTCAGCACGGCCGACGCGCTGGCACAACTGAAGGAACTCATCAGGACGTCCGATGTGGTGGTCGACAACTTCAAGACGGGAACACTGCGTCGGTGGGGCCTGGACGACGGTTGGTTCGAGCTCAACGCGCCCAGGGTTATACGCTGCAGCATTACCGGCTATGGCACCTCCGGGCCAAATGCCGAACTGCCAGGCTACGACTTCATTCTGCAGGCGGAATCGGGCCTTATGAGCCTTTGCGGGGAACCTGATGGCCGGCCGATGAAGTTCGGTATCGCCGTCGTGGATATCACGACCGGCCTGCTGGCCTTCAATGGCATCGTTGCGGCACTCTATTCGCGGACCCAGACCGGCAAGGGGCAGAAAGTGGAGGCCTCGCTATTCGAGTCCGGACTTTTTCTCCTGGCCAACGTTGCGGGCAACGCAATTGCAACCGGCGCTCCTCCTAAGCGCTACGGGAACGGCCACCCGAACATCGTGCCATACACCACCTACCAAGCGCAGGATGGAGCCATCGCGGTGGCGGTGGGCAACGATCGGCAGTTCGAAAGGCTTGCGCGTCTGCTGGAAATGCCAGAGGTGGCCGCGGAGCCCCGCTTCGCGACCAACGCCCTGCGGGTCGCGAATCGCGATGAACTGGACCGTGTCATCGGTGCTGCGATAGCGGTTCGGTCGGCGGATCACTGGATCGGCCGCTTGCGCGCGGAAGGCATCCCCGCCGGCAAGATCAACACGGTTTCCGAGGCGCTCGGTGACCCTCAGTGCGAGGCCAGAGAGATGGTTCTGCCGATGCCGCTCGCCTCGGGAGGCAGCGGCCGGACGCTTGGATTCCCCGTCAAGTTTTCGGCAACGCCGGCGGCCATTTCCCGTCCCCCTCCCTTGCTGGGTGCCCACACCGACGAGGTGCTGGGATCACTGAGAATTCAAAGCGCGAGCCATGTTTGACCACGTTTCGCATGTCGCCATCGCCGTACCGGACCTCGAAGCGGCCAGGCGCCTGTGCCGGGATGTCTACGGTCTGCCGATCAGTGAGATTTCCGAGAATCGCGATCAGAAGATCAGGATGTTCCACGTCACGCTGGAAGGTCGGACCGGCGTTGAGATCATGGCGCCAACGCAACCTGATAGCCCGATCGGAAAGTTCCTTCAGCGCAACCCCAGCGGCGGTATCCATCACATCTCCTTCGGCGTCTCCGACCTCGATGAAAGCCTGGGTGCGCTGGGCGTTGCCGGTGTGAGCCCGCTGGGCGGAGCGTCCTCGAAGAACGTCTTCGGCCAGAAGATGGCGTTCCTGCATCCGAAGAATTTTCTCGGGGTGCTTGTCGAGCTTGAAGAGTCATCCCATGAATAAAGTGCTGGATAGCTTCGAAGAAGCTGTAGCGGACATCTCCGACGGAGCCACGGTCCTTGTCAGCGGGTTTAGTGGCGCCGGCGTTCCTTCCGGGCTCATTGGCGCATTGCTCGACCAGGGCGCCCGCGACCTCACGCTGGTGCACAACAATGCAGGCAACGGCCGGGAAGGCGTGGCCCGACTTCTCGCTGAAGGCCGTGTGAGAAAGATCATCTGCTCCTTCCCGAGGTCCTGGCAATCCGATGTGTTCGAAGGCCTGTACCAGCAAGGAAAGATCGAACTGGAATGCGTCCCCCAGGGGACCCTTGCGGAGCGCATCCGCGCCGGCGGGGCCGGCATTGCCGGCTTCTTCACGCGAACAGGTTACGGGACCCTTCTGGCTGAGCGCAAGGAGACGCGCATCATCGACGGCGTCGGCCATGTACTCGAAACTCCCATCGTCGGCGACTTCGCATTGGTCAAAGCCCGCCGCGCCGACCGTTGGGGCAACCTTCAATATCGGATGGCCGCACGAAATTTCGGCCCGGTGATGTGCATGGCCGGCCGGACTACGATCGTGGAGGTCGATGAGATCATGCCCCTAGGGCACCTAGACCCCGAAAGCGTCGTGACCTCCGGCGTGTTCGTCCGCCGCGTCGTGCGAGGCCTGCGCTCTGGCGTGGCAATGGAGCAAGCTGCATGAGCAACCCTAAAGGTCTGGATCGCAACCTCATTGCGCGCCGCGTGGCCCGCGACATCCCCGCCGGTTCAGTGATCAACCTGGGCATCGGCATGCCCGAGCTGGTTGGCAACTTCCTGAGTTCTCCCGATATCCTGGTTCACACGGAGAACGGCGTGATCGGCTCGGGACCGGTCCTGGAAGACGGGGACGATGCCGACATGGATTTGATCAATGCAGGCAGGCGCCCCGTCCGATTGGTCAGGGGCGGTCACTTTGTCGACCATGCCGATTCCTTCGCGATCGTGCGGGGCAGACACCTGGACATCACGGTGCTTGGTGCCTTTGAAGTATCCATGCACGGCGATCTCGCGAATTGGTCGACGGGTAAGCCAGGTCAGGCGCCGTCGCCGGGGGGCGCCATGGACCTCGCCGTCGGCGCAAGGAACGTGCTGGTGATGATGGACCTTTTCGCACGCGACGGGTCGCCCCGCCTTGTGGACCAGTGCAAACTTCCAATCACTGCAGCCCAGGTCGTCAAACGGGTCTATACCGACCAAGCGGTGTTCGAGATCACGGCAACGGGCGTGCGCGTGCTGGAACTCTTGGAGGGATGGTCCTTGATGAGCTTGCAGGAACGGCTGGGCTTCACGCTGCGGACGTCGGCAGAGGGCGCTCGGCCGTACACGGGGACTTGAATCAAGGTGGTACTTGCCGATGGCGGGGCGCTGCCAGGCCACAGGTCGGCGCCCACATCACCGCATACAGCGCATCGCCCGGCGCATCCTTGAGCGGATCGCGGCCCAGCCCCCCCGTCCGTTTCATGTGCTTGATGGCCGGTTCGATGGCGCTGCGCTGCTTGATCATCGGCTCGGGCGTCTTGGTGATGCCTCGCCACTGTCTCGAGCGCAGGATATGCACGCCATCGATCTCCACCCCGATCGGCACTTCAAATTCGCCGCCCGTGGACACGCAAACTGGCGATGCAGATGCCGGCGACGAAACCCGGGCAGCACCGGTTCTACAGCGCTCGCTTGTTTGAACTCGGCGTGACCTGCTTCGTCGGATCGCCCCGAGGATGTTGGTGGTCGACGAGGTGCATCATTCTCTGGCGGGCAGCTACCGTGAGCAAGGCGCATCACTCAATCTGCTGAAGTATCTTGCGAACGATCTGCGCCTGAGCGTTGTGTTGGTCGGCACGGACGATGCGCCGATTGCCTTGCCAAACGATGCGCAAATGAGTAGCCGTTCACTCCGTTCGAATTGCCGCGTTGGCGTGAGAACGACGAGTTCCGGCGCTTTCTTGCCGCCTTCGGCAAATTGCTTGCCTTGCGCAAGGCCTTGGAGCTGACCGAACGTGAGGTCCTGCAGTTCATACTGGTCGCCAGCGCGGGGCTTGCAGGGGAGGTGGTGCGCATACTCAATGAAGTGGCCGAACTTGCCAGCCGAGTTTCTGCGGAGAGCGTCTCACTGGCGCATCTGGACTATGTGGCAAAGGTGCCTGCTTGAACTGCCCGTGGCCCGTCGCGCCGAGGCCATTCCCGGAGGAGGCGATGGCCACCCTGGCTGCCATCGCGGCGCGCGGGCACGCCAGCTCTTCGCCCATTGAAAGGCAAGGCCGCAGTCATGCGGACTTACCGTCGAAACGGGCGTCGCGCTATTGCCAAAGTGCGCACTTGGTCTCTGATTTGGAGGTGTAGGCGACGTCGCCAGGGGTTGTCGCCACAAGGTTGTAGTAGTCCCAGGGGCTCTTGGAAGCAGCAGGCGTTTTGACTTGCATAAGGAACATGTCATGCACCATGCGTCCGTCAGCGCGCACGTAGCCATCACGTGCATACATGTCGTTGACCTTGCGCGCCTTCATCTGCTGCATCACCTTGTCGCCATCGTCCGAGCCTGCTGCCTTGACGGCGTCGAGGTAGAAGCGCGTTGCCGAATAGTCCGCCGCCTGCAGCGACGTTGGCATCTTCTTGAACTTCTGAAAGAAGGGCTTGGACCACTCACGTGATTCGGGCGTCTGGTCCCAGTACCAGTTGTCGGTCAGATAGAGGCCTTGCGCGACCTTGAGGCCAAGCGCGTGAACATCGTTGATCTGCATCAGCGGCGCCACGATCTTCATCGTCTTTGAGACGCCGAATTCGTTGGCGGCCTTCACCGCATTGATGGTGTCAGAACCCGCATTGGCCATGCCCAGGATCTGCGCTCCACTGGATTGGGCCTGCAGAATAAAGGACGAAAAGTCGCTGGCGGAAAGCGGTGCCCGTGCCGCGCCGAGGACCGTGCCCCCTGCAGTCTTGATGACAGCGGTTGCGTCGGCCTGCAACTGCGTCCCGAATGCATAGTCGGCCGTCAAGAAGAACCAGGTCTTGCCGCCGCTCTTGACGATAGCCGGTGCAGTTCCCTTCGCGGTGGCAACTGTGTCGTAAGCATAGTGGACCGTGAACGGCGAGCATTGTTCATTGGTTAGCGCGGACGTGCCGGAGCCGATGGCGATGAACGGCTTGCGCTTTTGTTCTGCCACCTTTGCCATGGCCAGAGCGGCGCCTGAGTTTGTGCCCCCTATGAGCATGTCCAAGCCTTGTCTATCAAACCACTCTCGCGCCTTGGAGGAGGCGATATCCGTCTTGTTCTGGTGGTCAGCAACGAAGAATTCAATCTTCTTCCCAGCCACTGATCCGCCGGCGTCTGCGATTGCCTGCTTGATCATCTCGGCGCCGATCGGTCCATCGATGTCGAGATAGGGCCCTGACATGTCGGTGATGAATCCGATTTTTATGACATCGTCAGAAATCTGCGCATACGCAGAAGCGCCGACCGCCGCGAGGCAAATAATGCCCAGCGGGGCGGCGCGCGAAATCGTCTTAATTATCATGATTGTCTCCGGAATTCGATGGTTAATGCGACGGCAACTCGGCAAGCTCGATCAGTACATTGCCCGTCGCCTCAGGATCCAAAAAGCAGATTCTCGAATTTCCATGGCCAGCCATCGGTGCGCTTTGCGCCAAGGCAACCCCTTTTTCCTTCAATTCACACATCGCCGCGTCGATGTCATCGACTTCAAAGCAGATGTGATAGAGGCCGCGGCCGTGTTCGGCAATCCGCTTCGCAACGATTGACTTCGCGGTGACAGCTTCAAGGAGTTCAATGTAGGTTTCGCCTGCGGGGAGCATGGCGAGCCGGGTGTCGTGTCCGGTTAGTTCTTCCACATATTCAAGGGGCAGGCCAAGCTTGTCCCTGAATAGGCTGATCATTTCTTGGAATTGGTCAACTGCAATTCCGATATGTTCAATTCTTTTGATTTTCATGCTTTTTGTCTCCATGAGAACTAGGTACAGTTTGTCCTCCATCTTGGCCCTGAAGTCCATACGTAGGCTGAAGTTTTGGTAGACCGAATTGCAACATGAGCCATGCCTATTCGGTCTACGCATCGCGAGTGCCGCCGCCGCATCCCAGTCCCGACCGCCCGCGAGGGCGACAGCGGCGTCGGTTTCGGCGAAGAGCAGCCAGGCTGAACGCGTCGTCGCATCGAACTGCATCCTCATGGTCGGCACGGCGGAGGCGACGAAGCCGCCAACAGTGGGCGCCCCGCAGGCTCCACACCGATCAGGCTGGGTGGAAGGCTGTCAATTGTCGAAACTGCATGATGAACGCTCGTTTCGCTTCGGGTGGTCGACGCATGCCTGCGGCACATAGCTACCGCCGCGAGGGGGGTGTCCATTCCATCAGGGCCTGTTTACCCTGCTTTCATGGCGCAACCCTTCGGACAAGGCGGCAAAAGGCCGCACTCGTCGTTACGCGCCTTGCCCATGCGTCGGCATGGACTGCGGCACGCGCCCGGATTGCGGCCTTTTGCTGCCTTGCGGCACCCTACAAGCAGGGTGAACGGGCCCTGAGGCGGGGGCGGGCAGTTTGTCGTGTCGCCTGACAACCTGATCCCGAACTTCGTTGGACAGCTTCGAGCGCCGGGCGATCCGAACGGGTCGGATCAGTTGTCAGCGGAGGAGGCAAGGTGATCTGCAAGTACGGCGAATACGGGGTCAGTCGGGAGGCGCTTCAGAGCCGGCAGATGCATTGAAACCGAAAGATTCATAGGTTTGCCGCATAAACCGGTCCGAATATTTGTCCGCCTCCCCGCGTGCGAGATTCAATTTCGGATCGTCGGTCGTGTTCAATGGGCCCAATGAGAAAGCGGATGTCCTGCGACCGGACTTCGAAACGCCTTGATGACATTTCCATGGGTGGTGCCCAGATATACGGTCTTCAGATCCTTTCCGCCAAATGCAAGGCTTGAGATCGGAAGCACGAATTTGCCGGTGTTCGAGCCGAGCTGTTCGAGGCTGAGCCGTCCGTCTTGGTATGAGCGCTCGATCGCATTGACAGTGGACGCATCATGGTCTTCCAGGACGATGCGCGCATGGCCCTGGGGATCGATGCGGTACAGGCGATTGCTGATGATGCTGGTCACCCAGAGATGGTTTTCCGAGTCGAACGCGGCGCCGTCGGGGAATGCGCCGGCGCTCAGTTCGCAGAACACCTCGGGAGACCCGATCGTGCCCTGACCCAGCGGCACGCGGCTGATGCGCCGGCCGAATGTCTCGACCACATACAACGCCTTGCCATCGGGCGCCAGGCGGCACTCGTTGGTGAAGCCGAAGCCCTCGGCAACAATCCTTGCGCCCTGTTGGTCAGCCATCACGACGAACCCGTCCCGGACCTGCTGGTTGTAGGCCAGCGTTCGCGGCTTGGTCTGCGTACTGATAGATATCCAGACGCGTTGTTCGTGGTCGACCGCCACATAGTTGGCGGCGGAGAGTTCACGTCCGTCGACTTCCATCAGGAAAGGTCTCATGTCGCCACTCGGTGTGATCTCCCAAACGCCACCCTCTGCGCCCATGTTGGCCATGAGAAGGCTCCCATCGGCGCGAAGCGCGATGCCGTTGGGTGTGAAGCCGTTCTTTCCTTGACCCAAGATCCTGCGTGTCCCATCCGGCTTCAAGTGCACAACGCCCGTGGGACGGTGCGACACGAACATGCCCGAATCGCGTGTGCACAAGATGCACTCGGGCCTGTCCATGCCTTCGTAGGCGGTGGAAATCATCGAAGGTGAGATCTGAGCGGGTTCCATGAACGGTCTCCTTGAGGCCGATCACTTTACCGACGCAAGCTACCGCGCGACGCGGCTGTTCTTTGCGTTCTTCGAACATATCCTATGCACGAATCGAGACGCACCAGACGTCTTGCCGTATCTATGATTTGCCGCACAAATTCTGATCCGGAGACAACCACATGCCCCTCTCGAAATCCTTCGTGCGCGCCTGCCTTGGCGCAGCGTTGTGCCTGACACCGTGGCTGATGGCCCAGGCCCAGGGCGATAGCGGACCGATCCGTCTTGGCATCCTCAGCGATCAGAGCGGCCCGTACTCAGCCATCGGTGGCAAGGGGTCCGACGTGGCTGTTCGGCTCGCGATCGAAGATGTTGGAGGTAAGGTGTTGGGGCGTCCGGTGGAATTCATTTCCGCCGATCACCAGAACAAGGCCGAACTGGCCACTTCGCTCGCACGGCAGTGGATCGACGGCGGGCGCGTCAATGCCATTGTTCAGGGCGGCGGCACATCGGTGGTCGGCTTTGCGCTCAAACAGGTGGGCCAGGAAAAGAAGACCATCACGATGGATGCCGCGTCAACCAGCGTCGACCTGGTGGGAAAAGCCTGCACTCCCTATGGGTTCCAGTTCGCGTTCGATACGTACTCCATGACGAATGTGCCCAGCGCACAGATGGTTCGCCAGGGTGGGGGGAAGTGGTTCTTCATAGCGGCTGACTACACCTTCGGGAAAAACATCGTGCGCGATGCCCGTGACTTCATCGAGAAATCGGGTGGCAGCATCGTGGGCGTGGCCTCCGCACCGCTTGGCTCGATCGACTACTCGTCATATCTGCTTCAAGCCCGGAGTTCCGGCGCCGATGTGATCGGACTGGCTTTGGCGGGGACGGACCTGGTCAACGTACTCAAGCAGGCCGCCGAGTTCGGCATTGACTCCGGCAAGCAACGGCTGGTGGGTTTCTTCGTGATGATCACGGACGTGGTCGCGCTGGGTCTTGACAAGGCCCAGGGCATGACGATCGCGTCATCGTTCTACTGGGATCTGAATGACGAGACGCGTGCCTGGTCCAAACGCTTCATGAACCAGTACGCCGGCAAGGTGCCTTCGGAAGTGAATTCGGCCACGTATTCGGCCACGCTGCATTACTTGCGGGCGGTCGAAGCGGCAAGGACCACCGACGCCGATGCGGTCGCTGCAAAGATGCGCGAGATGCCCATCAACGACATGTACAACAAGTCGATTCAAATCCGCGCGGACGGGCGCGGGCTGCACGACATGTACTTGCTTCGGATCAAATCCCCGCAACAGTCGAAATACAAGTACGACCTGTACGAAGTGGTTTCTCGGGTGCCCGGTGTACAGGCCTATTCGCCAATGAGTGAGGCATGTCCTCTGGTCAAGCGCGACGGTAAGTCCTGATCAACGCATATGAACCGTTCCAGTGCCGAAACGCGCCTTGAACCCGTTGACCACATCTTGCGAGCGGAAGGGCTGACGCGGCGCTTCAATGGATTTCTGGCGGTGGACAGTGTTGATCTGGCCGTGCGGCGTGGCGGTGTGCATTCGCTCATCGGTCCGAATGGAGCTGGCAAGTCCACGCTGTTCAACCTGCTGACCAAGTTCGTACCACCCAGTTCAGGCCACATATGGTTCGATGGCCAACCCATCACCCAGATACCGCCTCACGAGGTTGCTTCGCTGGGTATGGTGCGGTCTTTCCAGATATCGGCGGTGTTTGCACTGATGTCCGTCCGGGAAAACATTCGCGTGGCACTGCAGCGCCGCCACGGCGGCACCTTTGCGTTCTGGCGCTCGGCTGCGACCCTGCGCGAGCTGGACGGCGAGATCGAAGTGCTGGCCGACCGGGTCCGTCTCTTGCCTTTTCTGGATGTGCAGGCAGGTGTTCTTTCCTATGGACAGAAGCGGGCTCTGGAGATTGCGACGACCTTGGCCATGAAGCCTCGGTTGCTGTTGCTCGACGAGCCCACCGCGGGCATGGGCAGCGAGGACATCGAACGAACCGCCGACCTGATCGAGGATGTTGCGGCCTCCGTGACCATTCTCATGGTGGAGCACAACCTGGCTGTCGTTTCCCGGCTGTCCCGTTGGGTATCGGTGCTGGCGAGAGGGCGCCTCCTCGCCGAGGGAAGCTACGCGGACGTGTCCGCCAACCCGCAAGTAATAGAGGCCTATCTGGGGCAGACGCATGCTTGAGAAGACGATCAAACGGTCGCCGGCGGGTGTGACGCTGGACACGACGAGTGCACGTCCCGCCGGACTCGCTATTCGGGAACTGGATGGGTGGTACGACGATGCCCACGTGTTGCACGCGGTGTCGCTGACGGTCCTTCCCGGTGAGGTCGTCACGCTCGTTGGGCGCAATGGCGCGGGAAAGACCACCACTTTGCGCGCGATCATCGGCTTGCTTCGCAAGAAGCGCGGATCGATCCGGTTTGACCATGCGGATATCGGTGGCTTGGGGCCACGCGACATCGCGCGGCTCGGCATTGCGTATGTGCCGGAAGAGCGTGGCATCTATGCGCGCCTGAACGTGCTTGAGAACCTTCGCCTCCCACCGGTGCTGCGACACGGGGGGATGACGGAAGCGCAGATATTCGCGCTGTTTCCCAATCTTAAGGAGCGGCTGTTAAGCATGGGAACGCAACTGTCCGGGGGCGAGCAACAGATGCTGGCCATTGCGCGCGTGCTCCGAACGGGGTCGAGATTCATCCTGCTCGATGAGCCGACCGAAGGGCTGGCACCCGTGATTGTCCAGAAGATCCGGGACACCTTGATGCAACTTCGATCCCTGGGCTACACCCTCCTGCTGGTGGAGCAGAACCTCCAGTTCGCTGCGTCGGTCACAGACCGGTACTGCGTGCTGGAGACGGGTCGAGTCGTCGACACGTTCGACAACCTGAATGCACCATATGCGCAGGCGCAATTGCGGCGCTATCTCAGCGTCTGACACACCCCGCATCCTCTCTTCATCTGTCTATTTGCCAGGGAAATTCATGTTCGATTTGTTCGGTGTGCCGATGACGGCTTTGGCCGGCCAGCTCATGCTGGGCATCATCAACGGGGCGTTCTACGCCATCCTCAGCCTGGGCCTGGCCGTGGTCTTCGGATTGCTGAACGTCATCAACTTCGCCCATGGTGCCCAGTACATGCTGGGTGCCTTGGTGGCATGGGTTCTTCTCGACAGTTGGGGCATCTCCTACTGGTGGTCATTGCTGCTTGCGCCATTGGCGGTGGGCGCCGTCGGCCTGGCGCTCGAAAGGCTGTTGATCGCCCGCGTGGCCTACGACCATCGCTACGGGATGTTGGTGACGTATGGCCTGGCGCTGATCGCGCAAGGACTGGTTCGCGATCATTTCGGTGCGGCGGGCTTGCCCTATTCGGTGCCGGAGGCGCTCAAGGGCGGTTTTGACCTCGGCCTTGTCTTTGCGCCTTACTACCGGGTCTGGGTGGTGGGCGCGTCACTCACTTTGTGCGTCTTGACCTACCTGTGCATCGAAAAAACCCAGTTGGGTGCCAACCTTCGAGCCGCCACGGAGAACGGCGCACTGGCGGAGTGTTTCGGCATCAACGTGAAGCTGTTGTCGACGCTCACGTATGGCGCCGCAGTGGCCCTGGCCGCCTTCGCGGGTGTGCTGGCGGCACCCATGTATTCCGTCAATCCCGTGATGGGTGCGGACCTGATCATCGTGGTGTTCGCCGTCATCGTCGTCGGTGGCATGGGCTCCCTGTCCGGCGCCGTCGTGGCGGGGATGGGACTCGGGATCGCCGAAGGTTTGACCAAGACCTTCTACCCACCTGCTTCAAACATCGTCATTTTCATCATCATGGCCGTCGTGCTGACGCTCAGGCCCGCGGGCCTCTTCGGGAGGGACAAGTGATGAACCGCTTGCAGCGTGGAAACGCCATCGCGTGGTGGTTGAGATGTGCCGCGTCTTCGGGTACGTGGCAGCTGTTCGCGGGACTCGCGCTCCTGCTGCTGATCACCCCCTGGTTCCTCTACCCGCTGTTTCTCACCAAGGTCTTGTGCTTCGCCTTGTTCGCCACAGCGTTCAACCTTTTGATCGGCTTTGGCGGCTTGATGTCCTTTGGCCATGCAGCCTTTTTTGGGACGGCCAGTTACATCGCGGCCTACGGCGCCAAGACATGGGGAATCCCACCTGAGCTGGCCATTCCATTGGCGGTGGCCGGTGCGGCGGCTTTGGGGGTTCCTATCGGCGCCCTGGCCATTCGCCGGCAGGGTGTCTATTTTTCGATGATCACCTTGGCGCTGGCGCAAATGGTCTATTTCCTGTGCGTGCAGTTGCCGTTCACAGGCGGTGATGACGGCATACAAGGTGTCGCCAGGCTGCCTTTTCTGGGCTTCTTCGAGCTGAACAACGACTGGGGCTCGTACTACTTCTGCGCGGTGGTCTTTCTGGCCGGCACCTGGTTCGCACACCGTGTGGTTCATTCCCCTTTTGGTCAGGTGATCCAGGCCATCCGGGACAACGAACCACGCGCAATTTCGTTGGGATACAACGTCTACCGGTACAAACTGACACTGTTCGTTCTGTCGGCCGGTCTCTCAGGTCTGGCGGGTGGCTTGAAGGCAACGTTGTTCCAGGTGGCCTCTCTGCCGGATGTGCACTGGTCCACGTCGGGTGAGGTGCTGCTGATCAGCCTGATCGGTGGCGTCGGAACCCAACTGGGTCCATTGGTCGGTGCGTTTGTGGTCATCGCTATCGAGCACTATCTCGCGCCCTTCGGATCGTGGGTGGCGATCACGCAAGGGGTCGCCTTCATCGCCGTGGTGGTGTTGTTTCCCAAAGGCATCGTGGGTTCGTGGGGTCGCCGTGCTCCGGGGCTGTTCCGGTCTCGTGCGCCGGCCGCAGTTCGCGATCCCGTCAATCAAGACTGAACCGATGACCGCGCACACGAAACGATGGACCCATCGACCAGAGGGATCCAACTGGGGCGACTTCGGCGAAGACGACCGCCTGGGGCGGCTCAATCTGCTGGACACCGATCGGGTGTTGCGGGGGTTGCAGGAGGTCAGGGATGGCCGCGTCTTTTCGCTCGCATTGCCCTTGAATCTGCCCGGCGGCGAATCGTCCATCGGCCGGCAGCCGCCGCGTTGGGCTGCCAGTGCGGAAGACGAGGGCTGCCGGTGCAATTTTCATCGGCCGTTCACGGACTTGCTGGCGGGAGCGACGGGCTATGTGTGTGACGACGTGGTGACGCTGCACACACAGTATTCGACGCAATGGGACGGGCTTGGCCATGTCGGTGTCGATTTCGACATCCTTGGCAATGGGAGCGCGCAGCTGACCTACTACGGTGGATTTCAGGCACGCGACATTCAGCTTTCCGATGTCGATGGGACATGGCCGACCAATCCGCTGGGGATCGACCAGATGGCCAAAGCCGGGGTTCAGGGGCGGGCCGTGCTGGTCAATCTGCGAGCGATGTGCGGAGACGCGCGTGTGGTGGTGGGTTACGAGCTCTGGATGGAGGCTCTTGACCGGCAGCGCATTCAGATCCAGCCTGGCGACATGGTGTGCATCTACACCGGCTACAGCGACTTGCTGCTTGAGATGCAAGGCAAGCCGGACCACGAAAGGCTGCGGCGGAGTTGTGCCGCGCTGGACGGGAGCGATCGCCGCCTGCTGCAATGGGTCACCGACAGCGGCGTGGTGGCCCTGTGCGCAGACAACAACGCGGTGGAAGTGGTAGACCGTGGCTCGTTTCACGCGGCGCGACCCAAGCCCTTTCTGCCGTTGCATGAACATTGCCTGTTCAAGCTGGGGGTCCATCTGGGCGAACTGTGGTTCTTGGGCGAGCTGGCGCAAGCGCTTGAAGCCGAAGGGCGTTCGGCTTTTCTGCTGACGGCCCCACCGCTGCGTCTTCCAGGGGCGTTCGGGTCTCCTGTGACGCCCATCGCCACGATCTGAATCACCCTGGCGGCGTCATCCGGCGCGTTTGCGTCCCGTCCCTCGACTGGGCGAATGTGCTCGACCGCCGGGCCAAAGAAGCGGCAGTGGGTGCCCTCGGTCACATACCCAGATGGAGGCCGGACGAGGCGAGGTGTGTCGCGCAACGGATGCGCCGCCGGCAGCGGCTCATCGTCAAAGACGTCGACGGCGGCTGCCGCGATGCGGCCTTGGCGGAGCGCATTCGCCAGCGCGCGTTCATGGACTCGATGGGGCCGCGCGTCGTGTTGACCAGGATGGCGTGGCGCTTCATTCTCGCCAAAGCCGGCTTCGTCTACCAGTCCTTCGGTGCGAGGAAACAGCCGCGTGTGAATGCTGGGAACATCGGATTCACGAAACAGTTTTTACGGTCCACAAGGCGTGCACCGGCCGCAGCCGCATCGCGGCGCACCGGTTCCCGGTCGGCATGCTGGAGCGCGGCGCCCATGTCGCGCCGCACGTGGCGACGTGATTAGACATCCCAGGTGAATACATCGCGCGTGCGTTCCACCGGCGTGAGCGAGGACCGCCATGACGACGCGAGCTTTTGGGTCATCTTGCCGACCGTCCAGCCATCGCTCTCGTGCATCGTGCGCACGGGGCGTGGCTGCGAATAGAGGTGAACTTCCTTGCCACGCACGCCGATGATCTGCCCGTTGATGTCCCTGGACGCGTCGCTCGCGAGATACGCCACCAGCGGGGCCACGGCGGCGGCGCCTTCAGCCTCACGTTGCTTCACCACCACCTGGTCTTCTTCAGAGCGCCCGGTCGCGCCTGTGGTCATGCGGCTGAACGCCAGCGGCGACACGCAGTTGGACCGCACGCCGTGCGCCTCCAGCTCGATCGCCAGCGAGCGAGAGAGTGCCGCCACACCGTTCTTGGACGCCGCGTAGTTGGCCTGGTTCATCGAGCCGATCAGGGCCGCCGTGGAGGTGAGGTGAACAAAGGCACCCGATCTCTGCCGGACGAAATGCGGCGCTGCCGCACGGCTCAAGTAGAAGGCGCCGCTGAGGTTGACGCGCAGCACAAGGTCCCATGCATCGGCATCCATTTCACAAAAGGGCGCGCCACGCATGATGCCGGCGTTGTTCACGACGGCGTCAAGGCGTCCAAAGGCGTCGAGCGCGGCCGCCACGAGCTGGGCGCCGCTGTCTGTCTTCGAGATGTCCGCGCTGCTGGCAATGGCCTTGCCGCCGCGCGCTGCAATCTCGTCGACCACCGATTGCGCAACGCTGGCGTCTGCGCCGTCCCCGTTGAGCGCCGTGCCCGTGTCGTTGACGACGACGGACGCGCCCTCCGCCGCCATCAACAAGGCGGATTCACGGCCAATGCCACGACCCGCGCCGGTGACGATGACCACACGGCCGGAAAGATATGGTGAAGTCATGTCAGCCCTTGCCGTCTCCGGCGGTTTTTTCGATGACGATCGCTGTCCGCTGCTTCAGGAGGGGGCCTTTGCCCTGCGAGGACCGCCGTACATTTCGGTTCCGCTCGCCGCGAACCAGCCCGCATCGACCGGCAGATTGATGCCCGTGATCGCGCTCGCGCGCTTCGACGCAAGAAATTCGACCGCCTCGGCGACTTCGTCGGGCTCCACGCAGCGACCCAGCGCCGCATGTCGTCCCGGATCGCCCGCCGCGCTGGTGCCGCCGCCTTCGGACCAGCGTTTGAGGATGCGTGGAACCAGCGTTACCCCTGGAGAAACCGCGTTGACACGAACCCCCGCGTGCCCCCACTCGCAAGCCAGACTCTGCGTGAGGTTGATGACCGCTGCCTTGGTCGACGCATAGGCCAGCACGGGAGAGGCCTGCATGCCCGTCACCGACGCGATGTTGACAATGCTGCCGCCGCCGCGCTTCGCCATCTGCACACCGAAGACGGTGTTGCAGCGGAAGGTCCCTGACAGATTCACGTTCACGATGTGGTTCCAGGCATCCTCGGTGATCTGCTCCGGCGGCAAAACCAGCTGAAATGCACCTGACGACACCACCAGCGCATCGGCGCCGCCCAGCTCGGTTTCGACGCCACTGGCAAGGGCGTTGATCTGCCCCGCATCGGTCACGTCCACCGACCGCGCCACGCCACCGATCTCCTGCGCGAGCACTTCGGCCGCGGCAGCGTCGCGATCGGCGACCACCACACGCCAGCCCATTCGCGCCATCAATCGGCAGACGGCGGCACCGATACCGTTTGCACCGCCGATGACGACGGCGACTTCTTGCTTGTTGGATGTTGTCTGCATGTCAGTCGAGCGGTATGTTGGCGCTGTTCACGATGCCCTCCCAGAGGGCGATGTCCTGGTTGACGCGGTCAGAAAGCTGAGCCGGCGTGGTGCCGATGGCATCGAAGCCCAACTCGGCCAGCATGGCCACCACGGCAGGCACGCGCAGCGCGTCCAGCACGGCGGCGTTCCATTTGGCGACGATCGGTGCCGGCGTGCCCTTGGGCAGGAAGACGCCCTGCCACAGCGTACCCCCGGTCAGACCTTTCACGCCCGCCTCTTCGAGCGTGGGCACGTTCGGCAGCGCCCGGTTGCGCTTCGGGCTGGTCACGGCAAGGATCTTCAGCTTGCCGGCTTCGGCCAGCGGGCGTGCGCTGGTCACGGTGTCAAGCGCCACCTGCACTTCACCGCCCATGAGGCCCACCAGCATCGGGCCGTTGCCCTTGTAGGGCACGTGCGTGAGTTCGATGCCGGCGGTCCGGTTGAACACCTCCTGCAGCAGATGCAGGGGTGACGCCACGCCGGCCGTGCCGTAGAACAGCTTCTGAGGGCGAGCCTTGGCATAGGCGATCAATTCGGCCACGGAGTTGACCGGCACTTGTGCGCCGACGGTCAACACGTAGGGCCCCTGCGAAATCAGGCTCACCGGCACGAGATCATGGCGGACGTCGTAGCCGGCGGTCTTCTTCATGGTGACCGGGTGGATGGTCACGCCATTGGGGGCGAACAGTGCCGTGTAGCCATCGGGCGCCTGGCGACCCACGTAGGCAGCGCCCATGGTTCCGGACGCGCCAGGGCGGTTGTCGACGATGACCGGTTGACCCATGGTCTTCGCCATGTGCTGCGCCAGGAGTCGCGCCACCGGGTCGGTGGACCCGCCAGGCGGATACGCCACCACCAGGGTGAGGGGACGGCTGGGAAAACGATCCTGGGCGTGCACCGCTGTGGCTGCGATGCAGGTACCCATGCAGACAGCGCCGAGCAAGGCGCGTCTTGTGAGGGCTGCGAACATTTTGTCTCCGATATTTTGAACTGACGCGCTGGATGTTTGCACGAAACCCGTGGGTTCACATGTGCGGCGCACGCACATCATCCTTTCGCGAACCGCAACACCCGATGCCCGGACGCCTATGGCTGCGAGACACCCATTCGCTTCACCATGAAGTCCACGAACACCCGAACTTTCTTGGGCACGTAGCGGGTTTGGCGGAACACGGCGTAGATGCCGTTGGTGAACGTGTAGTTGGTCGTGCGGTAGTCGGGCAGGACCTGCATCAGCCGACCGTCCTGAAGGTCGGCATAAATACCCCAGTCCGTGAGCAGCGAGACGCCCAGCCCAGAGAGGGTGACACGTCTGAGAACTTCGGCATTGTTGGTGTGAAAGCTGCCCGCGACTTTGAGTTCCTGCGCTGGCTCGCCCTTCTTGGAGAATCGCCAGGATGTCGTTTCGGAATCCAGCCGATAGGTCAGGCAGTTGTGCTGCATCAGGTCATCGGGTTTCTCGATCGATGGGTGAGCGGCAAGGTAGGCTGGACTCGCCACAAGGATGCGCTCGCTGGATGCGAGCTTGCGAACTAGAAAGGACGAATCCTCGAGTTCGCCGAGACGGATGTCGATGTCGAAGTTTTTGTCCATGAGGTTCACCGCGGTTTCGGAGAGTTGCAGCTCCACGGTGACCTTTGGATAGAGTTCGCAGAACTCCTTGATGCCCGGCGCAATGAGCTGTATGCCTACCGATGTTCTGGAGTGAATTCGCAGCAACCCCTGTGCGTCATCCTGCATCTGCCGGGCGGAAATCTGGACGTCAAGGAACTCCTCCAGCACCGGCTTGATTCTTTGGTAATAGGCTTCTCCGGCATCCGTGAGCACGACTTTTCGGCTCGTTCGGTTGAATAGCTGAATACCCAGTTCCTCCTCAAGCGCGGCAATGCGGCGGGAGACGGAAGCGGGCGATAAGTTGGAGGTTTTTCCTGCGGCGGAAAGGCTCCCGTCCTGCACGACTCTCAAAAATAGGTTAATGGAGTTGAACATCCTGTCTGATCCGATACAACGCGATTCTGTGCGTTCGTCCGTGACCAGCGAGGCCAGACCCGAGCTGGGCCGCGCGGCCAGCGCCGGCGCGAGGAACGACCTCGATACTGGCACAATCATGCACTGAACTTTCAGAACGTCAATCGCACGTGCAAAGGAATCTCCCCGTCAGGGATAGGGCTCGCACCGATCTGCTGGCGGAAGATCACTTCAGATCGATGTTGGCCGTCTTCATCACCTTCTCCCATTGAGCGATTTCGCGGTGGATGCGTGCGTCGAGTTGCTCGGGGCTCGATCCTGCAACCTCAAAGCCAAGTCCTGCCATCTTCTCCTTTACCTCGGGCACTGCCATCACCTTCACAATGGCGGCATTCCAGCGCTCGACAATGGGTCTTGCTGTGTTCTTGGGCAGGAAGAAGCCTTGCCATAGGTCCGCCTCAAGGCCCTTGATGCCGGACTCATCCAGCGTCGGGACATCGGGCAGTGCAGGATTGCGTTTGGGCGTGGTGACGGCCAGCATGCGCAGGCGCCCGGAATCGGCCAAAGCGCGCGCACCGGGAATGGTATCAAACCCGACCTGGATCTCGCCACCGAGGAGCGCCTTCACCACAGGTCCGTTGCCCTGGTACGGCACATGGGTCATCGTGGTGCCGGCTGCGCCATTGAAAAGTTCGGTCAACAGATGCAGAGGCGATGCAACCCCCGCTGTGCCGTAGAACACCTTGGTGGGATTGCGCTTGGCGTATTCGACGAGCTCGCGCACGTTGTTGACCGGCAGGTCGCGGTTGACCGTCAGAACGTAGGGACCCGTTGCGATCATGCTGACCGCGGTGAGGTCGGTTCGCACGTCGTAGCCGGCAGTGGCTTTCATGGTGACGGGGTGCAGTGTCACGCCGTTGGGCGCCAGCAGGATCGTGTAGCCATCCGGTTTGGATCGCGCCACATAGGCCGCACCAATGGTGCCCGCAGCGCCGGTTCGGTTCTCCACGACCACCGGTTGGCCGAGTTCTTGTGTGAGGTACGGCGCGAGCAATCGGGCCACGGGGTCCATGACCCCGCCTGGCGGATACGACAGAACCAGCTTGATCGGCTGCGAGGGGAAGGGGGCGGCCGGCTGCGCATGCGCGGCTCCCAGCGAGGCGAGTCCCAGCAAAGCCGCCAGGCCCCACGATTTGAATCTTTTGACCATCGTCATGTTGTCTCCTGTATCTGTTCAATACGAACGCCCTCACTGGCACCTTGGAAGCACTGGATCGTGTTTCCGGCGATGTCGACAAGGGTCGCTACCTTTCCGTGCGAACCCATATCCCGAACAGATTCCACACGGCCACCAAGTTCCTCGAATCGCTGGCACACAGCAGCGAGGTCGTTGACTTCAAAAACCACGACCACGCCCCGTGCCACTGCGGCCTCGCGCGGCCCGGCGATAGCGAAATTGTGACCTCCGGCATCGAATTGAACCCAGTGGTCGCCGTCGCGGAACTTCTCCTTCAGTTGGAGCGCGGACTGGTAGAAGTGCGCGAGCGCGCCGGCATCCTTGGCCGCGAGGTAGGTGTTCTGGATGCGCTGGACCGTGATGATCATGGACGGTGTCTCCTGGCGTTCGGGTTGTGCTGGATGCCGGTCTCGGGGGAACAGCGCGGAAATGCGTTCAAGCGATATGCGCTCGTCCGTTGCTGACCACTTGCACGTTGCGCAGCGGCTCGACGGCGCTGAATGACACGACGTCATCGTCACGCCAGATCAGGATGCGCAATGTTTCGCCGGGGTAGGCGGGTGACGCAAAGCGTCCCGAGAATGCTTTCAGCCGGGTGCCATCCATGTCGCAATGGGTTTGGACGACAGCGCGCGCGCACAGTCCGAACGAGAAAAGCCCATGCGATATCGGTCTCGGAAATCCGGCCTGTCTGGCGCGAACGGGATCCGCGTGCAGGGTGTTGTAGTCACCATTGAGCCGGTACAAAAGCGCTGCTTGCGGCGTGGTCGGCATGTCCACAGTGAGATCGGGTGCGCGATCGGGCAGCTTGTGCGGCGGCGGCACCGGCCCCGATGGACCGCCGAAGCCACCGTTTCCGCGGCACACGGTCGTGCCCGTGATCGACGCGATGAGCTCGTTCGAGTCCGCCAGGTAGAGCTTGCGTTCGGTAAGCAGAAGCGCACCCTTTGCTGCGCCCTTGTCGATCACGTCGAGCACACGTGTCTGGCCGATCACGGTACCCGAAGCCGGAAGGCCACGGTGCCAGACGATGCCCTGCTCGCCATGGACGATCATCTTGCGGTCGATGCCCAAAGCGGGATGGCCGGTCCAGGGGCCGGGATTGCCCAGCACCAGCGCCATCGTCGGAAAAACGTTCGGCGCCGGCTCCAGCACATACGAAAGCTCGGCCACATCGATCGGGTTCATGCCCAGGCCGAGACTGAGGCTGTACAGCATCGTGTCGCGCTCGGTGTAAGTCTGGACGATGTCGTCCACCTTCCATTCGAGCAGCTGTTGCCGGTTCAACGTCATCGTCAGCGTCCCTTGCGCGTCAGACTGGTTGCCACGGGAAGACATCCCGCGTGCGCTCCAGCGGCACAAACGAACTGGCCCACGCGGGTGCGAGCTGCTCACCCAGGGTCTCGGGCGTCCACGGATCGGCGCGCTGAAAGATTCGAATCGGCCGGGGCTGACTGTACAGATAGACCTCGTTGCCACGTACACCGAAGATCTGGCCGGTAATGTCCTTGGCGCCATCGCCCAGCAGGAAGGCAGCCACCGTGGCAATCTGCTCAGGCCGCGTTGTAGCCTTGCGCTTCTCAAGGTAGGCGGCCTGCTCTTCAGGGCTCTTGCCGGGAACGGATTCGATCATCCGACTGAATGCGTGGGGTGCGATGCAGTTGGATCGGACGTTGAAACGCGCCATGTCCAGGGCCAACGAACGCGACAGACCGGTGATGCCCGCTTTGGCCGATGCGTAGTTCGCCTGACCCAGACTGCCAATGAGCCCTGAGGTCGATGTCATGTGCAGGTACACGCCGGTGCTGCGGTCCCGGAAATGCGGTGCCGCCGCGCGGCTCACATGGAAGCTTCCGTACAGATGCACCTTCACCACGGCATCGAACGCTTCCGGGCTCAAGCGGTGGAATATGCCGTCGCGCAGGATGCCCGCGTTGTTGACGACCAGGTCGAGCGCTCCCCAGGTGTCCAGTGCCTGCTGCACGATGTGCTTTGCGCCGTCCCAGTCGGCCACGCTGTCGGTGTTGGCTACCGCATCGCCGCCGGCGCCTTTTATCATGCTTACCACCTCATCGGCAGGCGCCATGTCGTCTCCCTCGCCCTGCAGGCTTGCGCCCACGTCGTTTACCACCACCTTGCAGCCGTAGCGGCCGAGGAGCAGGGCGGTCTCGCGCCCGATGCCCCGCCCTGCGCCCGTCACCACGGCCACCTTGCCCGCGAGTCCTGTTGTCGTTTCCATTGCCGTGTCTCCTTTTCCGTTGATCTTGTTGATGGCGTTTTTCGCCCGTCAGCTGTGGGCCGATGTGGGCGCCAGCGTCCAGACCGGCGGCCTTTTTGAGCGGAATGCGCCCATGCCTTCGATTGCATCGGCGCTGCCAAGCGACGCCGCGGCCACTTCGATGGCGCGCGAGAAACCATCTTCGAAAGGCATGTCGCTGATTTCGCGCAGGAGGCGCTTGCTGCTGCGGAGCGCGGCCGGGCTGCAGCGCCAGATTTCCGATGACAGGGCGGCAAGCTCGGCTTCGATGCCCGAAGCGTCTTCGCAGACTCTCTGCATCAGTCCGATCTGCGATGCGTGCTCGGCGCCCACCGTGCGCCCACGCAGGACCAGGTCGGCGGTGGCGCGCGGACCGATGGCGCGCACGAGCGAGAACGCGATCATGCTCGGCGGAATGCCGATGCGCGCTTCGGGCACGCTGAAGGTGGCGCCGGTCTCGCAGATGGCCATGTCGCACCAGACCACCATGCCCATGCCGAGCCCGACCGTGCGGCCGGCCACGGCCGCAACCGTCGGCGCGGGGCAATTGATCAAAGCCTCGGCGAGCTCTCGCGCCGGCCGGATCTGCTCCATGGCATCCAGCGGCGCCGAGCCTTCGGTGCGCTGCAGACCGGCCACGTCGCGGCCTGCGCAAAAAGTTCCGTTGCGGCCACGGATCACGATGAGGCGGCAAGCCGCTTGTGCGCCGTGGTGGCGGATGCCGTCGGTCAAGGTGGCCAGCATGGTTTCGTTCAAGGCGTTGAGCTTGCCCGGGTTGTCCAGCCAGAAGGTCACCATGCCGTTGTCACCCACGGCGATCTCCACCCGTCCCATCAGATCACTCCCTGCTCGCGCAGGTCGGCGATGTCGGCGGTCGACAGCAATACGGTTTCGCGCAGCACCTGCTCGGTGTGCTCACCCAGACGCGGCGGAGGGCGTCGGGCGAAACTCGCCGTGTCGCCCACCTTGAACGGCACACCCAGCAGGTGAATGGCCTTGCCGTCCTGGTCGGTCATGTTCAGCACCATGTCATTGACCAGCGACTGCTCGTGCGTGAGTGCTTCCGCCACCGTGTGCATGGGTGCAACGGGCACGCCGAACTCGCCGAGCTTTCGCGTCCAGTTGATGGCCGTGTCCTGGAGAAAGGTTTCGGCAAAGATGTCGATGACTTCCTGCCGGCGTTCGAGGCGTTGTGCGTTGGTCGCCAGCGTCGGATCGTCGCGCAAGTCCAGGCGGCCGATGGCCTGGCACATGCGCCGCCAGGTCGCGTCGTTGAGTGCGCCCGTGACCAGTTCCACGTCCTTGCACTGAAAGGCCTGGTAGGGCACCTGGTTCCAGAGGCCGGAGCCTTCTTTCTGGGGCAGGACACCCGCTTCGAGCCAGGAGACGCCGTGGTAACTCAACAAGCCCAAGGCGGTTTCAAGCAGGGAAGCGCGCACGTTCGCACCTTTGCCGGTGCGCGCTCGGCCCATCAATGCAGACAGGATGGCGCTGTAGGCGAAGACGCCGGTCGTCATGTCGACAAACGACACGCCGGACCTTACCGACTGCCCGTCGCGCTCCCCCGTGAATCCCATGATGCCCGCGAACGCTTGCAGCAGCGAGTCGTATCCGGGGCGGTTGCGCATGTCACCCTTGGCACCGAATGCGGAGATGCCGCACACGATGAGACGCGGGTACTTCTCGCGGAAGAGCGCTTCGTCGATGCCCAGAACTTCGGCGACGTCCGGCAAATAGTTGTGGATCAGCACGTCGGCGCTGGCGAGCATCTCGTAGAGAATTTCACGGCCGCGCTCGGTCTTGAGGTTGAGCGTGATCCCGCGCTTTCCGCGGTTGACACTCATGAAATTGCAACTCTGGCCGGATGCGTTGAAAGGCGCCCAGCCTCGGTTCTCGTCGCCGTTCGGTCCCTCGACCTTGATGACGTCCGCGCCCATGTCGGCCAGCAATTGACCGCAGAAAGGTGCTGCCAGCACGCGGCTCACGTCGATGACCCGGATCCCGGCCAAAGGTCCCTCGCTCGTGTGGGTGTCGTCTTCGGCCGGGGTGATGTTCTGTTGTGGTTGCTGCATCAGGTTGTCCGCGTGCAAGCCTCAACGGCCGACCGCCTCCTCGATCACGGCGGGGGCGACGCTGATGTACGGGTCGAACTTGGCAACCTCCTTCTTGACCGCCGGGATGATCTTCTCCGCCCACAGCGTCAGCTGTTTGCACATGCGGTCGTGCGGGAGGTCGCCGATCTGGGTGTGGATGGCCACGTGGTGCGGGCGCACGATCCGGATGTCGCGCACCAGGCGCTCGATCACCGTGTCGACGTTGCCGACGGGGAGGTTGGATTTGATCTTTTCAAGCGTCAATTCTTCGGGGAACGGTTGCTCGTGAATCATGTAGTCGTCGGCAACGGACTCCTTGCGCGTCTTCAGCGCGACGGCCACCCGCTGCTGGTAGCGCGCGCATTCCACGAAGCGATCGATTTCGCTGTCGTCATCGCTGGCAAAGGCAAAGCGCAACAATCCCAGCTTGGCCTTGGCAGGGTCCTTGCCCTCGGACTCGCAGATGCCGTCGATGACACCACGCAAGCCGCCCATGCGCTTGTAGTTCCCGAGCCCGCCGCCGATGAAGATGGAATGGTCGTCACGGATGGCACGTCGCATCAGCGCAGGATCTCCGCTGGCGATCCAGACCGGGGGCATCGGCTTCTGCACCGTTCGCACGCTGATCGACGACGGCAGTTGCTTGTAGTAAGTGCCGTCGTAACTGAACTTCTTCTGAGTCAGTCCGCGCTCAATGATGTCCAGCATCTCTTGCGTGCGCTCCTTGGTGTTGTCCATCAATACACCAAACCGCTCGAACTCGAACTGCTGGTAGCCCCCGCCGATGCCCAGGTTGAGTCGCCCGCCGCACAGTTGGTCCGCGAGAGCGATCTCGGCCACGAGTCTTGCAGGCGTGTAGAGCGGCGCGATGATGACGCCGGGGCCCAGGCGGATGTTTTTGGTCAGTGCTGCGCAATGGGCGACCAACATCAGTGGCGACGGGCACAAACCGTAATTGGAAAAGTGGTGCTCCGCAAACCATGAGGCGCCGAAGCCGAGTTCGTCGGCAAGGCGTGTGAGCTCGACTGTGTTGGCGACGATCTCGTGAGATGAGAGTGTCTGATTGCGTTGTTGCAGGAGGTTGAAGATGCCGAAGTCCATTGCAGTTCCTGGTTTGTGTGGCGGTGCCGTGGGGGGTCAACGACCCTCGCTGGACGAAAGAAATTCTAGGTAGCGATACGGCGTGTGATAAGCGGAGCAACACGAACAATTGCTTTGCAAAAACCGGAATCAAGGTCGACCCAGGGAGTGTTCGCCCCTGGATAACGCGTATCGGTTTTCGTAAGTCTCGAAAAGCACCTTTGCAGTTTCTGTGAGGCATCCGCCTTTCGGCACGGCTAATAATTCCTTCGCCAAAGCGATATCCCAGCCCTGGCGCGCGGCTTCAGGCCGCCGCTCCGGCTTCATATAAAAGGAGACGGACTTGTCTCAACAGTCCCATTTCAGATTCGAGCCATTCCCTCAGTCGCCGGCGCTGATGGCGCTTCGCAAAGAAGTCCGGACTTTCCTTAGCGATGAGGAAAAGCAGGGCAGCTGGACCCCGGGCCCCGAGGGCTGGGCGGGCTTCGATCGCGGGTTCAGCAAGCGGCTTGCGGCGCGCGGCTGGGTGGGCATGACCTGGCCCAAGAAGTACGGCGGCCATGAGCGAACCGCCATGGAGCGCCACGTCGTCACGGAGGAGCTTCTCTCGGCCGGTGCCCCGGTGCGTGCCCATTGGGTCGCCGATCGGCAGAGCGGTCCGGTGCTCCTGCGTTTCGGGACCGAGCGGCAACGCGAGCTTTACCTGCCTCGCATCGCCGCGGGGGAATGCACGTTCTGCATTGGTATGAGCGAGGCCGGCTCGGGCTCGGATCTGGCCTCGGTCAAAACCCGCGCTGTGTCGGTCGAGGGCGGCTGGCGCGTGTCGGGTGCCAAGCTGTGGACCAGCAACGCGCACCGCGCGCACATGATGATTCTCTTTGCGCGAACGGCGAGCGCGGAAGAAGATCGGCGTGGCGGCGTGAGCCAGTTTCTCGTCGACCTCCAATCACCGGGCATCACCATCAACGGCATCCAGAACCTGGCAGGCGAATCCGATTTCAATGAAGTCGTTTTCGACGAGGTCTTCATCCCCGAAGACATGCTGATCGGCACCGTCGGCAACGGCTGGAACCAGGTGAGCAGCGAGTTGACCTATGAACGAAGCGGACCCGACCGCTGGCTCAGCACCTATTTCCTGCTTCGCCAACTGGTGGCGCATACCGCGCGACAGCCGAGTGGTTCATCGCATGCCGCGACAGGTCGACTCGTGGTCCATCTATGGACGCTTCAGCGGATGTCGTTGTCGATCGCCGGTATGTTGCAGCAGGGTGTCACGCCCTACACCGAAGCTGCGCTGGTGAAGGATCTGGGGACTGGATTCGAACGCGAGATTCCGGACATTGCACGCATGGTAGTGCCCGAGCTGGCGCGCCTGGGGGCAGACCACAACGATGTGCTGCAGGCTGCGCTGGAGCGAGCCACCTTGCACGCACCTTCTTTTTCGATCCGCGGCGGAACCCGAGAGATTCTGCGCGGCATCATTGCCAAGAGCATGGGAATGCGATGAGCGAATTGAACGATATGGTGGTCGAGTCGGCCACGCGCCTGTTTTCCGACGCGTGCACGGCCGACCTATATGACGGGTTGGAGGGGGGCGGCTGGCCAGCCGAGCTGTGGCGGCTGGCGACAGACACCGGCCTGACCTCGGCGATCGACACAGAAGACGATGGCGGGCGGTGCTTGCCCCTGGACTTGCTGACCGATCTTGCGCGGGCGGCGGGTGCCACAGCGGCGCCGATTCCCATTGTCGAAACCTTGCTGGGACAGTTCGCCCTGAACGCCGCTGGACTGGCGGTGCCTGAAGGCCCCCTCGCCTTTGGCCCGGTATTGACGACGGATGTGTTGGCGCTCGAACGCCGGGGTGCCGACTGGTTGCTGAGCGGAGACCTGCACCGCATACCGTGGGGGCGCCACGTGCACGCCATCGTCGCGGTGGCACGCTGCGGCGCGTCGCACGCCACGGTCTGCATTCCGCGGCCGACGCCATCCAGTCTGGGTCAGAACTACGCGGGTGAGCCGCGCGACAACTTCCTGTTTGATGCATGGCCGCTGGCGGCTGCGTCCGTGGGGGAGGAGGGTCGAGGTCTTGATGCCGACACCTTGTACTTTCACGCCGCCTTGTGGCGCTCCGCTCAGATGGTCGGTGCCATGCAGTCCGCGCTGGACCTGTCGCTGCGCTATTCGATGGAGCGGGAACAGTTTGGCCGCCCCATTGGAAAGTTCCAGGCTGTGCAGCAGCAAATGGCGATGATGGCGTCGCAGGTGGCGGCGGGAGCGGCCGCGGCCGCGGCCGCGGTCGCAGCGGCGGCGGACGGGCATCAGGCCGGTCTCGCCGTGGCCGCGACCAAAGCCCGCGTGAGCGAGGCGGCGGGGCATGTGGTGGCCATATCGCACCAAGTGCACGGTGCCATGGGATTCACGCGCGAACACGCGCTGCACCGGAGCACGCGTCGCCTGATGGCCTGGCGAGACGAATTCGGCTCAGAGGTCGAATGGTCGGCCTGGATCGGCCGCACGGTGGCGGGCATCGGTGGCGACCAGTTGTGGGCTTTTGTCACCGCGGCGCAAGACTTCGAGTCGGCCAACCGTTTTCGGCTGGATCGCCATGCTTGAGACCTTCTTCAATCCGACCAGTATCGCCCTCATCGGCGCGACCGACGACGCCACGAAGATTGGTGGAAAGATCGTGCTGACGCTCTTGCGTGAGAAGTACGCGGGCAGGTTCTATCCGGTGAATCGAACGAGCAGCAGCATCGCGGGTCACGCTGCATACCCGTCGATCGGCGCAGTGCCTGACAGCGTGGATCTGGCCTTGATCGCCGTTCCTGCCCGCCAGGTGCCGGGTGTTCTCGACGAATGCGCCGAGAAGGGCATCCGCAATGCCGTGATCTTCAGTTCGGGATTTTCCGAAGAAGGTGGTGAAGGCGCGGCGCTGCAGCGCCAGATCGAAGAAATCTGCCAACGCACCGGCATCCGTGTGAACGGACCCAATTCGGAAGGCCTCTTCAATGTGCATGCCGGCGTTGCGGCCACCTTCAGCCCAGCTCTGGATGTGCCGAGGCCGCCCCAGGGCAGCGTGGGCACCGGCATCGTCTCGCAAAGCGGGGGGCTCGGGTTCGCGCTCTACAACCGGGGGCGCCAGCGCAACATGGCCTTCAGCCACATCGTGAGTGTTGGCAACCAGGTGGATCTGGAACTCAACGATTACATCGACCACCTGCTGGACGACCCGGGGACGGGCAACGTGATGCTGTACGTGGAGAGCTTCCGCAAGCCAAAACGCTTTCTCGAGGTTGCCCGACGGGCAGCGCAACTCGAGAAGCCGCTCATCGTGGCCAAGGTGGGACGCTCCCGCGCCGGACAGCGCGCCGCGGCTTCTCATACCGGCGCGATGGCCGGTTCTGTTCGGGTCACGGATGCCGTGCTCGACCACTATGGGGTGCTGCGCGCCAACGACCAGGACGAACTGCTCGATCTGGCGGCCGCCTTCTCGCAAGGAAAGCGCATGCGCGGCAATCGCGTGGCGATCGTCTCGACATCCGGCGGCACCGCGGTCTGGCTCACCGATATCTGCGAAGAGATGGGATTCGAGGTCCCACCGATCGACGACGAACGCCAGGCGCGGCTGGCGCAGTTCATCCCGTCGTATGGGTCGACCAACAACCCCGTGGACATCACGGCCCAGGGGGTGAACGCGTACGCCCAGACGCTGGAGGTGCTGGGAGACGCGGACTATATCGACGCGATCATCATCGCGTCTTCCTTTGCCCACGATACGCGTCTGAAGAAGGAGGGCGAGGCGATTGCACGTCTGGTGAAGGAGTTGGACATTCCCGTCTTGATCTACACCTACACACTGCCGAGCGCGAGTTCCATGCAGATCCTGCAGCGGCTCGGCCTCTTTTGTTATTCCACCCTCACGGGATGCGTGCGCGGTCTTCAGGGGTTGCAAGCCTATTCGACATTCCAGGAGGAGTTGAACGATCGCTTCGGTGCGCCGGATGCGCAAGCGTTGCCGGCCGATGCCCGGCGTGCGCTGGAGGGAGCCGAAGCCACGATGTGCGAGTACGAGACCAAGCACCTGCTGGCCGCGTTCGACATCGGGTTGCCTGCCGAGCGCCTGGCGAAGACCTCCCAGGAAGCGGTAGCGTACGCCGCCGACATCGGTGGTGCGGTCGCACTGAAGATCCAGTCCCCGCACATTCCCCACAAGACGGAAGCCGGGGGCGTTCTTCTCAAACTCGAAACCTCGGAGGCTGTGCGGCAGGGCGCAGAAGCAATCTTGAAGAACGCGCGCTTGCATGTGCCGAACGCCGACATCCACGGCGTCCTGGTGCAGGCCATGGGCAAACCCGGTCTCGAGATGATGGCGGGCATCGTCAACGACGCGAGCTTCGGCCCGATGGTGATGGTGGGTTTGGGGGGCATTTACGTCGAGGTTCTCGAAGACACCGCGCTGGCGCCTGCGCCGCTGACGGCCCACACCGCACTGAAGATGGTCCAGTCCTTGAAGGGCTATCCGATGCTCTGCGGCGCCCGCGGGCGGCCGCCGTGCGATGTGCCGGCCCTGTGCCAGCTGCTCGTGAAATTGTCACAGTTGGCGGCCAGCACGGCAGACCGTCTGGTGGAGATGGACATCAACCCGATCCTGGTGCACGAAGAGGGCGCCGGTCTCACCATCGTTGACGCATTGGGCGTCAGGAGCCCCACGCCATGAGTGAACTTGATTTTGACGTCTCGCAAGGCATCGCAACCATCACCCTGAACCGGCCCGAAAAGCGAAACGCATTCAACACCCCGATGTTGCGGGCCTGGACGGCCGCACTTGAAGAGTCGCAGGCACGCGACGATGTGCGCGCCATCGTGCTGACCGGCGCGGGCCAGGCCTTCTGCTCCGGGGGTGACGTCGGCGGCATGAAGGATCGGGCGGAAGACACTGCTCTTGATCGAAAGAATTCGCTCACCGATCGCGTGCACCGCATCCCGTTGACGATGCTCGCGATGGACAAGCCTGTGCTCGTCGCGGTCAATGGGGTGGCCACCGGTGCAGGGATGGACATGGCGCTCATGGGCGACATCCGGATCGCGGCGGCGAGCGCGCGTTTTGCCGAAAGCTACGTGAAGATCGGCATCGTGCCGGGCGATGGCGGGGCGTGGTTCCTGCCGCGCATCGTCGGCATGTCGCGTGCTCTCGAACTGCTCTGGACCGGCCGCTTTGTCGATGCGCAGGAAGCGTTGAGGCTGGGCATTGTGAGCGATGTGGTTTCCGACGAAAGCCTAATGGGCCACACGCTGGCACTGGCGCAGCGGATCGCCGCCGGGCCGCCCGTCGCCATCCGCATGATCAAGCGTGCCGCACGCCAGGCGCAGACCATGGACCTGGCCTCCCACCTGGACCAGATCTCCTCGCACATGGCCGTGGTGTATGCCACGGACGATCACAAGGAGGCCGTGGCGGCATTCCTGGAGAAGCGGACGCCGGTCTTCACCGGAAAATAGAACGTGGCGCTTCCGTCCAGCTGCGCCCCACCACAGGAAACCCGACAAGGAAGCCCGATGCCCATCGCCAAATGCAACACCACCGCAGACCGTCACGCCGATGTCACGGCGATCGAACAGGCGCTGTTCCGCTACGCGCGTGGTGTCGATCGCAGAGACTGGGCGCTTGTCCGATCGGCCTACCACCCCGATGCGATCGACAACCATGGCAACTACAGAGGTCCGATCGACGGGTTTGTATCTTCGCTGGTGGCGCGTCACGCGCACATCGCGCAGTCGATGCATGTCGTCAGCAACGTGTTGGTCGAATTCAACGCGCCGGACAGCGCGTTGGTCGAGAGCTACTTCACGGCGTACCAGCGCCTGTCGCCCTCGGCAGGTGCGTCGCGGCAAACGTATCTGGACGGTGAGATTGCAAGCGACACCGACTCGGTGGACAACGAAGCCATTGGCCGCTACGTCGACCACTTCACGCGGCGCGAGGGTGAATGGCGCATCCAGCGCCGCGACGTCCTGTTCGATCTTTACCGTTCCAGGATCGCCCAGCGCGGCGCACCGGTCAACCCGGCGCTGACGCTGTCGGTCCGCGATCAGAGCGATCTCTTGTACACGCGCCGCCAGGAACTCGGTCTCTGAAGCATCGGCGTCAATGCGGAGCGCCCGGGACGACGCGCTCGTGAAAGAAATCGACCCGATACAGCACGTCGCGGGCAGATCCGTCCCGGGCTTGTGAGCCCGCAGCAAAGTCCATCGGCTTGAGGGCCGCCGCGTGAAACGCTTCGTCTTCCAGCGCCGCCGTAGCGTGCGAGGGTGTGTCGAACAGCAGAACTCCATGACGCTGTCGAATTGCGATGGCGGGAGAACCCACTGCAGTTCCCCATGCGCACCGGGTCACCGAGGCGTCAAACGGAGGCGCGGCCAGGGTCCGTCCCACGGCCTTGCATGCCGCACCGAGAGCCGCATCCGATACACCCTCGCGCCGGATGAAACGCAGCAATGCGATCTTCGATAGTGGATGGACCGAGCTTGCCGATGCGCTGTTCCGTCAGCATCGCCGAGTCATAGACCGGCGGTTGAAACACCCGAAGTTCGTCCTGCTGCGTGCTGGGGCGGTGCAATGGGTCACTGCTGGCGCGGTCGGCCCATTCGGGGCTGCCCGGAAACAGCAGGCCAAGGCCGTCGCGTTGCATGGCCGCTGTACCGCCACGCATGGCCATGACCACGCCGTAGTTGGTGCGAGGGTGGCGTTTCAAACTGTGCGGGAAGGTGCCGCCGAGATCGCCGTGGGCGTCCTAGCGTGGGAGGAAGTCGGGCACCGCGATGACGGGGTTGCGTCGCACGAAGTAAAAACGCTTTCAGACGGGGGGCACGCGCTTGCGTTCGTGGCGATCCCCAGCGTATGACGAACACTGCCAGCGCCGATGCCGAAATCGTTCCGGTTCTCGCAAAGAAACTGTGCGCACCACGCGCTTCTGTTTGGCCGTTCGCATGCCTAGAATTTTTCGACGCCAACGATCGGCGGAAATGCACCGCATCGACTGTCCGCAGCGGCGCGGTCAAAGGAACGACATGTCCGATATGAACTCTCTGCAGCAACCAGCGTGCGCGCCATTCGACCCACGCGAATTTCGGCGTGCCCTTGGTACTTTCCCCACCGGCGTGGCCATCATCACAACGTGCGACGGAGAAGGTGTGCCGGTAGGCCTGACCTGCAATTCGTTCAGCTCCGTGTCGCTGGATCCACCACTGGTGCTGTGGAGTTTGCGCACCTCGAGCAAGTTGCTGCAAGCTTTCCGTGAGACGTCTGCCTTTGCCATCAACGTACTGGCGGAGGACCAGAGCGCGCTCTCGGCGCGATTTGCAACAAGCTCGATCGTGGACAAGTTCGAGGGCGTTGCGCACAGCCCAGGCTTTCGTGGTGTGCCACTCATCGATCACTGTGTCGCCCGATTCCACTGCAGCACGTCTTCCGAGCACGAGGCTGGCGACCATGTGATCTTTATTGGCAAGGTCGAGCACTTCGAGCACGGGCGCGAGGAAGACCCGTTGGTGTTTTACAAGGGCGCGTACATGATGCTCGCCCAGTCGCTGCGAGCGTTATCGGCCGAGGGTCGCGTATCGACGCCGGCCTTGATCGAAGCACGCGCCAGGGTCTATGGCGTTCTTCTGCGTCTGGCATGCGAGAAGGGCAATGACGGTGACTTCGATGGGCTGGAGAAACTCCTGCAGGAGATGGATGCGCAAAAGGCCCGCGGTGACATGGCGGCGCGCGCCGTGGCAGCGCTCGATTTTTTCAAGCTGTTGACCCAGGCCGCGCACAACGATGTGTTGGCCATCGTCGCCCAGTCGTTGGGTACGCTCATGCAGCATTCCGTGACGGCACAGGCTGCGGCCCTGCCCTGGGAAGCCATGCACCAGCCAGAGCTGACACCGTTGCGGCACAAGATGGTGGAGCGCATGCGCGCCCGCGATGCGGAAGGCGCCACGGAGGCCATGACCACGTACTTCGGGCATGTCGAGAAGTTCCAGCGCGAGATGGCGGTGGCCAGCGCCAACGCGCCAACCATGCCGACCTGACCTGCGTGCAGGCACGCGGGCCAGGCCCGCGTTTTCCGTGCTCAGTTCACCGGTTTGAACATGGGCACCAGCGTGCCGTTGCCCGCCGCGTGGAAGACGACCTGCACGGCAATGCCGATGCGAATGGCATCGACGTCACAGCCGATGATGTTGCTCATCATGGCAGGGCCTTCTTCCAGCGCGACATAGGCTACGGCGTAGACCGGCCTGGACCGGCGCATCACGGTGTAGCTGTACACGGTGCCTCGACCCGGCGAATCGTGCCATGCGACCTTGTCGCTGAAGCAGAACGGACACAAGGCACGCGGATACCAGTGCGTGCGGCCGCAGTCGCTGCAACGGGGCAGCATGAACCTGCCTTGCGCAGCGCCCTCTTGGAACCTCAGCGATTCAGGTTGACGGCCAACGTCTGCCAGGACGCGCGTGGATTCTTCCAAAGCTACCGTGCTCATTCTTCAGACCCTTTCCATGATCAACGTGGCGCTGCCGTGGCGCGTGCCCAATGAGCCCCCGGTGCCATGCGCAAGCGCGAGCCGGCAGTCGGGCACCTGAACGGCAGGGTGCGCCTCTCCGCGCAGCTGGCGCACCGCTTCGATCACCTTGGTCATGCCACCGCGATTGGACGGATGGTTGTTGCACAGGCCGCCACCGTCGGTGTTGATGGGCAAGCCGCCGACGCCGGAGATCAGTTGGCCGTCCATCACGAAACGACCGCCTTCTCCCTTGCGGCAGAAACCCAGGTCTTCGAGCTGCATCAGCACCGTGATGGTGAAGCTGTCGTAGATCGATGCGTACTGAATGTCTTTCGGCGCCACGCCCGCTTCGGCGAATGCCGCTGGACCGGACCAGGCCGCACCCGTGTAGGTCAGGTCGACGGCGCCGCCCATCTGGCCTTTGATGCTTTCGCCAGCCCCGAGCACCCGCACCATCGGCCGCCCCAGGCTCTTCGCAATCTCGGGTCGCGTGACGATGAGCGCACCGCCGCCGTCGCTGATCACGCAGCAATCCAACCGGTGCAACGGGTCCGCCACCATCGGCGAATCCAGCACCTGCCGAACCGTCAGAACATCGCACAGCATGGCATTGGCGTTGTGCTGCGCGTGGTGCGACGCCGCCACCTTGATCCAGGCGAGCTGCTCGCTCGTGGTGCCGAACTCGTGCATGTGCCGCATGGCAGCCATTGCATACATGTTCACGGTGGCGGGCGCATGAGGAAGCTCCCATTCAAGATCGGGCTGGTTGGGATTTCCGGGGCGCGGGGCCGTGCCTGTAGCCGTGCCGTCGCTGCGCGGCTTGCCTGCCAGCGTGATGAGCGCGACATTGCATTTTCCGCTCGCGATGGCCTGTGCCGCATGTGCGACGTGGATCAGGTAGGAACTCCCGCCCGTGTCCGTCGAGTCGACGTGGCGCACGCGAAGATTCATGTAGTCGACCATCGACAACGGACCCATGCCAGGCGCATCCCCCGCGCAAAAGTAGCCATCGACGTCGTCCTTCGAGAGGCCCGCATCGGCCAGCGCGCCGCGCGCGCATTCGGCATGCAGTTGGGCGACGGATTTCTCCGGTGCGTGCCGAGTGGGGTGTTCGAATGCGCCTGCAATGCAGGCCTGTGCCTTGATCGTCATGGCGACACAGCATACCGGCGCGCCCTGCAAGCAATGCTTGCAAGGCGCGCAAAGCAGCTTTGTGGCGTTCAATGGCGCAATGGCTTGAGCGGCGCGCTGCGACACGGACAATGGCTTTCCCACATGCCGGAGACAAGATGTCGAGCGCTCTCTTTCAGCCCCTCACCCTGCGTGGCCTCACGTTGCCCAACCGCATCGTTGTCTCACCGATGTGTCAGTACAGCGCCGTCGATGGCAGCGCGACCGATTGGCACATCCTGCACCTGGGGCAATACGCGGTGTCCGGCGCTGGTCTCGTGATGATTGAGGCCACTGGCGTTGAACCAGCGGGGCGCATCACCGCCGAATGTCTGGGCTTGTGGTCCGACGAGAACGAAGCAGCGCTTGCGCGCGTGATTCGCACCATTCGCCCTTACGCGAGCATGCCGATCGGCATCCAGCTGAGCCATGCAGGCCGAAAGGCATCGGTGAGGCGACCGGGTCAGGGGCGCGGTCCCTTGCCGCGAGAAGAAGGCGGCTGGCAAACTTATGGGCCCACGGCGCAGCCCTTCGACAAGGGATGGGATGCGCCGCTCGCGCTCGACCGGGCGGGCATGGACCGCGTGGTGTGCGCATTTGCCCAGGCTGCGCAGCGTGCCGACCGCGCGAGCCTGGACTTGTTGGAAATTCATGCTGCTCACGGGTATCTCTTGAGCGCCTTTCTTTCGCCGCTAGGCAATGGGCGCACCGACGAATACGGTGGAAGTCAACGCAATCGCATGCGGTTTCCGCTGGAGGTCTTCGACGCGGTGCGCGCGGCGTGGCCCGCGCAAAAGCCGTTGGGCATGCGCTTCAACGGCACCGATTGGCTGCCGGAGGGCCTGCAAGGGGACGATGCGGTGGCCTTTGCGCGTGAGCTCAAGGCCCGTGGATGCGACTACATGGACTTGTCATCGGGCGGCAGTGCGCCAGCCGAAATTCCCCTGGCGCCAGGCTACCAGGTGCCTTACGCCGCGCAGGTGCGGCGTGAGGTCGACGTGCCCACCATGTGCGTGGGATTGATCCGAGACCCGTTGCATGCGCAGGCGATCGTCGCTGACGGCGAGGCGGATCTGGTGGCTTTGGGCCGTGGCATGCTCAACGATCCGCGCTGGGCTTGGCATGCGGCAGAGGCCTTGGGTGCGAAGACGCAGGTTCCACACCAGTACATGCGAGGCGAAACCCGTGCTGGAATGCCGTCTCAGGACACGATCGTCCGTGCGACATGAGTGCCAAGCTCGGACTTTGATTTGCGATGGCTAGTGTCGTGAGTTAGAATTTATCCGTAAATAGGTAAACTGTCGATCCGAGCCGCATTGGGCGCGGCGACGGATCGAGATCTTGGCGAAACGTGTTGAGTCGTGGGTGGTGACCGATGAGTTCTGGCAGCGTGTGGAGCCGCTGATTCCTGCGCGCTCGGCGGCAGACAAGATCTATGTGCGCAAGCCAGGGGCTGGCCGGCCACCAAAGCCGGCTCGA
>NZ_JBFTHX010000051.1:0-38811 GCF_056394465.1 Variovorax sp. 10N432
CGGACAGGCTTGGACTGCGCCATGACCTTCGCACATCGCTACGTCGGAGCGGACAGCCTGCCTGCCAGGCTGTCCGAGTTTGACGTCGAGCAGTACTTCACGCTCACCAAGGCGGACGTCTCGGCGCTGTGCGAACGGTTTCGCGCCGATCGGCGCGTGCCGGCGGCGATATTGCTTCTGCAGCTGCGCGCCAGCGGCCGCCCGCTGAACCGCGTCGCCGTCGTTCCTAAGAACCTCCTGCGTACCGTCAGCGACGCCCTGGCGCGCCGACGCTGACCATCGCCAGCCTGCGCTCGCTCTACCAGCGTCGCCCCACCCTCTACGAGCACCAGCGTTGGGCCAAGGACTACCTGGGCGTGCAGGATCTCGACGACACGCAGACCGTGGAACTGCAAGAGCTACTCGCAGTCGCGTCCGACCAGGCGGCCCACCTGAACGACCTCATCGGTACGGCGCGTATCTGGCTGTACGAACGCCGCATCCTGATTCCTGGTTTTCGCAGGCTCGCCGACTGGGCCCGCGACGCCTTTTCCGTCGCCGAATCCAGGATGTTGGCCACAATCTGGACTGCAGTCGGAGCGGTTGCTATCCGGCGATGCCGGGAGTGGGCGTACACGGCCCGTGAGGGCGAGGAAATGACGAACCTGGAGTGGCTCAAGGCCCCTCCTGGTCGGCGAGCACCCTGGCCGAAACCTTGGCCAAGATCCGCAGCCTGAAGGAACTCGAAGTTCACCAGTGGGCGCTCGATGCCATCGCCTTGGCGAAGCAGCAGGCCTGTGCCGCCCATGTCCAACTGCGGCGCCCGTCGATGACCCTGCGCATTGAGCGGAACCGGCAGGACTTGGGGTTGTCGTACTTTTCGTGCAAATCGGTGCGCTTTCTCGCACGCCCAGCAGCCATGCGGACTTACGTTTGATGGCGCAGGTGCCAGACGCGCGTCGCCCTGCCAGGGATCGAAGCCAGTACATTGACGGCCCTGCGTTTCGGAGCCAGCCATGCCCTCCTTTGCCCTGCGATTCGTCGGCCAGGAGGCCCTGCCATCCCGGCTGAGCGAGTTCGACCGCGAGCAGTTCTTCGAGCTTGGATCGGCGGAAGCTGAGGCGATCAAGCAGCAATTTCGAGCCGGCCACCGCCTGCCCGCTGCCTTGATGATGCTATTCATGCGCGCCACCGGTCGACCGCTCGACGGCTTCAACGTCTTGCCGCGAAGCCTACTACGGCACACGGCTCAGCTGTTGGGCATCTCCCCACCATCCATTGCGACGCTGCGCTCGATCTACGGACGAAGCCAGACGCTTTTCAAGCATCAGCTTTGGGCCAAGACATACCTCGGCCTTCGAGATCTTGATCAAGGTGATGAGATCCAACGGACCGATGTGCTTCGCATTCACGCACAGGAGGCTACTCATCCCGACGATCTAGTACGGTCGGCCTGCCATTGGCTGTACACCCGCCGGATCGTGATTCCCGGTCCGCGCCGCCTCAAGGACTGGGCCCGCGACGCCTTAGCCGCCATCGAGGCGAGCGTCCTTGCCCATGTCAGCGCCGCTGTTCCGGTCGCGAAGGCGCGCCAACTGAGCGCCCTCGCCTACTGCATTCGGCCCGAGACGGATTCCACCCACCTGGAATGGCTGAAGACGCCCTCGCGGCGACATGGACCGGCAAGCTTGGCCGAAACGCTGGAGAAGGTGCGCTTTCTCAAGGCGCTCGGAGCCGACACTTGGGACCTGAGCGGCGTGACGCTGGCCAAGCAGCAGGCATACGCCAGGCAAGTGCAGGCGCGACGCCCGGCCAAGACGCGCGAGATCAAGCCATCGCGGCAGATGATCGAGTTGGTATGCTTTCTGCGGATCACGCTTCTTGAACTCACCGATGTGGCGCTGCTTCAGTCGAGCCGACGCAGCCAACAACTGTTTCGCGAAGCTGCCGATCGCGCTCAGGCAAGCCGCGCACGCGCCACCACAGGGCTGCTCAAGCAAGCGGCGCAGGCCAGTGCCATCCTTCACGATGAGGCCAGGACCTGGCAGGATCGCGTCTTGCGGGCTCGGCAGTTGCTCGACGAGTTTGGCGGCGTGACCACCGGCAGCTTCGTTTCGCAAGTTCGCCAGGCACTGGCACAGGACGTTCAGCGGGTACATGCCTGCCTGACATCGCTAAAGGATCTGGCGTTCGGGGGCCGCAAGGGCGACCGTGGATTCGAGCAGTGGAGGGCGTGGACGGCGTTGCAAGGACGCGGTGCTGCTGCCGAAATTCCCGAAGGCGTGCAACTTCCGGAAGTGGGTGCCGCTTGGCACGGTCTCGTCCACGATCTTGACCCCCGCTCGAGCCTTCGGGCTTTGGAAGCCTGCACGATGATGTCGCTGCGAAAGAGCCTTCGTCGCGGCAGCGTCTGGATCGATCACTCGTTGAGCTACCGGGAGCGCGACCAGATGCTGATCCCTCCGGCCCGTTGGGAATCGCAACGTGAGCAACACGTCGAACTCCTGGGGATGCCCAAGTCACCCCGGGAATTCCTGGAGCCGTTGTTGGCCAACCTGGTCGCGGGAAGCGCAGCGGTTTGTGATGCGCTGGACCGGGGCAAGGTCGAGATCAGCGCCGACGGCATGCTGCGCCTGCCCGCCATCACCGCCCTCCCCGAGAAGAGCGAACCGGTGCGCACGCGCGAGACCGTTTACAAGCTCATCGGCAACGTCCAGTTCCCCGACCTGCTGATGCAACTGGATGCGGCGACCAACTTCAGCGATGCCTTGCTCGGGCACCGGGCGCAGTCCGCGGATGAGCTCGTTGCGTTGTATGGCGCTTTACTGGCGCACGGCACCGACATCGACGCCAAAGGGGTCGCATCGATGATCCCGGGGCTGGAGCCAAGCCAGATCTCCGTGGCGATGCGAGCCCTGGAAGGCAGCGGCCGGCTTCGACGCGCCAATGAACGTATCGCGCAGTTCCAGAGCCAGATCCCGATCGCTGCCCTCTGGGGTGACGGTGACAAGGCCTCGGCCGACATGATGTCACTGGACGCCTCCCGCCACCTGTGGAACGCCCGGGTCGATCCGCGCCGGCGCACCTACGCCGCCGGCCTGTACACCCACGTGCGTGACCGATGGGGCATCGTCTATGACCAGCCCATCGTGCTCAACGAACGGCAGGCCGGGGTTGCCATCGAGGGTGTCGAGACGAACAACCGCGGCGAGGACCTCATGCGGCTATCGCTGGTGGCGGTAGATACCCATGGGTACACGAATTCGGCGATGGCCATCGCCAAGCTGCTGGGCTTTGACCTGTGTCCGCGCCTGCGCGATTTGGCGGAGCGAAAGCTGCACCTGCCGCGCGTCTTCAGGGTCCCGGAAGGCCTCGAAGCAGTCACCGTGAGGAGCGTCTCGCTGAGCGCCATCGAGCGCGGCTGGGACGAGCTTCTTCGCCTCGCGGCGTCCATTCGTTCCGGGCGTGTCTCCGCCACTCTGGCCCTGCAGCGCTTCGGATCGGCTGCGCAAGGTGACCCGCTGCATCGGGCAGCTGAACATTTGGGACGGCTGCTGCGCACAGTCTTCCTGTGCGACTACATCGCCATCGAGGACTTCCGGCGCGAGATCCACACGCTACTGAACCGGGGCGAATCGGTGCATCAGCTCCAGCGCGCGGTGTACAGCGGCAAGGTTGCGCCAGAGCGCGGCCGGCGGCGCGACGAGATGCTGGCGATCTCGGGCTCGCACGCACTGCTGACGAACATAGTGCTGGCCTGGAACACGAGCCGGATGCATGAGGTCGTCGAAAGGCTGAAACGTGAAGGAACCCGGATCGAGGACGAGTGGCTGCGCCGCATCGGGCCAGCGCACTTTTCGCACATCAACTTTCGCGGCACGATGAAATTCAGCGTCGAGAGGTACGCCGACGCGCTTGTTCAGCGACCGAACACGAGGCAGGCAGCTTCGTCGCGCGGATAGCGTGGGTGCGCGATCGGCGCAAGCGCCCTCCCCCACCTCGACAGCCAAAGCGCACCTTTCTGCGCAAAAAGCACGAGGACCGACGAAAACACCTGGTTCGCAAGTGGTTGTCGGAAAAGGATTTTCTGAAGCAAAGCGCACCGATTTGCACGAAAAGTACGACAACCCCGACCTGCTCGAAGCGATCGAGTCTGGCAAGGTTGCAGCGGCCTCGCTGGACGTCGCGTGGGTCGAGCCCCTGCCGCCCGCGCATCCGTTCTGGAACGTGCCAAGGACGGCCGGCCCGCCTGCTGGTCGGGCGATCGGCGCACTGGAAGTTACATGCGTAATTTGGGCTCCGGTGGGAACGCCGCAAAATCGCGCACCCTCACGATCGCCGCCCCATGACCACCCCTCCCTTTGATGCCCACGGCGCGGCCCAGGCTGAATCCCTGTCACGTCGTCATTGCCTCGGACGCCTTGGGCAGTGGGGACTCGCCGCCACGGGACTGACGGCCCCCTTGCTCCAGGCCTGCGGGGGCAGCTCGAACGATGCGGTGGCCCCGATCTCTCAGCCATCGGCGTGGTCCGATGCCGAATCGGTGCGCTGGTGCCGGCAAGGCATCCAGGCCGCGCTGGCCCGCAGCGACAGCGCCACGACGGCCGTGTCCGTCGCGTTGCTCGCCGACGATCGCGTGGTCTGGAGCGAAGCCTTCGGCTTTGCCAATCGGGAGAGCGGCATGCTGGCGACGGTCGACATGCGCTTGAACATCGGTTCAGTCGCCAAGCTGCTGGCGACGCTGGCGGTCATGATCCTGCGCGACCGGGGCCGATTGACGCTGGATCAACCGTTGGTGGAACTGCTGCCGGGCTTCAGCATGCTCTCTCCGGGCTTCACCCGCATCACGGTGCGTCAACTCATCTCGCACTCGTCGGGGCTGCCGGGCGTCAACGACCGAAACCTATTCGCCTTCATTCCCATTCTGGACTACGCCCAGGACACGCTGGTCGCGATCTCGCAGTCGCACCTGAAGCACGAGCCGGGCGAACTGGCGGTGTATTGCAACGACGGCTTCACACTGGTGGAGCCGCTGGTGCGTGCACTGACCGGGCAATCGTTCACCGACTTCATCCAGCAACAGGTCTTCGATCCGCTGGGCATGGGTCTCTCCGGCTATCCGCTCGTGCCCTTGCCTGAGGGGAGCTTCGTGCACCCTTACTACAAGGGGCAGCGCACGCCGCAGGAGATGACGTCCGCGTATGCGACCGGCGGCGCGTTCTCTACGCCCACCGACATGATGAAGCTCGCGCGCCTGTTCCTCGACCAGGGCATGTTCGAGGGCCGGCGGATCGTTTCCGCCGAAGGCATTCGGGACATGGGCGTGGACCAGGCGCCCTGGGTGCGCATAAACCCGACGCCCGCGTCGTCTGCCTGGGGCCTGGGATGGGACATGGTGCGGCATGAGGGCCTGGCGGCCGCAGGCCTGCGGGCGTGGCAGAAGGCCGGCGACACCGACTTCTTTTCGACCCAGTTCTTCGTGCTGCCCGAGCAACGCCTGGCGGTGTTGATTGTCGGCAACGGGCGAGATTACGGCCAGCTGCCGCTTTCCGAGGGCCTGCTGTTGCGGGCCGCGAAGGAGCGAGGTGCGATCGCCGCGTTGCCCCCCGTCCTCAATGTCGCCGTGCCCGCGCCCGCGCCCGCCCCGGCGCCGGCCAACCTCGCGGAACTGACGGGCGTGTATGCCTGCGACATCGGCCCCTTTCAGATCGTGGCCTCGGGCGACGGCTCGCTGATGCTGACCCACCTTTCGGCGAGCGGCCAATGGGAATCGCTGCCGGGCATGGACACTCCGCTGCGCGCAGGTAGCGACGGCATGTGGTCCTTCGAGGGCGCTCCCGATCTGGGCGTTCGCTTCGAGACCGTGCGGGGGCATCGCTACATGATTGCGATCGTGCTCTCGGAAAACCGGTTCTACCGGAAGCAGAAGGTCGTGTGCGAACGACTGCCCCCTCTGGCCACGCCGCTGCCCGATGCGTGGCGCGCGCGCGTGGGCACGCAATGGACTTGTGTCAATGAATCCCCGCAGTCGTTGGTCCAGGTGTACGGCCCGAAGATCGGCCGCATCGGCGAGTTGAAGGAACTGCCGGGCTATGTGCTATGGAACAACCTGCAATTGCTGAAGGTGGTCGACGATCGCAATGCGGGCATGACGATCGAGGCGCCCGGCTACGCCGGCCGCGACCTGGTCGAACTGCGCATGGTGCCGGTGCAGGATGCGGCGCAAGGCGGCGCGGCGCCGTCTGAAGAACTGCACCAGGGCACCCTGGTGTACCGTCGCGTCGCGGCGTCGCCGGCGGCGGCTTGACTGGCCTGACTCCCGTCGGGTCTGGGGCTGACCAACAAGGGCGCGGGAATCGCGGGAGACTCATGACCGTCGAGCTCCATCCGCCGCATCCCGACCGGATCAGGGCGTGCGCGTGAACGTACCGCGCGCGATGTCCTCGGCGTAGTAGTCCATTGTCAGGCTGCCGGCGACACCGGAGGCGCCGGGCTTGAAGTCGACCCTGGCGACGGATCCGGGCGGCGCGTTCTCGCCCGACAGGTCGAAGACGTAGGAGTTGCCGCTCCAGTGACGCAACGGAAAGCTCTTCGCGCCCGTCGGCCCCATCTTCAGTGTCAGCGCACTGCCGCTGGCCTCCACCACCGCGTTGCCGTAATAGCTGTTGACATACGTGCCAGTGTAGGCATCGCTGCCCAGCGCTGCGACCGGCTGTGACGGCGGTTGCTGGCCGGCCAGCGACCCCTCGGGCACATAGAAGGGCAAGAACCGCTGCGCGTAGAGCGTGATCCAGTCGGTCGAGGACGCACCTGATTCGACGAGTTCCTCGAAGGTGACGTTCAGGGCTTCGGCGGCGCCCACCGGTGCTGCGTTGGTCAGCGTGACGATCGCGACTCCGGTCGCCGGAATCACGGTGAATGCGGTGCCCGCGCCGAGCATGAAAGCGCCCGAATGCGAAAGCTTGACGCGTCCCGCCGTCGTGGTTCCGACGTTGAAGCCGTAGCCATAGTAGTTCGGGCGCACGGCCGGATCATCGGACGGCCGATCAACGATCTGTCCAGTGATCGCGGGCAACAAGGCTTCGGGCTTGACCACGGTGCGCCCGTTGTAGCTGCCGTTCTGAAGAAGCAACGACATCCATTGCGCGACGTCGTTGACGCTCGAACTCACACCGCCGGCCGGCGATTGCGCATCGGGTTGCCGCTGGTACAGGGCCTGGTAGCTCCCGTCGCGCATCACGTGCGGTGACGCGCGATTGGCGCGCTGCATGAAGTCCGCGAAGCGGGAACTCGTGGCGCGCATGCCCAGCGGGGCATAGAGCGTGCGCTCGGACAGCGTGGCCCAATCGATGCCCGCCGCGTTGGCCGCAGCCTCCGCGCCCGCCGTGAGGCCGAAATTGGCGTAGCCGTACGTGGTGCGAAAGGCACGCAATGGCACGTAGCGCATGCGCTGCAGGATCTGTTGGCGGTCATAGCCCAGGTCCTCGAGCTTGTCGCCAGCAGCTCCCGGCAAGCCGGAACGGTGAGCAAAGAAATCGCCGATCGTTACCTGTCGCGTGACCGCTGGATCGGACATCTCGAAGTCGGACAGTCGGGTCGCGGCAGGCGTGTCCCAGGACACGGTCTGGTTTCCCACGAGCCCGGCCACCACGGTAGCTGCCATCGGCTTGGACATCGATGCGAGCTGGAACACGGTGTCGGCATCGACCCGTTCCAGCGAGCCGACCCGGCGCACCCCGAAGCCCTTGGCGTAGACGACCTGGCCGCCCTTCACCACGGCCACCGCCATGCCGGGAATCTTCGTGCGTCGCATGACATCGGCGGCCAGCAGGTCGAGCTTGTCCACGGCGGCATCGATCTGCGCCGAGGCAACGGGGGTGGTATTGATTGGCGGGGGCGATTGCGATGCGCCGAGCGACGCGAGCGACGTTCCGCCGCCACCGCAGCCGGCCAAGGTGGCAGCTGCCGCCAGAAATAGAGCGTGCGCGCAGCAGCGCACGGGGTAGCTCGCACTGATCATCAAACTTCCAAATGTTGAGGGTTGGCCGAATTCGGACGGTGCCCCGATTGTCACGGGGTGCGTCGGGATGACCAAACTACAGACGTAGTCGGTCGGCGAAAGCAACACGCAGGGGTGGCGGTGCCGTCACCCATGCGTGCCGACCCCGTTCTCATGCGCTACCTGGGAACCGGATGGCCAGGCGTCAGCAGCTTTGAGATCGCCGTGATGATTTCATTGCTCGGCTGCACGTTCGGTGGCGTCGCGGAACTCAGCGAGACGGTTGCTGCCAGCGATATTCCCGTCGTGGAATCGTACGCCGTGGTCGTGTACATGCCCCAGTACGCGGCTCGCTGCACGATCCACGGGGGAAAGACCAGCGTGCCCAGCCCGAAGTAGCCCTGTGCGGTATTGGCGCCGAGCCCGACATTGACCGGCGACGCGATCTCGCCTTTCATCCGCGGCGAAAGCAGCGATCCGGTGCCGAACGCCCGGTTCCACTTGCCCAGATCGCAGATGTTCGACGTGACCGCAGCCCAGGACACGAAGGAGGGATTCCAATTGGTTGAATCCCGGAAATCCTCCTCTTGCAAGGTGTGCAGCACAGGCAACTGGGGACTCGCGTCAAGCTGGAATCGCGTGTCGCGCAATGCAAGCGGATCAAGGACCAGCTCCTGCAGCAGGCGCCCGTACGTCTTGCCGCTGGCCTTTTCGAGCACCGCACCCAGCACGACGAAGTCGGTGTGTGAATACGACCAGTCCTGCCCGGGATGGATGAATTGTGGTGTCTGGTACGGCGGCAGACTGCGCGCGACGAGGTCGTCCGCCGACCAGACCCGCAACGGATCCGACTCGAGTTCGGCGACGAACCGCTTCGTGGTGATGTAGTCCCCGAAGCCGGCGCTCGATGCGGCCAGCATGCGAACAGTTGCGCGCTGCGCATGAGGATAGTCCGGGTACCACTTCGACACGCGATCGGTCAACGCGATCGTGGCCGGTTCCCGTTCGACCGTGCGCAGCAGGACCGTCGACAGCATCTGCCAGCCGATGCCGCCCACACGAAAGTGCATGTCGGTCGACGCAGGGACGCCCCTTGTCGAATCGCCAACCGCGGTCCGATAGAGCGGCGTGCCGTCCTGCTCGATGCCCACGATGATCGCGTTGAGGTGGTACTTTTCCTTGATGCTCTGGAGCGTGGAAGAGATCGACGCAACCATCGCCACCGGGGCCGCGAACACGGGCGCGCATTCCGCGGCGACCGCATCAGCGATGCAACCCTGCATGGCGGCCACAGCAGGCGATCATGCGCATTCGCGAGGCGATCTTGGTGCGTGATGTCGGCAATCGGGATCCCCGTTTTGGGCATGGCGCTGTCGAAACGTCTTCGACCTTGCGACTGACCGGCTACAGTAGCAGATCCAGCCGGCGCGCGGTTGCAATCCCGCTTTGCGCGACGCTTCCATGAGGAACACTCCAGATGCCGCGTCACGCAATCGGGACATCCGCTGTCCGCTTCATGGTCGCAGCGCTTCTGCTGTGGGGCCTCCGCGCACCGGTAGCGCATGCGCAGCCGTCGCCGCCTGCAGAGTGGCAGTTCACGCCGTTGGTCGAGAGCGTCGTCTCGCCTCCGACCTGGTTCACGGGCAGCGACGGCAAGGTTCACCTCGTCTATGAACTCCTGCTGACCAACGGGCTGCCCGTCCCCGCCACCGTCAGCTCGATCGCCGTTCTGGATGCGGACACCGGAGCGACGCTGCAGCGCCTGAGCGGCGCATCGCTCGTTTCGGCCATGTCACTCGTCATGCCGACGGAAGCGCCGACCGCGGTGCTGCCGCCGGCGACCGTGGGCGTCGTCTGGTTCGACGTGCCGCTGGCGAGCGCGGCGACTGTCCCAGCGTTCATCGCGCATCGGGTGTCGATCGACCCGGTGAGCGGCGTCCCCGCATGGTTCATGTCGTACACGGGCCCCCGGATCGCCGTCGATCGCCGGTCGCCGGTCGTGCTCGGCCCCCCGGTCGGCGGCGCTCGGTGGTACGCCGCGGGCAGTTGCTGCGACGGCCCGCATCGCCGGGCGCTCTTGTCGATTGGCGGTGGCCGGTACCTGGGGCAGCGCTTCGCGATCGACTTCAATCAACTGGATGCCCAGAACCGGGGCGGTGCCGGAGATCCCCTGCTCCCCACGAGTTTTCCGACATTCGGCCAACCGGTGCTGGCGGTGGCCGATGCCACGGTGGCTGTCGCCGTCGATCGCTACCCGGACCTGCGCGTGGGCGCGGAGCGGGAGGAACCCGGTGCGCAGACCGAAGGCGGCAATCGGATCATCCTGGATCTGGGGGACGGGCGCTTCGCGGCCTATGCGCATCTGCAAGCGGGCAGTGTGAAGGTGCGGCCGGGGGATCGCGTCACGCGGGGGCAGGCGATGGCCAAGGCCGGCAGTTCGGGCACCGGTGGCGGACCGCACGTTCATTTCCAGGTGATGGATCACTTGTCGATCACTCGCGCCAACGGCTTGCCGTTCGAGTTCGATGCTTTCATGCTCACCGGACGCACACCTCCCCTCGCCCAGGTGCTGCCGTACTTCGATACGCTGCAGCCGATTCCGGTCTCCACCACGATCACGGGCGAACGACGAAACGCGCTGCCGTTGGGCGGCGATGTCGTGAGCTTTCCGGCCGCTCCTTTCATGCCGTGATGCATATCGGGCTTGTCCTCCGGCCTCGAATGCCCGCGCGGCACGGGTCCGGATGGTGCCCCGAACACAGGTTTCCACGATGAACATCTCGCGTCGCGCATTCGCAATGTCGGACCTGGGCCTGGCGTCACCGGACAAAGGTGCGCGGATGACCGCAACGCGGCGGAACCCCTGGAAGCTCAAGGCGCGCCGGGCGGCATGTCGTGCCGGGCTGCTGCTGGGCTGGCTCGGCCTGGCCGGCTGTGGCGGTTCGAACGGCAGCGGGCCCGGGCTTGCCGGCGTTCCCGCCGCAGCATCCTTCCAGGCGACACCGTGCCCCCAGCCGAACGTCGCGGGCGTCCCGAGCCTCGACCTTCCCCCCGGGGTCCGGTGTGGCTACTTCAGCGTTCTCGAGGACCGTTCCAAGCCCCAGGGGCGCCGCATCCAGATCTTCGTGATGCGCGCGCCCGCTGTCTCCGCGACGCCGAAGCCCGATCCGATCGTGTATCTGTCGGGCGGGCCCGGCGGGGCTGGTTCGTTCGAAGTGGCGACCATGGTCAGGCACGGGCTCAACGCCGAGCGCGAAGTCATCTTCGTCGACCAGCGCGGCACGCACCGCGCCATCCCGCGCCTCGGGTGTCCGGAATGGGAGCAGTTCATCTACGACGCGGTCGGCCTTCCCTTCGCAGCGGATTCGACCACCGTCGCAGACGCCGCGGCGATGAAAGCCTGCCGCGACCGGCTGGCCGCGACCGGCGTCGACCTCGCGGCCTACAACAGCACGGAGAATGCCGCGGACATCGCCGAGCTGCGGGTGGCGCTGGGCATCGGCAGCTGGAACGTCTACGGCGTCTCGTACGGGTCCAATCTGGCGTTGACCGTCCTGCGCAACCACGCGCAGGGCATTCGCAGCGTGGTCCTCGATTCGGTGTCGCCCCCCACGAACAACATCGCCGCGACCTGGTGGTCGGCCCCGGCCAGCGCTTTCAAGGCGATCTTCGCCGCTTGCGCTGGCCAGCCCGCATGCGCTGCCGCCTATCCGGATCTGGAAGCGGACTTCACGGCCACGGTGAACCGCCTCGACCGGACGCCCGTCGTCACCCAGGTCGATCGCGAACCCGGTCCCCCGGTGACGGTGAACATCGACGGCTTCGCCTTCGCCTACACCGTGATCGTGGCCAGCGAGCAAGGCGATGCCTCCGGGGTCCCGAGGATGATCGCGGACATGGCGCGAGGAGACCCCCGGGCGGTCGCCGGCACCTATCTGGCGTCGCGGGGTCCGGCCGAGGTCATCGGGCTGGGCGGCGTGGGCCTGGCCATGACCGTGTTCTGCGCCGAGAAGGCCAACCGCACCACCGCGGCCGCCGCGTTGGCGCATGCGAAGTCGGCGCTGCCCGGCTTCCCGGACCGCGTGCTTCGGGTGCAACCCAAACAGGGACGACTCTTCACCGAGTGCCCGATCTGGAACGTCCCCACGGCGGCGCCATCGGTGAGCGCCCCGGTCGTGAGCGAGGTCCCGGTGTTGATACTCGAGGGCCTGTTCGACGCCAGCACCGCGCCCGAGTGGGTCGACCTGATCACCCCGGATCTCCAGAATGCCCAGGTGGTGGAATTTCCATTCACCGGGCACGCGGTCCTCGGCAGGTCCGCCTGTGCGCCTTCCATCATGGCGGCCTTCCTCGACCACCCGAGCCGGACTGTCGATCGGTCCTGCGCCGCACAAATCACGTTGACGTTCTCCAGATAGCGGCCGTGCGAGGTCAAGCCGCAGGAGTGGGAGCCTGTGCCCCCACCCGCTCGAACACCAGGTCGCCGATGTGCATTTCCTCCCCGTCCTTGCCCATCACCATGCGAAGTTCGGCCAGGTCGCGGCCGTCGTTGCCGGGGACCTTGACGGTCATGCCGGCCTCGTTGTCGTTCACCGCGCTCAGCAACTGTTCATTGTCCAACAGGACGTAGCCTGGCAGCTCCGCCAGTTCGCCGATTTGCCAGATCACCGGCGGGAGCAGTCGGCTGACGAGCGAATCGGGCGAGTCGCTGACATAGCGCCATGCACTCCCCACGCGCGCGATCCACGCAGCCGGCAGCGGCGTCGACAGCGGCGGCAGCCATTCGCCCATCGGGTTCTCGCCCCAGTAGAGCCCGTTGGCCGAGAGCGTGCGCCCGATCAGCAAGCGGTGCCCCAGCACGGTCTGGAAGCGGTAGCACATACGGGTCTGTCCGTCGGCCCACCAGTTCCCATCGCTTCGCGCGCGCAGCAGTTCCTGTTTGGCGTCGTCCCACCGGCCTTGGTCCTTGCTCCAGCGGCGCAGCGCCAGCGAGCCGTCGGCCGCACTCAAGACCTGCACGGGGGCGATGGAGTTGGCATAGATACCCACCAGGGCGGCGCGGTCCGGCGCCGGAGACACCGAAGGTGGCACCGTCGGGACGATGGCAGGGGGCAGCGCCTGGATCGCTGCGCGTTCCGCCGCGGCGCGCAGCAGCAGCCCCTCGGCCAGCGCGCGCGGCTCGTAGTCGTGCCCGCTGCCGCTGATCAGCATGGCCAACCGGGCCTCGGGCAGCACGAAGAAATCGGAGGCGAAGAAGAAGGTGCCACCGTTCTTGGCCCAGGCCCGCAGACCGGCCGCGTTCAGCCCTGCCTGCTGCATCGAGTCCCATCCCAGCCCCCAGCGCCATGAGGAGGCAGCCGGGTTGATGCGCGTACGGGCACTCTGATCGACGCCCATTTCGCGCACCGCCTCGGCCGAGACGATCCGCCGGCCCTGGTAGACGCCCTGGTCCAGGAACATCTGCGCCAGCTTCAGCATGTCGGTGGGCGTGCTCAGGATTCCGCCCGACGCGAAGGGGGTGGACATCTCCTGCGACAGGCTGCGACCCTCGAAGTACGGGTGCACGTAAGTGCCTTCGGCGGCAGGCGTCACCGGGTAGCCGGACAGGGTCATGCCCAGGGGGGTGAAGATCTCGCGCTGGACGAATTCGTGGAACGGCAGCCCGGTGAGCGCGCGCACCAGCGGCTCCACCATGGTGAAGCCGTCGTTGCAGTAGACCGCGAGTTCGCCCGGCTCGTGCTTCAGGTGCAACTGCGACAACGCCTCCAGGGTGTCTTGCGCATAGTCCAGGTAGGGCACGAACGTCGCGTTGTTGCGCATGTTGTTGCCGGGAAAGCCCGAGGCATGGGACAAGAGGTGGCGCACGGTGACCTGCCTGAACGCCGGCGAGAGCATGCGGAAGTCCGGCAACAGTTCGACCAGTGGCTGGTCGAGCGTCAACTGGCCGCGGTCGCGCAGGATCATCACGGCCAGGGTGGCCACGACCTTGGAGACCGATCCGATGTTGAAGCGGGTGTCTGGGGTGGCCGGCACCTCACGCTCGCGGTCGGCATAACCGAAGGCCTCGCGCCAGACCACGCGGTCGTCGACCAGCAGGGCCACGGACACGGCGCTCGTGGTGGTGCTGTTGCTTCGCCTCATTGACGCTTGAATGGCGTCGCGGCACCAGCGCACCGATTCGGGTTCGCCCTGTGGCAGCAGTGTGCCGGCGCCGGGGCCGGCGTTGCCGCCGCCGCAGGCCTGCAGCAGCGGCGCGGCCAGCCCAGCCGTGGCGAGGGTCAGGCAGTGGCGACGCGAAAGGCGCGGGGAAGAAACTTCGTCCGGGTCGATGTGCATGGTGGTGCTGGTGTCGGCAGGCAATGAGGTCATGGCAGCAGGTTCGCAAGGCTTGCGGGCTTCGGGGTGGGAGCTTTCTCTGCGTCCATGCGCTGGAACACCAGGACGCCGGTATGCAGTTCTTCCTTGCCGTTCACCGTCACCATGTTCAGCTCGAACAGGTCGCGCCCTGCGGCGGAGGGGATCTGGATGGTCATGCCGGCCTGGTTGTCGTCGATCACGCGTACCAGCTGCGCGGTGTTGGCCAGGATGTAGCCGGGCAACTCGGCCAGCTGGTCGATCTCGAAGATCCACGGCACCTTCCGTTGCGTGGCCTGCGTGATCGAATCGTTCAGATCGTTCACGCGCAACCAGCGGCTGCCGAGCCGGGCCTTCCACGCGTCCGGCAACGGAGTGCCCTGTGGCGGCAGCCATTCGCCAATGGGCTCTTCGTCCCAGTACAGCTGATTGATCGAAAGCGTGCGCTGGTTCAGATAGCGATGCCCGGCCAAGGTCTGGAAGCGATAGCAGATGTCGGTTTTCCCGTCGGTCCACCAATAGCCATCGTTGCGCGCGCGCAGGCGTTCCTGCACGACGGTCCAGCCATCGAGGCTCCATCGGCGCAAGGTCAGCGAACCGTCGGCTGCGGCAAGCACCTGCAGGGGGGCACTGCTGTTGGCGTAGATACCCAGGAACGCCGTGCGGTCCGGCGCAGGCGATGCCGGCGGCGGCGCGACGGAGGCGATGGTGGGAGGCATCGTGCGGATCACGCCGCGTTCCGCCGCCATGCGCAGCAGAAGCCCTTCGGCCAGCTCCAGCGGCCCGTAGTCGAGCCCGCTTCCGGTGATCATCATGGCCAGCCGGGCCTCGGGCAGCACCAGGAACTGGGTGCCGAAGAACTCGAAAGCGCCGCTCTTGTTCCAGGCCCGCAGACCGGCCGCATCCAGCCCCGGCTGTCGAACCGTGTCCCAGCCCAACCCCCAGCGCCACAACGAAGAAGCGGGATCGGGAATGACGCGGGTGCGGGCTCTCTGGTCCCTGCCCATCTCGCGCACCGCCTCGGCGGAGACGATGCGTTGTCCATCGTAGAGCCCTTCGTCCAGCAGCAGGCGGGCCAACTTCAGCAGGTCGGTGGGCGTGGAGACCATGCCCCCGGTCGCGTAGCCCGCGGGCAACTGCTGCGCCAGTCGCCGGCCCTTGTCGTAAGGGTGCACGAATGTGCCCTCGGCCGCCGGCGCGAGCGCATAGCCCGAGAGAGTCATGCCCAGGGGGGTGAAGATTTCGCGCTGGACGAACTCCGGATAGGTCAGCCCCGTGAGTTGCTTCACCAACGGCTCCACCATCGTGAAGCCGTCGTTGCAGTACATCGCCATCTCGCCCGGCTCGTGCTTCAGGCGCGACTGCGCCAGCGCCTCCATGGTGTCCTGCGCGTAGTTCGGGTAAGGGATGTAGTTGACGCCGTTGCGGAAGTTGTTGCCCGGCACGCCCGACGCATGCGAGATCAGATGGCGCACGGTGATGCGGGTGTAGCCGTCCGAGCGCATGTGGAAAGCGGGCAGCAACTCCACCAGCGGCTGGTCCAGCGCCAGTTGCCCGCGATCGCGCAGGATCATCACGGTCAGGGCCGCCACCATCTTGGAGACCGAGGCGATGTTGAACCGTGTGTCCGGGGTGGCCAGCACGCCGTTGTCGCGGTCGGCATAGCCGAAGGCTTCGCGCCAGACCACGCGGTCGTCGGCCAGCAGCGCCACGGACACGGCGGTGGTGGCGATGTCGCTTCGGGCCAGTGTCTTGAGAATGGCGTCGCGGCACCAACGCACCGATTCAGGATCGGGACTGAGCGGGAGAGCGACGGACGCACCGGAGCCGCCACCGCCGCAGGCGTGCAGCAGCGGTGCGGCCAGGCCCGCCCCCGCCCAGTTCAGGCATTCGCGGCGTGACAGGCGAGGCGCCGAGGGGGCGATGGATTCGAGATCGGGACGGGATGAGGTCATCGGGGTGAGGGTGTTGCCGGGGATCTTGACGGTCATGCCGGCCTCGCGGTCGTCGATCAGGGCCGGCCCATCCCCAGGGGGCGGCATACCCTGGAATGGGCGCGAAGTTGAAGCCGTTGCGCGAGTTGATGCCAGGCACGCCGGAGGCGTGAAAGATCAAGTGGCGCACGGTGATCCCGGTGTGGCCCGGCGAGCGCATGCTGTAGGTGGGCTGCAGGTGAGCAGCAGCTCGACCAGCGGCTGGTCCGGTGCCAGCGACGCGCGGTCGCGAAGGATCATCACGGACAGTGCCGCCAGCATCTATCACGGTCCCCTCAGGCGCGGGGGCGCTGTCGGCTCGATGCCGCGCGCCTGCCTGAATTCCGCCGGCGTCTCTCCGGTCCAGCGCTTGAAGGACCGGAAGAAGGAATTGGGTTCGGAGAAGCCGAGCAGGTAGGCGATCTCGGTCAGACTGGCGCGGCCGGCCGACAGGTAGCGCTGCGCCATTTCCATGCGGGCTTCGTCGAGCAGGCTGGTGAAGCGCACCCCCTCCCCGGCCAGCCGGCGCTGCAGCGTGCGGGCGCTGAGAGAAAGGGCGTGAGCGACGCTCTCGATGTCCGGTACATCACCGTGCAACTGCTTCAGCAGGATCCCGCGCACCGCTGCTGCCGTGCGGCCGCGCGCGGCGCTGAGGTCGCGCAGCTCGCGTTCGGCGGCATCCTCGAACAAGGCGGCCACGCGGGGATTGGCGCTGACCAGCGGCAGCTCGAGGTCGGCACGCCGAAACACGATCGCATCGTGCGGTTGATCGAACAGGGCCTGGCAGCCGAAGGCTGGGGCGTAACGCTCGTGGTAGGACGGCAGCTCCGTCAGTGTCACGCGCTGCGGCACGATCGCGCGCTCGGTGAACGTCTGGCCGAACCTCAGCAGGGTGCCCATCTGGATGTCGAGTCGTGAGCGGCTGTAGGGGCGCGGCGGCCCGTCATAGCGGATCCGGACCTCGCATTCGTCGGTGTCCGGGAGGATATCGATCTGGCAGGCCGACACCAGCGCGTTGTAGCGCGCGATGCGCTCCAGTGCGGTGCCGAAGTCCGGACTCATCATGCCGGAAAAGCCCACCACGCCGAACAGCTCCGCCCGCATCGGCTGGAGCCCGAGCATGAGACCCGCCGCGGGGTTGCGCAGCATGTCGTAGGCGATGACGAACACGCGATCGGCCTGCTGCGAGGTCAGCGGCTTCCTGAGGCCATCGGGCGCGAGTCCGGCGCGCTCCGCCAGGTCGGCGAGATCGATGCCGGCCTTGTGCAGTCCGTCGAGCATGTTGAAGGGAAGGTGAGCAGGCGGCACGGCGATGATGGAAGGAACTCGCAGTGTGGCCCGGTCGTCAGGGCGCCCTGGCGCCGTCGCGCGCGGACTCGATGGTGCCGTTGTAGAAGCGCGCGATGCTCGTAAAGTTGCCCTGGCCGCGATGGTAGGTCCACTCTTCCATCTGCACGCATTGCTGCGTGAGAACCTGCTGGGCCGGCGCGCCGGGGTACATCGACGGCACCCAAACCAACTCCTGGCGCGGTACGCAGATGGATTCCTTGAGCAGCGGCTCCCCGCACAGTTGCACGACCGAGATTTTGGCTTCCCCGACGCCGAAGAGCCTGCCGCCACAGTTCAGCGACTGCGCGGACGCAGTGCCCGCATGCATGACGGCTGGCAGGAAGATGGCGAGGGCGAGGAGGAGGCGCATGGTCGAGTTGAGCTGTCTGAACTCGAATGTATCCGTTTGCGCAAGCATTGACTGCATCTTGCGGCCGCGAGTCGTGTTCTTTTTGCTGGGTCTCGGGCCCTTCCTTGATTGCATCGGTAACTTGGCCCCCCCCTTGAAACACAACACAATCACGCTCTGCCCTACCAGCGACATCAACGATGGCCATCCACTCGAACAGTGCTCTCAAGATGAAGGCCCTGCGCCTGCGTACCGCGGTCGCGCGGTCCATCGTGGTCGCCGGCCTCGGGCTGGTGGCGGCCTGCGGGGGCGGTGGTGGAGGCGGTGCTGCGGCCGTGGCGCTGGCCGCGTCCGCCTGTCCGGCGGGCCAGGTCGCGCTCGAGTCCGGCTGCGCCGACGCGGCGCTGACCGCCGAGCAGGTGCGCGGCGCCGTGCGCGACGCCATGGCCGAGTTCGATCTGCGCTCGGCCATCGTGAGCGTGAGCGTCGGCGACACGCCGGTGCTGACCCAGGCCTGGGGAGAATCCGCGCCGGGCCAGCCGGCCACCGTGGACATGCACTGGCGCACCGGCTCGATCGCCATCGCCTACCTGACGACCGCGCTGCTGCAGTTGCAGGATCAGGGCGTTCTCGGCATCGACGACAAGCTCTCGAAATGGCTGCCTGACTACCCGCGCGCCAGCGACATCACGCTCGCGATGCTGGCCCGCAGCACATCAGGCTACGCGGACTACGTGGACTTGAATGTCCTTCCCCTGTACGACGACGTCCATCGGCAGTGGTCCCAGGATGAGCTGATCCATGCCGCACTCGCGCAGCCGATGAAATGCGCGCCCGGGACCTGCTTTTCGTATTCGCACGCGAATTTCGTCATCCTCGGCCGCGTCATGGCGATGGCCAGCGGCAAGCCGGTCGCCGACTTGATCCGGACCGGAATCCTGGAGCCGCTGGGCATGCGGGACACGCGCAGCGACTCGACGGCGTTCATCCCGGCACCTGTGCTTCATGCCTTCGCCGCCGACCGCGGTCAGTACGAGGACAGTACCGACTGGAGTCCGTCGTGGACGATCGCCGACGGCGCCATCATGACCAGCACCATTCCCGACGTGATGCGTTCGGCGGCGGCGATCGCCACCGGCCGGCTGATTTCGCCCAAGGCCTATGCGCAGCTGGTGGAGCCGACCACCGCAGCCTTCACGCCGTGGAGCACGGCGCGCTACTACGGGCTGGGCATCTTCGTCTCCAACGGCTGGCTGATGCAGAACCCGTTTTTCTTCGGCTACTCGGGCGTGATGGCCTACCTGCCCGAGCAGAAGATCGCCATCGCCGTCACCAGCACCCTGGGACCGCGCGCCTCCCCCGATGGCAACATGTCGGACTTGGTGTTCAAGCGCATCGTGCAGCGCCTCACGCCATCGCGCATGCCGTGATCCGCCCCGGGGCCTTGATCGTCACGCCCGCCGTGCGGTCATCGACCACCCGCAGCCATTGCACGTCGTTCCACAGGACGTAGCCCGGCAGTTCCTTCAACTCTTCGATGCGGCCGATCGTCGGCCCAAGCGATCGGCAGCGCAAAAAGGCCTGCTGGAGCGGTGCGCGCGCCTCGGCGCGAATTACTCATGAAACTCAAGCGCCTCCGGGCGTGGCGGATCGTCACAATCCCGGCAGGTCGACGATGCCGGCAGGAAGAACTCTTGATCCAGCGCACTTTCGAGCGACCTCGAGTACCGATATCCAGAATGCGCAGTAACTCCAATGACAAGCAAGCCCCGAACTGAATTGGCGCAACTCGCCATCGCCATGGCCGTAATGCTTTCTCTGTTCGCATGCGGTGGTGGTGGTGGCGGCGGCGGGGGCTTCGCAGGCAGTCCGGTGGCAGCGCTTCCCCCCTCTGCGTCGACCACGGCCATTGCACCTGAAACTGCATCCGCAAACGCGGATGCAGATGCCAATGCCACGACGACGGCACCCGCAGCGCCGGGCGCCGCGAGCCGCCCGTTGTCCTGGCGCGGCGCCAGCCTGGCGGGCGCCGAGTTCAGCGAGTCCAAGCTTCCTGGCACCTATGGGACGGACTACATCTACCCGGCCAATGACAGCGTCGCCTACTACAAGGGCAAGGGCATGAACCTCGTTCGCCTGCCCTTTCGATGGGAGCGGCTGCAGCCTCAGCTGAACCAGGCACTCGATCCGGTCGAACTCGATCGACTGAAGGGCCTGGTCGAGGCCGCCACGACCCAAGGGGTCGATGTCCTGCTGGACCCCCACAACTACGCGCGCTATCGCGGCGAGATCGTGGGCTCGGCCGCGGTGCCCCACACGGCCTTTGCCGACTTCTGGCAACGCCTGGCCCTGCAGTTCAAGGACAACCCGCGCATCCTTTTCGGACTCATGAACGAGCCCAATACGATGCCCACCGAAACCTGGGTCTCGGCCGCCAACGCCGGCATCGCGGCCATCCGCGGGACCGGCGCCACCAATGTCATCACGGTGCCCGGCAATGCCTGGACCGGGGCGCACAGTTGGTCGCAGAACTTCTACGGCACACCCAACGCCCAGGCCATGCTCGGTGTGAGCGACAGCGGCAACAACCTCTTGTTCGAGGTCCATCAATACCTCGACGGCGACAGCTCGGGCCAGTCCGCTACCTGCGTCAGCCCGACCATCGGCGTCGAGCGGCTGCGCGACTTCACCGCCTGGTTGAAGGCCAAAGGCAAGCGTGGCCTGCTGGGCGAGTTCGCCGGTGGCGACAACGAAACCTGCCGCCAGGCAGTATCGGCAACGCTGCAGTACATGAAGGACAACGGCGACCAGTGGGCCGGATGGGTCTGGTGGGCCGGCGGGCCGTGGTGGGGCGACTACATCTACACCATCGAACCGAAAGCAGGCAGCGATCGGCCACAGATGCAATGGCTCTCGCCCTACCTGAACTGAAGCCCTTCGCGCGGCGACTGCTGCTGCGCCGCTGAAGCCGACCTCGCCTGGCGCGGCGTGACGCCGAAGCGCTGGCGAAACAGCTTGCTGAAGACGGCCTGGTCGGAAAACCCGCAGGCATGTGCGATGGCGCCGATGCTCAGCCCGGTGCAGCGGCTCTCTTCAAGGTAGCTCAAGCCCTTCTGCAGCCGCTGCTCGCGCAAGGTGCCATGCACGCTGCGGGCCTGGGTGTCGAACAGGCGGTACAGGCTCGCGCGCGAAATGTTGGCGCCGAGTGCGATGTCGGAGACGCTCAGGTCCTGCCGATGCAGATTGCGTTCGATGAAACGGTGAACCGCGCGCAGGCGCTCGGAGACTGGTTCGGAGGGCGTTGGCGGAGGCACCGCGAAGGCGCCCTTCAGCAATGCCTCGGCGGTGTGGAAGATGCCTTCGAAGACATGTTCCAGTTCCGTGGGCGCCAGCATGGCGCCGCGGCTCTTGAGCAGGTCGAATTGCGACACCAGGAACGGCGCCAGCCCGCGATGGTGAAGCGGCTCGATACCCGGCGTGCGCCCGGCCGGTGCGCCGTCCAGCAGCTGCGCCACCCGCTTCGGCGACGGCTGCACATGGCTGAAGCGGGCCCGCTCCCAAGAGGCGCGCAGCGCTCGCCCGCCAAGGCACAGAAGCATCGCGCCGGCGCCGAAGCTGGCGCTCGCGCCGTCATCGCGCTGGACACGCAGACGGCCGCTGTCGATCAGGAAGATCGACGCGGCGGACGAATCCAGTTCCGACTCGGCCACCGCGCAGGTGCCGATGACACCCCTGGCGTCCCGGCGCCATTCCAGGACCGCATTGCACGCGACCGAATCGCCGATGCCGTCGCTCGAACCACGCGCACTTGCGCCTGACGAGGCGCGTTGCTCCGCGGCGGCGATGGCGGGCGGTTCGGCGATGGCGTTCAAGGGATGGGCGGGCTGGTTTTGGGTCGCCAAGACCATAAATGTCGCCCTTGCGGGCAGCAAGTGTCGCAACCGCCAATCTGCTATCCCTGCGCGCCAATCCGGTTCGGTCGTCGGTGCGCCTCCCGGCGCCAGGCGCCTGCTTCCGGGGAATAAAAAAACGCCCTCCTTCGCTGCCAAGGAGGGCGCCGGCATGGCAATGCCAGTGCTAAGGCAAAAAGCGGACCGGAACCGGGAAGCTCGCGAAATTCTTGGTCACCTGCTCCGGCCTTGATTGGTTGGGATCAAAACCCACGCACCACTGTGCCGATCGAGGGGAATCTGCTCCATTGCGGTCAACCACCTTGCACTGGGAACCTGCCTTGAGAGCATCGACATCCGATTTTTTCATCGGGATGCAGGACGCATCGTTGCATTCAGGGAACCGTTTGTTGACAACGAAGGTATAGACATTGTCGTCCAGGTCGGTGAAATGCACCTGCACGGGATAGCTGGGCACCGATCCCACCCTGAATCCGGAGATCCGGGTGCGGGTCGGCATCACGACGTCCTGCTTGCAATCCCAGGCGGTGCCATTCTGCGTGCAAACGCCGTAGGACTTGATCAATGGAACGTTCTGGGCGACCGCACCGTCTCCGCCGATCTTCACCTCGAAGCCATCCTGATAGGTGAACTGCTTTTCGTTCTCGAGGCCGGTAGCGCCGCCCACGGTGAACACCAGGCCGTCGCCGAGTTCGCTCATGAAGCCCACGGCGTCGTCGACCGAAAATCCATAGGCGCTCATGTGAAGATCGTTGGCGTCGTCACCGTCTTTGCCATGAATCAGCTTGACATAGGGATTGAAGTTCAGCTTCGGATCGGCTGCGACGTAGGTCGTCTTGTAGTTGTATTGCAAGCTGTGGATGTACAGGGATTGGGCTGCCGCGTGATCCAGGCCCGCGATCCTCGTGTCAGCCAGCTTGTTGACGTTCGAACCGCAATTCTCGTCGAAAGGAACCCAGCCGTAGATGTGCTGGAGAGCCTCCTTGAAGCTGAATTTCTTGTCTGGCAATGCGCACGCGAGTTTCTTGTAGTTGTTGTAGTTCTCCTCGAAGAAAAGCTTGATCTTCAGGAGATCGGCGCTCAACTGAACCCGCTCCGGCGTGCTGGTGCAATCGACCGAGGCGGTCACCGACTGACTGAGCAGCGGGTCGTTCCAGGCGACGCAGGAACCCCAAAGATTCTGCATGCGTTGCACTGCTTCGCCGAAGGGCTTCGCCTTGTCCGCATCGGAGCATGTCCCTGTCCTGCACTCTTCCAGGATCAACTCCGGTGGGTTGATTTGCCCGGCGATCTTGACCGGCATGTCGTCGCCGACGATCGGTTTGCCGTCACGTTGCGCAAAGATGTTGTAGCCCCCGGGCAATTTCACTTGAGCGAGGTTGTAGACCGGCCAGCCCTTGCCCGCGTCGCTGGCTAGGAAGGCCGACAGGCGGCTCCTGAAATCGGGCAGCGGCATCGCGGACCCGCTGTAGCCGATATAGGGGTTGTTCTTGGGCGCAATGGCCACCGGCAGGTAGACATGGTCCACGTAGGAGATGTTGTAGCCTACGTTGTCCGGCACGAACAGCGGCGTGCCCTGTTCGAGGTTGATGGCGCCGAACGTGTATTCCGAAAGCTGGGCATAGACGCTGTCACGGAATTGGCTGTTGCTGGAATAAGTGTTCAGATTGCAGTCGGTCTTGGTTCCCTTGCAACTCACTCCGGCCGGCGGCGTGGCCAGCAGGCTGTCTTTGTCATTGTTGGCATCCGTGGCGATCAGCAACCGATCATTGCGGTCGGCCAGCAGGACACGGCCGCCGTTCCACCATGTGATGTAACTTTGGTCGGGGAGTTGACTGTACAGGGGAATGGTCACTTCGACCGAGCTTCCCGGCGCGATCCCCGTGCCTTCATTGACGTATAACTTATAGACGTATTTGGTCGGGTAATTTTCCCTCGTGCGACGACAAGCCTGCACCCATTCGTTCACCGAATTTGCACTGGTGGAAATGACGGGATAAATCGTTCCAGCCGAATTGTTGTGGACCGTGATAGTCCTTGACTTGATCGTCACGGTCTTGAAGTCGAAATCCAGACAGTCGACGCCCGCCGCGGCCGTTGATTCCGGTGCCGGTGCCGTCACCGCGGAGGGCAATACGGCATTGCTCCCGCCCCCACCCCCACCGCAGGCCGCCAGGCCCAGCACGAGCAGGAAGGCGCCGGCCCGCGCCACGGAGACCGGAATGTGACGATCGGCCACGTCTCGAATTCGAAAACTCATTGGATTCCTCTTTGAATGATCAGCACGCGCCCAAAGGCAGCGCGAAGCCTGCGGCCGGATTCTGCAGCGGCGCCGCCCCTGAAAGCGTCCTGTATTGCATATGCAATGGAAATTTCTTCAGACCCCACCGCAATTGCTCGGGCCGTTGTGCCTTGCCGCGCCGGATGGCCATCCATCTCAGGGCGACGCCGCGGCGCAGGCCCGTGCCTCCCGCGGCGTCATGTCGAATCGCTGTCGAAACAGCTTGCTGAACACGGCCTGGTCCGAGAAGCCGCAGGCATAGGCGATGGCGCCGATGCTGAGACGGCCGCTTTCCGGCTGCTTCAGGTAGTTCATGCTCTTTGCCAGGCGCTCCTCGCGCAGCGTCGCATGCACGCTCTTGTCCTGCGATGCGAACAGGCGATAGAGCTGGGCGCGCGAGAGGCTGGTGGCATGCGCGATATCGGCCACGCTCAGGTCGTGCCGATGCAGATTGCGCTGGATGTGCCGACGCACCGCCTGCAGGCGGTCGGCGGATGGCCCGGCACTGCTTTCGGGGCCGGTCGCCAAGACCGACTTGAGCAAGGTTTCGGCGGTGCGGAAGATGCCGCCCAGCACCGTCTCCAGGTCCGGCGGGGTCAAGGCCGCGCCGTGCATCGAAAGCATTTCGAGCTGCGAGGCCAGGAATGGTGCGAGTCCCAGGTGTTCGAGCGTCTCGACTGCTCGCTGGCGCGGGCCCGGGGGGTGTCCCAGCACCTCCAGCAGCCTTGGCCTGGCCGGCCGGATGTAGGCGAAACGCGAGCGCTCCCACTGACCGCGCAGCGGCTGGGCGAGGTCGCACAGCAGCACGCTGCCGGCACCGAACCTGGCCTGGATGCCGCTGTTCTGCTCGATGCTGAGATGGCCCTTCTCGATCAGCCAGATGCACAGGTCCGCTTCACGCGGCGCGCCCGTCGGCGGCAAGGTCGAGTGGATCCCGGAAGGCGGCACCTCGCAGTGCCCGATCGACCCCTTGGCGTCCTCACAGAGGAGGCTGCGGCCGCGCAGCGGATGATCCGACACAATCTCCAGGTTCATCGATGCCAGGATGCGCGGCGAGAAGTCGCGGCGCCCGAGCGCCGCCGCCAGGCCATCGGCGGAAACCAGGCGCCGCCCGCCCGGCGCCGGAATGGGCCTCCTCACGGCGGATTCGTCGACGCTGAGGGCACGCTTCTTCACAGCGCCACTATGACCTGCGGCCGGGGGCCGCTGATTCTGGAATTGCAGGTCACATCAAACATGGACGGGTCTCGTGAAACATTCTGTTTCGGCTCGCGCGATTCTCTGGCGTGCAAGGCTCCGACGCAAATTACCGATGTAGCGAACTTGTACGGAAAGAAGTGCTACCGCGCGGGGGGCGCGGTGATCAGTGCATTGAACATGGCCTGCAAGGTCTGGGGCGAGTTGCTGCGGCTCTCGGCGCTCCAGCAGCCGCCAATGCGCGGCGGCACCGAGACCTGCAGGATCGGCTCGCCCTGCGCGCCGGGGGCCCGGATGTCCACCAGTGCCTGGGCCTGGTTGAGCTGCTGTGCAGTCAGGCGCTGCTTCTCGGTGGCGAGATCCCCCTGCTGGCGCGCCAACTGGCTGGCCTCCTCCACCGCCTTGACCAAGTCTTCCTGGCCCTGAAGGTCGTAGCGGACGCTGATCTTGCCGACCTTCAGCGCCTCGAGCTTGGCGCGGCTCTGCGGGAAGTCCAGCACACCGAAATCATGCGAACCATCGCGGAACTCGTTGACGAAGTCCACGACGCCCGTCGCGCCCGGATAGCGGCGGGTGAGCGTGAGGTCGCCGATCCTGATCTCGAGCGCTGCCTCGCCGCACTGGGCCGCGCTCCAGGCGAGCTGCTCGGTGACCGGGAAGTTGAAGTTGTTGATGACCTTGGCCGCCGCGGCGCACTTCAGCGTGAGGGTGGTCAGGTAGGGCTTCACGGTGGCCTCCGGATTGACGCCGGTCGGCTGCGCGGTGATGGTCAGCCGGAGCGGCGCGGCGCGCAGCGCGTCGGCCTTCTGCTTGGCCTCGGCCAGGCGCGCCTCGACGGCCTGCAGTTCCTGGCTCGATGCCAGCTGCTGCTTCTCGGCGTCCGCCGCCCGCTTGCGCTGCGCCACCTCCAGGTTCTGCTGGGACACCATCTGCTCGACCCGCTTGTTCACCGCGCCATTGAGCATGGGCAGGAAGGCTGGCGTCACCGGCAGGCTGTAGCCCAGGGTCTCGACCATGCTGAAGCGGGTGGCGTTGCGGTGCAGGAAGGGCTTGGCCGGACCATCGGCGAACGCCCAGACGGTGCCTTGCGCGCCGAACAGCTGGTCCATGATCTGCGTCATCGAGGTCGCGCTCTGCAGCGGCCACATCACGCTGGTTTCCCAGTCCTTCTGCAGCGCGCAGGAAGCCTGCTGCCCCACGTAGCTCAGCAGCAGGTGCAGCGGGCCGCTCGCCAGTTTCCAGACCACCACGGCCTCGGGTCCGTCGAACCCCGAACCCTTCTTCAGCTCGGCCATGGCATCGGCAGCGACCCGCAGCTTGGACGACTGCACGGCCGCGTCGACGCCGTAGCCGTGGAAGTCGGCCGCCAGCGGCAGAGCTCTGCCGGCGCCATCGAGCGCCTCGCGCATGACCGCATCGAAGCCGGCGTCGTATTGCCGCAGCTGCTGGCGCAGCGTCAGGTCGCGCCGCAGCATGTCGCGGCCTTGCGGCGGGCTGGTCGACAACTGCTGGAGCACCCGGCCGCCGACGGCATTGACGGAACTGAGCAGCGATGCCGCCTGGTTGCCTGCCACCAACCCGCCGATGCGGGCCTCGCCCTGCAGCCGCGACAGCGTCCGCGCCAGCAGCAGCCAGGGAGGAAGCTGGTCGTCGGGCCAGGGCTCGAATTCGCGCCGCAGCCGGTCGATCAGCATCGAGTACGGATCCTGCCCGTTGGGCACCCGCACCAGCGTGGCGCGCCATGCGGCCTCGCCCGCGATCAGTTGTTCGCCGGCCGGGAAGCGGGCGGCGAACTGGTACCAGGCGTTGACATGCTGCAGCTTGTACCAGACGTCGAATTGCTCGCGCGCGCGCTCGAACTTCGGTCGATCCTTGACGCTCGCTGCCATGCTGTCGAGGAAGTCGTTGATGGCCCGCCCGCCCGCCGTCGTGAAGGCCACCGGCACGCGCACTTCCGCGATCTCGGGCGCGATCTTGGTATCCGGCGCCCCCGTGGCGGCGCGGGACAAAGGCTGCCAGAACGACGCCAAGGTCACGTCGTCACCCAGCAAGGCATCCGCCGGCAGGTCGCGCACCCACGACAGCGGGGGCTGGCCGACGTAGGCCAGCTGGCTCAACTGGGCTTGCTCGGAGGCCAGGTGACTGTCGAGGAAACCGTCGTCTTCGGGATGCCAGGCGATGTATGAGACCTCCAGCCGGCCGAGACGGCGCATGGTGTCGGCCTTGACGCCGTTCGCAGGATCCACCCGCAGCAAGCCCGGAAGCTCGAGGAGCCGGCCTTGGGAATCGCCGCCCATGCGCCTCTGGATGTGGTGGATGTAGCGAACCAGGTTGTAGATGCGGCCGGCCCGCAGCTCCTGCGCGGACAGCGTGCTGTTCGCTCCGGGCTCCTGGAAGGCCGCATAGCTTCCGCGCTCGATGTACTTCTGGAAGTTCGACACGTAGCTGCGCTGCAGCCGGTCTTCGAGTTCGCCGACCTCGCTGGTCGCGACCATCCACTCGGCGACCCAGCGGTCGTTGCGCTTCTCGACCACCGCCAGGGCATCGCTGATGCGCTCCAGCGTCCCGGAATCCTCGTCAAGGTTGCCGACGAACTTCGCGTCCAGCGGATAGGTCTCCCGCACCAGCGCGACCGTCTCGCGGTTGTGCACGAAGGAGGCCGCCATCAGCAGCGCCACCGCCAGGCACAGCGCCACCCACGCCATCAGGCCCAGGTGGCGGGTGGCACGGCGCCAGCGGTTGACCAGCGCGGCGGGCAGACTCGCATGGCGGTCGGTCGGCAGGATGCGGCCGAAGAAGTCATGCAGGAACAGGCCCACGTCCGACGCCCGGTGCGCCGGCACCGGCGGCAGCTCGGGCAGCAGCGTCGACACCGCACCGCCCTCCTGGGCGCCGCTGCTGAAGAACAGGCCACGCAGGAAGGGACTTTCGAAATACGGGTGGTCGCTGAAGCAGGCGTCGAGGAACAGGCGCAGGCCGCCCTTGATGTTCTCGAGCTCGCTCGGGAACATGAGCAACGCGGGCGTGGCGCCCGGCGCCCGTGCCGCCAGTTGCAGGCGCAGCAGGCCCAGCCGCCTGCCGATGCGCGCGAAGGCCTGGTCGACGAAACCGCTCTCGCTGCCCGTCACCAGGTAGCCCATCGCGTGGTCGAGCGCACCGGGCTCGAGCCGGGCGGACCATTCCTCCCAGCCGTAGACGTGGTCGCACTGCGTCACGAGCACGTAGATCGGGAAGCGCTTGTCGAACAGCCGGATCAGCTGCTCGATGCGCTCGCGCAGCGCCCGCCCTTCTTCGGCCAGCCCGTCGCGATCGGGCTGCTGGAGGCGCCGCACGTCGATGGCCAGCACCAGGCCGTTGATGCCCTCGTGCGGCCGGTAGCGCGCGAGCTGGTCGAGCACCACGCCCCATTCCTCGCGGTCCTCCGCCGAACCCTCGGACTCCACGTAGCGGCCGGCGCAATCGATCACGACGGCATCGTCGAAGAACCACCAGTCGACGTTGGCGGTCTGCTCGATGGGCGCGTTCCGGTCGATCTGCTGCAAGGGGGAGCTGACCCGCGAGCGCGTCAGCGCCGTCGTCTTGCCGGCCCCCGACCGGCCGACCATCATGTACCAGGGCAGGACGTCGAGCGGGTTGCCGTGCCGGCGCAGCGCCGAGCGCCGCAGCGTGTCGGCGGCGGCCTTCCAGCGGCGCTTGAGCACCGCCTTGGGCGACATCGCCTCGGTGCGCAGGCGCTGCTCCTTTTCGGGCAGCGCGATCGTGCTGCGCGACCGTGCGGCGACCACCAGCCGGCGAACGAAGCGGTAGAGGAAGTACAGGCCGACTGCGCCGCACACGATGGCGATCGCACTCCACCACGGCCAGCCCAGGTAGAGCGCGACTGCCCATCCGAACAGCGAGAGCAGGACGAGGACCAGGATCCAGACGAAGAGCTGGCGAAGGAGTTTCATCGGATCAAGGGCAAGATGGCGTGGACCTGCTGCCTGAGGATCGAAAAGAAGACCAGGTAGAGGACGAGCAAGGTCAGGACGGAGATCCCGAACACCGCCGCGCTCAGGCGCGACGGCATCCAGCGCGGCCGGCGCACCGCAGCCGCCAGCGCAGGCTCCTCGGCGTCGACACCCGGGAACACCAGCGTCGCCGCCTCGGACACGCCGTCGGCGCTCGCCTCGGACAGCACGCGCCGCATCGCGCGCAACCGGATGTCGGCCAGTTCGCGGGCATCGCCGCCGTGGCCGAACCGACCCTGGAAGCCCATCGAGAGGCACAGCACGTAGACCTCCACCGCGTCGGCATGCCCTACACCAAGCCCCGCCAGCCGCTCGAAGAAGGCCACGCCCGCGTTCGAGACCCCGAAGAACTGCCGCTGCAGCAGCAAGCGCTGCCAGGCATCGGCAGCCGGCCAGTCGCAGGTGAGAAGCGCTTCGTCGATCCAGGCCGAGACGGCGAACAGCGCGCTGCGCACGTCTTCATCGGAGGCGCCGAGCGTGAGCGCGTCGTGCTGCGCAGCAGCCAGCAAGGGCTGCAGGCGGGCGGCCAGCATGGGGGCGTCGTCGCCCGGCGCGTCGACGAAGCGGCGCACCACGGCCAGCACGGGAATGAAGCAGTCGACCAGTCTCATGGCCTATCTCCGGACCACGGCGATCTCGGCGCGCAGATCGGCAGGGGCATCGACCCAGAACAGCGCCACCTGACCGTCGCGCGTGATCGACTCCCACTGGCGGCTGATCTGCTCGATGCGGAAGTAGTGGGAATTCGGGCGCTTGGGCAGCCCCTGGGGCGCCACCGGCAGGTGGATCAGCTCGAGCCCCGGCAGCGCCAGCGACAGCAGCTTGGCCATCTCGCCGGTGGGGCCCAGCCGCGCGTCGCGCGTCACGCCCTGGGCGATGGCGTCGCGGCCCGCTTCGCTGTGGATCAGCAGGTAGAAGCGGTTGTGTTCGCTGAACAGCCGCTTGGGCAGTTCGCCGACCTGGAACTGGCCCTCGGGCTTGAGCTGGACGATGAACTCGGCGCCCACCGTGATCTCGTTGAGCATGTAGCTGATGAGCGCATGGGCGCGCGCGAAGCAGCGGCCGATCTGACGGTGGTCGTAGGGCGGCACGCCGGCGGTGCCGTCGTCGGCTTCGCCGAACATGTTGAAGCGCTCCGAGAACGAGCTCAGCTCGCCCACCAGCTGGCGCAGCACGCCGTAGACCGCCCAGGGGTGGAGGTTGTCGTCCTCGCTCAAGTGCTGGAGCAGCGGACTGAAGCGATTCATGGTGCGCAGGCCGAGCAGGAAGACCAGGTCGGTCGAATCCAGGCCCCCGCGCTGCATGTCGCCCGCGCGCTTGTAGGCCTGCAGCTGCCGCGCCCGGCCCGCGAGCTCGTCGCGGACGTCGCGGATCTGCTGCTGCAGCGCCTGCGAGCCGGACAAGGCGTAGCAAGGCGGCACGAAGTCTTCCACCAGCCGGATCAGGCTGCCATCGCGCACCAGGCAGGCGATCGGCACCAGGTCGTAGTCCTGCAGGGCGTCGAGCTCGCCCTCGAAGAAGATGCGCACCACGAACATCAGCGAGCGCACCTGCGCCGGTGGCGCATTCGAGTAGAGGTCGGGCACTTCCTCGGCGGCGTGGGTCGTCGCGAAGCGGGTCGAGGCCAGTGCGGCGTCGCCCAGCTCGCCGACCGTGCTGACGTTGGCATCGCTCGCGTGCAGGCGGCGCAGCCCGAGGTAGACCGTCACCGGCTTGTCGCCTTCGACCATGTCCGCCGTGAAGGCCCGGGCCGCCATCACCGCGTTGCCCGGGTACTCGACGTAGGAGCGGTCGGGGAACAGCACCCGCGCCGACTGGACTTCGATGCGCAGGTTGGCGATGGCCCCGGTGGAAAGCGACAGCTCACCGACGCCCCAGAAATGCGGCTGCCCGTTCTCCAGCGTCGGCTTGCGCTGGAACTGCTGGTGCAGGTCGGACTGCTGGAAGTGCTGCGGCTGCAGGAACATGCCCTGCTGCCAATAGATGCCGGCTTTTTCGTTCATGGTGTGGGGTGCTCGATCAGAGTTTCCGTGCCGCCGGGTCGGCGCCTTCCCCCGGCTTGGGCGCGAGCTCGATCTCGCGGCCGCCGCCGTCCAGGGGAATCCAGGCCGAGTCCTTCTTGGGCACCGGGTAGGTGTTGAGACTGCTGGCCGCCAGGATGCCCTGCGCGCCCAGCTGCAGGCGGACCGCCAGCTGCGCCGGCTCGGCGCTGTAGGTGTTCGAGATCCAGCCCTTGCTGCTGATCGTGAGCGGCACTTCGAACAGCCGCGCGTTGCCCTCGGCATCGATCTGGTAGTAGCCGGCGACGATGCCGACGTAGCGGCTTTGCTGCGCGCGGTCGAGCGACAGCAGCGTGCGCCGCCCCGGCGCCACCACGTAGCGGCTCAATTGAACGAAGGTCGGGCCGGCCTGGCCGGTCTCGAGCGCGCGCGACAGTTGCTGCGGGTCTCCCACCAGCTTGTGGAAGGCCGCGGCATCGGCCATCTGGAACACCGTCAGCAGCAGCGTGTGCGGCACGTTCTGGAACAGGTTCAGGTCGGTGGCCGCCGTGATCTCGAGCAGCACGCCGTCCTTGCCCGCGTCCCAGCTGACCTCGGCGCGCGCCTGCTTGGCCGTGTTGCCGCCCATCGCCGAGTTGGCCGCCGCGCAGCCCTGCAGCAAGGCCAGCGCGGCGAGGCACGCCAGCAGCCAGCACGGCCCGCATCGACGGCTCATCGCGCCACCCCCGCGATGTTGCGGATGAAACATGGCGGCGGCGCTTCGGGATGGCGCACGGCGGCGCGAACCCCTACCATGGAGCGCATTTTCCGTCGCCGCATCGCATGCCCCTTCCTCTCTTCGTTCGTCGTGCTTCGCCCGTGCGGGTCGGTCTGTGCGCCGCGCTGATCCTGGCCGGCTGCGCCCACTCGCCCGACGCCCCGACGCCGCCCGCTGCCGAGCCCGCGCCGCCGCCGGTGGGCGCGCTCGGCCCCCGCAGCGCGCAGGGGCCCACCACGGTCGTCCCCGTGCTCGCGGTCCATCGGACCCAGCAGGTCGACAACTTCGCCCGCGCGCGTTGCGGCGAGCAGATCGCCGCACCGCCTGCCAAATCGCTGTGGTCGCGCACCTTCTCGTCCGCGCCCTCGAACAGCGACAACCTCATGCCGCCGCCGGACTTCATGCCCGAGACCGTTTGCGACCCGGTCGCCGCGCAGCGCTACCTGCCGGCCTACTACCGGGTCGACTACCAGTTCGAGAACGAGGACTACACCGTCCTGCTCAGCTACGACCCCGGCGCCGCGCTGCGCCTGGACGAGATGGGCCAGGTGCTCGGCCCCGCCCTGCTGCCCTGAGCGTGCGCCGGCCGGGCGCGGCGCTTCAGTCGAGCGCGCGCAACGTTGCCTGGGCATCGTCTTCCTCCGTGTAGGGCATCCAGAGCAAAGCCTCGGGACGGCCGCGCACCCGCGCGTAGTACGACACGGGGCCGGCCTCGCTGGCACCCACCGTGTTGCGCAAGGCCCAACCGGTGAATGCGCGCCCGGCGCTCTCCAGCTTCAGCCCCGACTGCCCGTAGGCGATCACCGATTTCTCGGGCAGGCCGCCGCTCGGCCCGGTGGCTTGGAAGTCGATCGCCGCGCCCTCCCCGGCCACCGCGAACACCATCCCGGGCCAGCTTCCTGCGGCCGGCGTCAACTCGAACCACTGGCCCAGCTGCTCGTTGCCGTGCACCGAGAGCCGGTCGGGCGCCTCGGCCGGCGCGCGTCGCGCGCGGTGAACGCGCGCGACGAGCTTCGCCGCCCAGGCGTCGCCGGGCTCGAGCACCAGCGCGTCGCGCAGCTGCGCCGGCAGCGCCGGCCGTGCCGGCCCGGCCGCCGCCGGCCAGAGCAGGGCGATCGGGAAATCCGGGCCCAGCGCGGCGCGCAGGCTCGAGGCCATGAGGTTCAGGCCATAGCGAAGCGCCGGCTCGGCCAGCGCCTGGTCGTCGCCGGCGATCAGCCAGAGCGCCGCCCGCTGGGCAACGAAGGCATCGACCATCGGCCGCCAGTCGACCGCCAGCACCTTGTCGGGCGTGGTCTCCCACACGCCGCCGGCGGCACGCAGGCCGTAGCGCCCGAGCGTGGCGCCCAGGGCGGCCAGCGGGGCCTCGTCGGGCGAGAGCGCAGTGATTGCGATGGTCGTCATGCTCAGCTCCCGCGCACCGAGGCGCTGACCTGCGAAAGAACCTGGGCCACCGCATGGCCGAACTCGCCCACCCGCGTCATGCTGTCGGAGCTGCCGCCGCTCCAGTTGAGCGTGAAGCAGAAGCTGACGGGAACGTCCCGCGTGCGCATCTGCCCCGCCAGGCACAGGGCGTGGAAGCCTTCCCAATCGACGCTGCCGCCCTTGCCGTAGCCCACCACATCGTCCGGCACCGCGATCCACAGCGCGTCGGCCATCGAGGAGATGCGCTTGAATTCCCGTGTCGTCGCGGGCTTCTGGAAGAACTTGCCCGCCAGCACCTGCTGGTACCAGCTCACCATGTCGGTCGCCGAACTGAGCATCGACTCGTTCGCGTTGATGACGTCGGTGCGCGGCGTGAACCCCTGGCTGTCGTTGTTCGCGAGCCGGACCATGCCCTGCCAGCCCAGATCGACACCGTACGGCGCGCCGGCCAGATAGGAGAACAGCCGCCGCGTCGATTCCGGGATCTGCGTCTGCGTCAGCCCCGCCTGGGCGATCAAGGCCCGCACGCGGGCGGGCTCCGCCTTCGCCAGCGCGATGTCGGTCGCCATGTTGTCGCTGTGGGCGATCATCGCCTCCAGCACATTGCGGTAGTTCGAAGTGCCGCTGAGCGAGCCGAGCACCGAGGCGCCCGGCGTGCGATAGAGGTCGCTGATGTCGCAGGGCGCCGTCGACGTGAGGCCGTTGCGCGCGCTTTCGACATCGCGCAGGAACTGCGCCAGGATGAAGGTCTTGACGGCGCTGCCGACGAACAGCTTGGCGTCCGGGTTGTGGCCGGCGGACCAGGTGCCGGTGGGCGCCTCGGCGCGCACCAGGGCGCTCGAGGTCTGCGGCGCCATCTGCGCATACGCCGCCAGGGCCTCCGACACGGCCGTCGGGACGCTCTGGGCAAAGGCGCCGCTGCTGCCGGCACCGCCGCAGGCGGCGATCGCCGGCGCCGCGAGGCTTGCCGCGACGGTGCGCAGCGCCTGTCTTCTCTCGAGAAAAGTCGATTTCATGGTTGTTGTCGTTGTCGGGGGATTCAGCTGAGGACCATGACCTTCGATTGGCTCGGTGCCAGGACCGCGCCCACCGCATTGCCGGCGTTCTGCTTGGTGGGGGTGGACAGCCGGACGGCGGGGTGGCCCTCGAACTTCACCTTGGCGCTGCCGACGATGAACTCGACCTCGCCCATGATCTTGCCGGACGCCACGCCGCCGCTGGCGCCGACCTGGTCGCCGTTGGTGAGCGGAATCTTCGACGCCTTGGTCAGCGCGGGCATGCCGGAGACCAGGACCTTGGTCGCCGGCGAGTTGCCCATCGGCGGCATGCCGATGTTGGGAAAGGGGGTGGGCACCGGCCCGGCGGGCGTGGGCACGTTGCAGATGTCGGGCGCGGCCATGCACTGGCCGCCGGCGAGGGTGACTGCGAACATCGTTGTTTCTCCTCAGCCCAGCTCGATGCGCTGGCCGTCGATCTTGACGCTGCCTTCGGCCAGCACCGTGGCCTGGCGCGCATGCAGTTGGGCATGGCCCTCGACCTCCCAGCGGGTGCGGCCGGCGCGCAGGTCGTCGAGTTCCTCGACCGTGCGGAAGCTGCTGCGCGCCTTCTGCATCAGGCGGCCGACCTGCGCGCTGAGGTTGCGTGCGAACAGCTGCATCTCGCCGACGACTGCCGTGAAGCTGCCGGCCGATGCATTCGCGTGGCCGAAGCGCAGGTCGCCGCGTGCGGCCTCGAGCGTGAGCTGCGAGGTCTGCGCATGCAGCCCGGCCGACGCCGCGATCTCGATCCGGTGGCCTTCGATGCGCAGGCTTCCTTCCTGCGTGACCAGCCTGGCGCCGCCCGGAAGCTGCAGCGTCGCCGGCGCCGGTTCGGCGCGCGAGAGCACGGCCAGCACATGCTGGCGGCATGGCAGCACGCGCATGGCGCCTTCCCGCGGCTCGGCCACCGGCATGTCCGGCGTGAGGCACAGCAGCACCACGTCGCCGTCCTGCGGCGCCAGCAGGCAGCTGGGCGCGACCTGCGCGCGTTGCTCGCCCTCGCTGCTGCGAACGAACAGCCAGGCGCCGACGCGGCCGCAGACGGTGCCGGTCACGAGGCGCGGGCCGGCCGCTGCGCCGTCGGGCAGGACGCTGGCCAGGGAGGGATCGATGCTTGACATGGTCGGGGGCTTTCAGGAAAGGGTGGCCGGCGCCGGGCGCCAGTCTTCCGCGCGCGCGCGCTCGGCATCGGTGCCGAAGCTGCCGCGACGCACGGCGTCGGTCCAGTTCGTGCCGCGATCGGCGACGCGGTGCAGGTTGGCGCCGCTGAAGTCGGCGCGGCTGCAATCGGCGCCGCCCAGATCGGCGTGGGAGAAATCGCAATCGGTGAACACCGCCCGCGCCATGCGCGCACCCTGGCAGCGGGCCCCCGCGAAAACCGACTGCGGCGCCCGCAGCGCGGAAAGTTCCGCGGCCGCCAGATCGGCCCGCGCGAAGTCCGACATCTCGAACTGCGCGTCATCCAGCAGCGCGCGCGCCATGCGCGCGTCGCCGAAGCGCACGTGCAGACCCGAGGCGCCGCTGAACACCGCGCCCTCGAGCGTCGCGTGCTGGAACTGGGCCTGCCGGAGCTGTGCCTTCGAGAAGTCGGCGCCCGCGAGATCGGCGCAGTTGAACTGCGCCATCAGCAGCACGCAGTTGCCCAGGCGCTGACCCGCCAGCCTGGCGCCCGCCAGGTAGGCCTGCGTCAGGTCGGTGGCGTCGAAGCGGGCGCTGCCGAGGTCGGCATCCATGGCCGTGAAACGCTGCAGCACGGCGCGGCTGAAGTCGCTGCCCTCGAAGCGGCACTGATGCGCATCGCTGCGCAGCAGCACGGCATCGGCGAAGCTGGCCGCCGACAGATCGCATCGGTCCAACATCGCGTGGGTCCATTGCGCGCCGGCGGCGCCGACCTCGCGCAGGCTGCATTCGCTCATCGAGATGCGTTCGCCGCGCGTGCCGCGCAGCAGCGCGCCTTGCAGGTCGCAGCCCTGCCACTGGGTGGCCGTGAGGTTCGCCTCGGCCAGCACGGCGGCGAGCAGCCTGCAGCGCTCGAACACGGCGCCTTCGAGGTCGGCGCGATCGAACCGCGCCTGCGCCAGGTCCATGTCGCGCCAGTGCACCTTCGACAGGTCGCGCCCGCTGAAATCGAGCCCGGCCACGCTGGCACCGGCGAGTTGCCGGCCGCCCTGCGCGATCGCCGCCATGGCGGCATCGGCATCGACGAAGGAAGCGCTCGTGGCCATGCTCATGCCTTTCGCGCCTCGGGCCGGCCGGGGATCTGCATCAGCGTGCCGGTGGTCAGTGCGCCCGCGCTGCGGGCCTGGACGATGGTCGAGCCATAGACGTCGCTGGCATGCAGGTTGGCCCCCCCCAGCCGCGTGCCAGCCAGCTGCGCATGGCGCAGCGAAGCGCCCATCAGGTTGGCCCCGGCGACATCGGCGCCGTCGAGCCCGGCGCGGGAGAAATTGGCGCCCTTGGCGTTGGCGCCGGACAGCATGAGTCCGGCCGCCTGCGCGCCGCTGAAGTCGGCGCGCTCCAGCGAGGCCGACTGCATGGCCGCGCCCTGCAGGTCGACGCCATCGCTCCAGGCCGCGCCATCGAGATTCGCCCCGCGCAGGTTCGCGGCCGCGAACACGCTGCCGGCACCGGCGCGCGCGCCGCGCAGGTTGGCGCCGCTGAAGTCCGCCTTCGGCGCCTGCGTCTCGTACCATTCCGAACGCTCGGCCTGCACCGAGGACAGTGCGGCGCCCCCCATGCGCGCGGCATCGAAGCGCGCTCCGGTCAGCGTCGCGCCCGCGAGGTCCGCGCCTGCCAGGCCGCACCCGCTGAAGTCGGCCTGCTCGGCCTGCAGCCTGGCGCCGCGCAGGCCGGTCATCTCGCTGCCGCTGAAATCGGCCTTGGCGCACTGCGCGTCCTTCAGCTCGGCGCCCGCGAAGTTGCTGCGGCTGAAATCCGCCGCCTTGAACGTCGCGCCGGCGAGCGTGGCACCGGCGAGTCGGCTGCCGGCCGCGCGCGCCGATCCGAAGCTGGCCTTCGTCGCATCGGCAGCTTCGAAGCTGGCCCCCTGCAGGATGGCCTTGTCGAAGCGGGTGCCGGCCAGCCGGCTGCGGTCGAAGCGCGTCTTCTCGAGCGTCGCGCCGCTGAAGTCGGCGTTGGAGAGATCGAGATCGCTGAGGTCCAGGCCATCCAGCTTGAGCCCGGCGAAGCTGCGGCCCTCGGCCTGCCAGGCGATCACTTCCTCGCGGTTGGTGGGAGGATGGGGGGCAGGCGCCGGGGGCGCCGCGGGGGCGCCGGCAGCAGCTGCTGCTCCTGCTCCTGCCGCCGATGCCGCTGCGGTCGCGGCCCCACCCGCCGCCGCTGCCGCCGGGCCCGCCGCCGGTGCCGCCAGCGCCGCTCCCAGCGCCGATGCGACGACGGAACCCGCCACCGAAGCCGCTGCGGCGCCCAGCAGCGCCTTGCCACTCGATGTTCCGGTCGGCGCCGAGAGGCCGGTGGCCGATGGCGGGCCGAGCTGCAACGACGGCTGCGCCCCTGCGCCTGCGGTCCCCAGCGACGGGTACTGCCGCATCAGCGACACCGCCTCGTCGCTGGCGCCCCGGCTGCGCAGGAATTCCGCCACGTCGTTGTGGTCGATGCCGTTGTCGCGCATCAGCTGCTCGGTCTTCTGCCGCATCTGCTGCGTCTGGGCCTCGATGTCCCCGAGGCTCACGTCGGCGGGCGGCAGTTCGCCCTGGCGCGAGCGGACGAAGGCATCCACGTCGGCCTGGGTGAGCCCGTGCTCGGCCAGCAGCGCCGCATGCTCGGCCTGCATCTTCTGCGTCATGGCTTCGATCTCGGCGAGCGACACCGCGCGCTGCGGCGGTGGCTGCATCATGGCGTCGATCTTCGAACGCGGGATGCCGTGTTCGGCCAGCAGGCGGTCGGTCTGCGCATTCATCTCGGCGGTCATGCGCTCGATCTCCGCCAGTTGGGGGTCCACTGCGGGCCGCGGGGCGGCCATGCCCGGCTTCTGGGCGGACGTGGGCGGCATGGCAAGGCCCTGGGCACCGCCGGGCAGCGCCATCGCGCCCGCGCCGGGCGCGGTCGACGCGCGATGGGAAGTGACTGCCTTCGCCGCGGCGCTGGCCAGYGCCGAAGCGCCGACGGAAACCGCCGCGCTGCCGACGACCCCGGCCAGCGTGGGGGCTGCGCCGGACGCGGCGACGCCAGCGGCGGCGGCCGCCAGGGC
>NZ_JBFTHX010000052.1:0-36353 GCF_056394465.1 Variovorax sp. 10N432
TTGGTAAGCGCGCTGGACTGGAACTTCGATGCGCAGCAGGCGAGCGCGATGGTGAACTTCGGCGCCTCCAACAGTCCGACCACTTCCATCGGCGGCGAGCATCCGAAAATCGATACCACCAACAACGGCGCCAACGATCCATTGGTGACGGCACTGCGCGCGATGGGGCATATCGTGAACGTCGGTGCGCAGTCGAGCGGCGTCGCCACGATCATCCGGCTCCAGGATAAAAAAGGCACTTTGCAGGGCGGCGCCGACCCACGTCGTGAAGGCTTGGTCCTGGGGGACACGTTCACGCCTTAGAGCGGTCTGCCGGGGGTGGTCAATCGGAGGGCATGCTTCGCCAATACCTTCGCCTCGTCGAGGGCTGGATCAGGGATACCAAGCAGGGGGAATTCTTGGATCGAGTCTGAGTCCGAGTCTTGAATGCTGAAGCCTTTCATGGTGAAGAGTGAGGCCGCGTGACAAAGGGTGGTTTTTCCTCTATTTAAGCGAGCCGGGATGCTCGTCCCACTCAGCGCCTCTACGACATGTTGATCGCCATCGAAACCTTTCAAGAAGCGGTAGCCGGGGGTCGACGACTGGCTCGCCGACCATGGGGATGAATGAGACTCGGAAGTCATTCATGTCCACTCCCAAGTTGAGGGAGCTCGGCCTCTGGGGCGCCGGCTGTCTTGGCTTTCTACTGAAAAGTTGCCGAACGGCGTCGGGCTACTGATCTTTGACTGAAGAATAAGCTGCGTATCTGAAAGTTCAAGCGTTCCCTACAGACGAGAACGACGATGTAGGAACTCAGCGAAGATTTCAGTAACTCCCTGGGGAGGACGTCCAAAGCAGACGCTACTTTTCAGTGGTTTCGCGCAGCCTAGATTTCAGTTTCCTAGGAGTCGTGAACTCCGCTGGTGGGCCCGTCCAAGTCCGGGAGGCGCTGGGTCGAGGTTCACCTTCCGGTTCCACTGGCTGCTGATGTAACGTACGCATCGCAACGTTCGCTTTTTCGATGTTCGATAGCGGACGTTTAATCCGTTGGTCGCTGGTTCGAATCCAGCACGGCATACCACAAATTCCCCGTGGTTATTGAGAGTCCCGCTATCGAATTGGTAGCGGGCTTTTTAGCTTTTCTACCGTTATCAGAGCGATTGCCAGAATCGAAGCGTTGCCAGAACCTAACGCCTGCAATGCTCGCATTGCCAACGCCGGCGTCGTTCCAGCAGTGCGCGGCTCGTCCCCATAAACTGCAGGCGCCATGGCCGACACCTCAGAGAACACGGCACCGAAGAACCACCGCCACGCATGGCGCATGCTGGATGCGGCGGACCAGTTTCTTAGGACGGCCGAGCGGTGCCACGAATCTTATGCGCCGGTACTGAGGCAGTCGCGCGCATGGCTGCGCATCGGCACCACTGTCGAGGAAGCATCGCCTTCCAAGATGAGCATCGGCGTTCAGCACTCGTTCAGAGAATCGCCTCACTATTTACACCTCCTCCGACCACACGTTGGTCTTGCCCGCTTCGGCGGCCTTTTTCACCTACGCCCAAAGGAACCGACCAATTCCGGGTGAGTTCGGCCCGATGAACCTTCACCCTTCGCACACCTCGTCGGCTCCTGCTACTCCTGAATGGGCGATGCAGCTCCTCTTCGAGACCGAGGGCGCGACTTCCCAATGCATCTGCGTGATCTCCCGCAACGGGGTGGAAACACCTGGCGGGGCCAGGGCAGCTGGTTGTGGCGGCCGATGTGCCAGAAGCGTTCGACTTCCCATACCTCGGCGGTCTCGTATCATCGGTTGACCTCCCGGATATTGTTGGTCGCGTGCGCATTCGGTATCGACTGAAGTGCAGCCGCCACCACAAGAACACGAACTGGTTCTCGGCTGCATCCCGATGAAAGCAAGGTCCTTTTGGCCCCTTCTTTACTCATCAGTCAGCCTTAATATTCCCTGCCTTGATCACGCGAGCCCATTTCGCCGTCTCGGTCTTGACGAAGCTTGCGAAGTCTTTGGAACTCGATCCGACCCCCTGGACCCCCAACTCTGCAAAGCGGGCCGCGACTGCAGGAGCTGCGACAGCGGCTCGGGATTCGGCCTCCAGGCGATCCAAAATTGCTGGCGGCGTGCCCGCAGGTGCAAACAGGCCATTCCATTCGTTGACCTCGAAGCCTTTCACGCCGCCTTCCGCAATCGTGGGCACCTGAGGCCAGCCATCAAGACGTTTGGCCGACGTGATACCAAGAGCCTTGAGTTTGCCGCCCTTCACAAAGGCCGCACTGGCCGTCGTGGCGCTGAACATGAGGTCAACCTGTCCGCCAATCAGGTCGGTCAGGGCCGGCGCGCCGCCCTTGTAGGGGATGTGGGTCATTTCGATCTTCTGGCTCTGCGCGAAAAGTTCTGCAGCCAGGTGCTGGGCGCCACCGCTGCCGGCAGACGCGAAGCTCAATTTGCCCGGCTTATCCTTCGCGGCCTTGACCACATCAGCCACCGAGGCAAATGGCGAGTTGGCCGGCACGACCAGCAGTAAAGGGACCTGCATGATCTGCGACACCGGGACCAGATCCTTGTCCGGGTCGTACGCGAGCTTCGGAAACAGACTTGGATTGACGGTGTAGGAAGTGGCGTCAAGCAGAAGCGTATAGCCGTCCGGGGGTGCCTTGGCAACGAAGGCGGCACCGATGGTTCCGCTGGCTCCGGGACGGTTGTCGACGATCACCTGCTGTTTGAGCCGCTCGCCGAGTTGGAGCGCGAGGATTCGGGCCGTGTTGTCAGCGGCGCCGCCGGCCGGGTATGGGACTACCAGCTTGATGGGCTTGTCCGGCCAAGCAGCGTGTGCTGCGCAGACGTAGATGCCGACGGTCACGGCCAGGAAGGATTTGATCCAGCTATTCATGCTTGTCTCCGGTTAGAGGATTGGGGTGGTGGGGCCTGGCGTGGGCTGCGGCGGCCAAGCTAGGTAGTGGTTAGACGGTGGCGATCGGCGTCGTCGGCGAACCGACGGCGCCCGGCAGGCGCAGCGGCGGCGCCGTGAGCAGAAAGCGGCTGCGACCATGGACGCGCAGCCAGCGCGCCAGCGGCGTCAGCAGCCACAGCTCGCCCAGATGGATGCCGTTCTTGAACAGGCAGTGCTCGTGCAGCGGCAGCCGCGGCCGGCGCAGCGGTGTCGGCGTGGCGAGCTTGGGTACCACCAGCTCGACGGCCGGGTTGTCGGCGATCAGGCAGGCTAGCCTTACGTCGACGATCCAGTTCAAAAGCCTTGCATCGTTGCCATCGAGGCCACTGCCGGTGGCGTGCAGGTGCTTGATGTCAGGCTGGCGGTTCATCGCCAGCAGCGTGTCGGCAAAGCCGGTGTGCAGGCAGACCATGTCACCGGGCTCGATGGCGATGGCGTCGGCTTCGAGGATGCGCATCAGGCGTTCGTAGCCGACGGCCTCGCGCTGCCGACCGACATGGTGCTCCAGGTCGATCAGCACGCCACGGCCCTGTGCGCCATGCTCGGCCAGGTTCTCAATGCCGAGCGCGCCGGCGCGCGGGCCGGGAAAGCGGGCCCAGTCGGCGACCGCTTGGGGGTCTTCGGCCGCGCCTTGGATCTCATCGCCGGCGCGAAAGCCGTTATAGAACACCGCCTCGGCCTGGCCATCGCCATCGGCGTCAAAGCGGCTGCCCATGTGCGCCAGGCTGTCCCACTGCGTCGAGTACTGCGTGTTCATCAGCAGTACCTCGTCGCACACCACGTCGGTGAGCTCTGCATCCTCGCTGGCGTAAGACCAGCAGAAGCCCTGCTGGCCGGCGCTCTGGCCGTCGCGCAGGGTCGAGAAGGTCTGCGCCGGCAGGCGGCGCGGATTGAGCGCCATGCCACCCGGCACGTCAAGCGGCAGCGAGAGGCAGAAGGTCAGGCCTTCCCGTACCTCGGCGATGCCCTGCAGCACCTTGGTACGATCGATCAGGTTCATGCGGCCGCGCTGGTCGTCGGGACCGAACTCGCCCCAGTGGCTGCCTTCGGGTGTTTGCTTCCATCGTTGTGGCATTTGGATCTCCTATGCCGCTTCAGTCTGGACCGCCGCCGTTCTATGCGGGACGACCAACGCGTTTGTGGCCACGGTCTCGCCGTGAGAACGGGAGGCATCTTTAACGACACCGTCACTTGCATTCCGGATGCGTTGGACGGTGCTCACAGGGTCTCTCCTTCCTTCAATACGCCGGCGGTGCGCAGCGCCGAGGTCAGCCACTTGGCCGCCGTGTCGCCGCCCTTGATGGCGTCAATGCGTGCGGCCTCGTCCTTCACCTTCTTGGCGGCGGCGGGCAACAGGCCTTCGATCTTGGCGCGCTCGACCACGACCACTCCATCACCGTCGCCGATGATGAAGTCGCCGGGGTAGACCATCACGCCACCGCAGGAGATCGGGTGCCCGATGCGGCCCGGCACGTTCTTGGTCGGGCCGTTCGGGTTGGTGCCGACCGAGAAAACAGGGTAGTCCATCTCGTCGATTTCCAGGCTGTCGCGGCAGGCACCGTCTATCACCACGCCGGCGATGCCCAGCTTCTGGCAGGCGGTCATCATGATGGTGCCCATCAGCGCCGAGCTCTGGTCGCCCTTGCCGTCGATCACCAGTACGTCGCCCGGCTTGGCCATGGCGATGGCGGCATGGATCATCAGGTTATCGCCGGGGCGCACTTCGACCGTGAAGGCCGTGCCGGCCATCTTCATGCGCGGGCGCAGCGCCTTGATGCGGCCATGCATGGCGCCGCGGCGGCCGGCCACGTCGGCCAGGATCGCGGGTTGCAGTTCGGCGGCCTGCTTGATGATGGCGGCGGGCACGCGTTCGAAGTCGCGAATGATGTCGGGAAGGGTTGCGGACATGGGAATTCCTTGGGTGAGGGTTGGGACCGTAAAACTCGGCAATCACGCAGGTTGAAGCCGGAGGCTTGATTTCCTTGGCTAGGTCGCCTTCAAATCTCGACGAACTGCTTCGGGACGCTGCCGAGACGATTTGGATCAGTCGACCTTGGCGCCCGATTCCTTGACGATCTTGCCCCAGCGGACGGTGTCGTCGCGGATCAGCGCACTGAACTTCTCGGGCGTGCCGCCCATCACCTCGGCGCCCTGGGCTTCCAGCTTCTTTTTGACCTCGGGGTCCTGCAGGGCCTTGTTAAAAGCGGCGTTGAGCTTGGCCACCACGTCCCTGGGTAGCCCGGTTGGGCCGACGACGCCGAACCAGGTAACGGCCTCGAAGCCCTTGTAGCCCGATTCGGCCACGGTCGGCACCTCAGGCAGGTCGGCGGTGCGCTTGGCCGAGGTGACGGCCAGCGGGCGCATCTTGCCGCTCTTGATGTGGCCGATCAGAGTGGGGATCGACGACATGTACATCTGGATCTGGCCGCCGATCAGGTCGGTCGAACCCTGCGCCGCACCCTTGTAAGGCACGTGGGTGAACTTCACGCCCGCCGCTTTCTGCAACTGCTCGGTCGCCAGGTGCGCCACCGTGCCGCTGCCGGAGCTGGCGTAGTTCAACGATTCGGGCTTGGCCTTGGCCGCGGCCACCACGTCGGCCACCGTCTTGTAAGGCGAGTTCGCCGCCACCACCAGCACCAGCGGCGCGCTGGCGACAAGGCTCACGGGGGTCAGGTCCTTCTCGGGGCTGTAGGGCAGCTTGGGGTAGAGCGTTGGGTTGATCGCCAGGTTGCTGGTCTGGCCCAACGTCAGCGTGTAGCCGTCGGGCGCGGCCTTGGCTGCGGTGTCCACGCCCAAGTTGCCGCCGGAGCCCGGCTTGTTGTCAATGATGATGGTCCAGCCCTGCTGCGTGGTGACCTTCTGCGCCACCTCGCGGGCGATGGCGTCGGTACCGCCACCGGCCGGGAAGGGCACGACCAGCCTGATAGGCTTCGTGGGATACGCTTGGGCGAGAACTGGTGAGGAAAAAAGCGACGCGGCCGCCGCGGTCGCGATGAATACAAGTGCGAGACGACGCGAACCGTCATCTTCCGTCTGCCTGAGTGTCATGGTGTTGGTCTCCAAGTTATTAAGCTTCTTGCACTCGCCTACCGAAGCCGACGCGAGTTACCGCATGCAGATAGGTCGCGCAAGAGTGAACTCGCTTTGATCTGATCAGAAGTCCTCGTGGTGCTCTCTGGCGCTTTCAAGTCCACTTGGGCGTGACCTTGGGCGTCTTATGGCTTCCCCCGCCTTGAGGCGGGCCAGAAGCATCTGGACGGGGTGCAAAAGCTGTGCACTGTCCAGCAAGCTAGCCTGGCAGCGGCAGGAGTAGCCTGTGGCTACCAACCGGCCAGCAAAGCGCGGATCCGAGACCAGACGCGCCCAGCTCTGCCGGTAGATCGCTTCCGACGTGGCGCGGTTGGCACGCTCGTGGCCATACAGCCCGGCCATGCCGCAGCAGCCGCTGGGCACGGTGCGCAGCTTGACGCCCAGCCGCTCGGAGACCTTGGCCCAGTCGGCGGTTGCCGCCGGCGCGTTGGTCCTTTCGGTGCAATGCGGCAGCAGCGCCCACGCGTTGGAATCGTCGGCCGGCAGCGAGGGCAGCTCATCGAGCCGGCGCGCCAGCCACTCCTGCGGCAGGGCCACCAGAGGCACGCGTTCCTTGCCGAGCGCCTTGACGTATTCGGCGCGGTAGACCAGCGTCATCGAGGGATCCACTCCCACCAGATCGACCCCGGTCGCGGCCAGTTCGCCCAGCATCGCGGCGTTGGCCGAAGCCGTCCGCTCGAACTTGCCCAGCAGGCCGAGCACATGCTGCGGCTTGCCGTTGGGCTTGAAGGGTGCCAGCCAAGGGGTGAAGCCCAGGCGAGTCAAGAGTTCGATGAAGTCGAGCACGACGGCGCTGTCGTAGTAGGAGGTAAAGGCGTCCTGCACGACGACCACACTGTTGCGGCGCTCCGCTTCACCAAGTGCCCGCAACGCAGCCGCCGAAGCCCTTTTCACTCCTCGGCGCTCCAGCTCGCCATGCAGCCGGATACCGCTGAGCTCGGGCAGTTCGACTAGGCCGAGGCTGCGAATGGCGGCGCGACCGGGCCGGCTTTGCGTGAGCCCGTTGAACAGCCGGGGCAGCGCCGCGGCGCTGGGCAGCCAGCCTTCGAGTGATGCAACCAGCCCATCCTTGGCCGGTCGCAAGTAACGCCCGTGGTAGACCTCCAGAAAGCGCGAGCGGAACGCCGGAACGTCGACCTTGATCGGACACTGCCCGACGCAGGACTTGCACGACAGGCAGCCGTCCATTGCTTCCTTCACTTCATGGGAGAAATCTCTGGCGCCGCCGCCGGTCGTCAGGGAATTGAAAGCGCGCAGGGGAAAGGCCGTCCAGCGCTTCCAGATGCCCTGCTCTCGGATGCGGGCTGCTTCACGCGAGGAATCAACCTCCCGTTCGGCCAGCTGACGCAGCCATTCCCGCATCAGCGAGGCACGGCCCTTGGGCGAGTGCCTGCGCTCGCGTGTCGCCTTCCACGAGGGGCACATCGCGTCGTCCGGGTCGTAGTTGAAACAGGCGGCGTTGCCGTTGCAATGCAGCGAGTCTTCGTTCGCACGCCGGATCGCCAACGGAATGCGGCGATCCGCCTGCCCTCGGGTGGGTACACCGTCGATCGCGGTCAGCGCCTGACCGGCGGGCGCGGCAATCTTGCCGGGGTTGAGCTGGTTGTTCGGGTCGAAGGCGGCCTTGATGCTCTGCATGCGCGCATACAGGGGCCCGAAGAACTCCGGTGCATATTCGGAGCGAAATCCCTTGCCATGTTCGCCCCACAGCACGCCGCGGTACTTGCGGGTCAGCGCAAAGACTTCGTCGGTCACTTCGCGGATGAGTTTTTCCTGGTCCGGATCCTTCATGTCGAGAGCGGGCCGCACGTGCAGGCAGCCGGCGTCGACATGTCCGAACATCCCATACACCAGGCCTCGGCGATCGAGTGCAGCGCGGAACTCGACGATGTAGTCCGCCAAGCATTCGGGTGGAACGACCGTGTCTTCCACGAATGGCATCGGACGTGCCTCGCCCTGCATGTTGCCCAGCAGGCCGACCGACTTCTTGCGCATCGACCAGATCGCCGTGGCCGCCGCTTCGCCGCGCGCCACGGTGTAGCCGCGTCGGCCGGCTTCGCCCATGTTCTTCGCCAGGTCGGCCTCGACGCGGGCCAGCTTTTCGGCCAGGTCAGCTTCGTCATTGCCCAGGAATTCAACGATGTTGACGCCCTGGGCCGGGCCTTCCGGATCGTCGGGGAAGTAGTCTTTGACGGTCAGCCACACCGCGTCCTGGCGCGCCAAGGCAAGCACTTTGGCGTCGATGGTCTCGCTGGACGCCGCCTGAAGCGTCATCAGCGCGCCAGCGTCGCGCAGGGCCGCGTCAAAACTGCCATAGCGGATGGCCAGTAGCACCGTGCAGCGTGGTATCGGCGTCAACCTGATCCTGGCTTCCGTCACGAAGGCCAAACTTCCCTCGGCACCGCACAGCACCGAACTTAGGTTGAATTGCCCGGCGTGGTCGCACAGATGCACCAGGTCGTAGCCGGTGACACAGCGGTTCAGTTTAGGGAAGCGCTGGGCGATCAAGTCCGCGTCGTCGATCCTGATGCGGTCGAGCAGGCGGTGGATCGCGCCGACGCGGTCGTCACGGCGCTTGACCTCGTCCAGTTGCGCAGGTGCCAGTGGCCGCGAGTGCCACAGCGTACCGTCGAGCAGCACGGCATTGAGCTCGAGCACGTGATCGCGCGTCTTGCCGTACAGCACAGAGCCCTGCCCACTGGCGTCAGTGGCAATCATGCCGCCGATGGTGGCGCGGTTGGAAGGCGACAGCTCGGGCGCGAAGAACAGGCCATGCTCGCGGATGGCATCGTTGAGCTGGTCCTTGACTACGCCGGCCTGGACCCGGGCCCACCCTTCCCGGGCGTTGACTTCGAGGATCGCGTTCATGTGGCGCGACAGGTCCACCGCGATGCCGTCGGTCAGCGACTGGCCGTTGGTGCCCGTGCCGCCGCCGCGCGGCGAGAACGAGACGGCGGAAAAGCGCTGCTCGCCGGCCAGCTTGGCCACGCGCACCACGTCCAGTTCGTGACGCGGGAACACGATCGCCTGGGGCGTCAGCTGGTAGATCGAGTTGTCGGTGGCGAAAACCGTGCGGTCGGCGTACGTGTGCGAGATGTCGCCCTCGAATCCGCGCAAACGAAGTTCCGAAAGAAAATCTGCGTACAGGGCGGCAGGCCCGTCGGAAGGTTGAAGACGGGGTATCACAGCGCAGACCCTTCGTCATTCCGCGCACCGGCGGTTGTCATTTTTGGAGGACCGAAAGGATGTTCTGTGCCGCGCCAACCGCCATTCCCCGTGCGCCGCCATTGGTGGTCCCCCCGATGTGAGGTGTCAGCACGGCGTTGGGCGTGCCCAACCAAGCCGATTCGGACGGCAGCGGCTCATCGACAAAGCAGTCCAGCCCCAAGTGCAGTTCGCCGGACCGAAGGCGCTCTTGCATGGCCTTCTCGTCGAACATGCCCGCCCGCGCGGTATTGACGAGGATGGCGCCCTTGCGCATCAATCCCAGGCGGCGAGCATCTAGCATGCCCTTGGTCGAATCGTCGAGGGGGCAATGCAGGGAAAACAACATCGCTTTGCACAAGGAGCTCCTCTAGCTCTACCCGGGTCGTTCCAGCCGGCAACTGATCGGCATCGAGGTACGGATCGCACACAATGACCTTCATGCCAATGGCCTGCGCGAAGCGAACCACTCTGCTCCCGATGGAGCCGCATCCCACCACCCCAAGCGTTGCACCCGACAGTTCGAAGCCCAAATAGCTCTGCTTGTCCCAGTGGCCTTCGTGCATCCGCTTGTCCAGCCAAGTGATCCGACGGGCACACGCCAAGATCAGGCCTAGCGTCAATTCCGCGACAGCCTGGCTGTTGGATCCAGTGGCCGGGAGGGCCATGATGCCGAGGCGCTTTGCAGCCTCCTGGTCGATCGCATCCATGCCTACTCCGTGCCGCCCGATGACTCTCAGCTTTCTCGACGCCGCCTGCACCTGCTCGTTGATCTTTCCGTAGCGAGACAGGATGGCAACGGGCTGCTCTCGCTCGACCAGAGCCACGAGCTCCTCCTGAGTGAACTTGGCCCCGGTGTAGACAAGGCGGTAGTCCTTCAATAGTGCGACGGCGTCCGGATGAACTTTCTCTTCGGTGATGACGATGGTGTCCGGATTCATCTGATAGCTCCAAATCAAGAAAAGGGGGCGCCAGTCAGACGACCTTCATGCCGGATACCTTGACGACCGTGACCCATCGGATGGTTTAGTCATGGGTCATGGTGGCGACCCGCCTGACGGAGTCGCCGAGCATCAGCATCCTGCTCGATGAGTGCTTGTTGCGATCAGCGCGAAAGTGCCGCGGCGATGGCGCCGAACCCTGGCAAGCAAGGGAAGAATGCATCTCGTTGTCTCCAGTGGTTCGGAATCTCTCGTCCGATGGAGGCAAGTATTCGTTCTATGGCCGCAAACGTCCAATGACTATTTGTTGAAAATTCATGCGCCAGACTTTTGCGGTCACAAGGGAGTGACTTTGGCGTGCTTCGAAAGTAGGGCGATCAGGCGCTTAGAGGCCGGCGATAGGTAGCCGCTGTCGCGATAAGTCACCACCATGCGCCGACGCATCGTGGCGCCTCGCAGCTTGACCTCGCGCAGCGCGGCGCCCGTGGCGCCTTCCTGAAGGTGCAGGCGCGAAATGAAGCTCAGCAAACCAGTCTGAGCGATCAGCGGCGGCAGCATCAGCAGCATCGTGCTTTCCACCTGCACTCGTGGCCGGGGCAGGCGATGCCTGTCGAAGGCCTGATCGAGCCAATCCCGCGTAGGCGCTCCGGCGGGCTGCAGCACCCACCGGTAAGCGGTCAGGTCTTTCAAAGTGAGCGGAGTCTTCTTGAAGACCTCGTGGGTGGCCCTCGCCGCCACGACGATTTGATCTTCGGCCAATAGCCGGGACGCAAACCCGGGGGTTTCTGGCCTTTCAGTCCCCACCATCAGGTCGATGTCACCCGCCTGCAGCAATGGTGTTAACACATCGCCCAACGCGACGGTGGTCCGAAGGGTGACTTCGGGCGCTTCCTCCAAGAGATCGCGTGCAGCCAGCGGCAGTAGATACTGGGCCGCCGTCGGCGCGATGCCCAGCTTGACGTGCCCGGAAAGACCTCGGCCAATGTCCCTGATCTCTCGCGTTGCGCTTTCAACATCGAAGCGCGTGCGCTGGGCCCACTTGAGCAGAGCCTTGCCGGCAGTGGTAAGGCGCATGCCGCGGCCGGCCTTTTCGAATAGCTCGGCCTCGCACGCCTCCTCCAGGCGCCGGATGCACCTGGACAATGCGGGTTGTGTGCGATGAAGCTTTGCAGCTGCTCGTCCCATGTGCTCAAGCTGAGCGATAACTTCGAAGTACTGGAGGTCGCGCAGATCCACGGTAAGGGCTTTCGGGAGGAAGTCGGAATCTTGGATATTGTGCGAGTGATCCTTTCTTACGGTCGACTTGGATTGCCTGGGGGGCGCCTCTCGGCTCGTGGACAAGACAGCGCGCTTTCCTCCTCACGGGGTTTCGGCAGAGGTGGCCTGCGTTCTCAGCGACAAGCGGGAGAAATATTCGGAGGAAGATTCTCATCGCAGCCCAAGATAGCGGCGCGACGCTTGCGGCCACCAAAGCCGCCACGTCGGCGCCATGGTGGAACCTCGGGGAGCCATTCAAGTGGCTCGGTGAACCCAGCAGTCACGCGAGCAGTGGCTACGTTCAAGGCAACGGCATTGAAGTTGACCCTGTTGCGCGGACGGGTTGGGACTTGATTCTCAAGTCGGATTGATAGGCTGCCACGCGATGCTACGGAGGCTTCGGTGTAGGCATATCGGACTCCTTCATCCATAAGGATCAGGTGTCCGCGAAATCGGGTCAACTTCAACTTCAGCTGCAAAAGTTTCACTGAAGTTCAGGATGATGGACTGAAGGGTTCAACGAGTCCCTACAAACGACCCGTAGAGCAAGCGCGCCTCGCCCTCGTAATCGGGATACGAAGCCTTCATCACCGCCCCATTCAGGATCATCTCCGCTGCCAGCGCGCGCGTGGCCGCGTCGTACACGCGGGTGCGCACCCAGACCGATTCGGTGCGCGCGCTTTCGCTGAGCGCGATGATCTCGCGCTCCAGTTCGTAGTCCTGGTCGACGAAGAGCGGTCCGTTCAGAAGGCGGATCTCCTGGCCGGCGAACAGGCCGACCGCCGGCTTGCGCCCGCTCAGACCCGACTGCGCCGATGTCGAGCCAAGCAGCACGCTGATCATTTCCGTCGGAATGACCGGCCGGCCCCAGGGCGACTCGCCGCCCGACTCCCGCGTGTACCACGGGCTCGGTTCGGTGATGACCTTCAGCTTGTCGGCCAGCGTGAAAGGGTAGTGGTCGCCCATGTGGGTGTCGAAGCCCATGCGGATCTTCTCGACCACCGCGCCGCGCTGCCCCACCCGGAGATCACGGTTGATGACCAGGCCCGTGGGCGGCCGGAGCTTGGCGATGCGCAGCTGCAGTTCGTGAGGCAGCCGCGCGGCGTCGCCGATGGAAGCGGTGCCGATCAGCACCGGTGTGCCGTCGCGCTTCTCAGCGTGCAAACGCACGAAGCGAGGCTGCAACGGATCGCGCTCGACGAAGGCCCGTACTTCCTCGCCTTCGACCACCATGTTCTGGTAGTGCGCGCTGATGCATCCGGTCTCGAACCAGGCGTTGCCGAACACGTGGTAGAGCAGGGGGTCGAACTGGCTGAAGTGGGTTGGCCCCTCGATCGGACCGGCTCGAAGCCCCAGCCCTTCGGCCATGGCATCGTCGTGGATCGATTTGTGGCCGTCGTAGCACTGCTCGGCCAGCATCTGGCGCGGCTGGCGCAGCGGCCCGCAAAGGGTGGGTGCTTGGGTGAAGGCTTCGGTCATCGGGCGGGCCCTGGCTGGAGGTCGGCGATTCTAGGACGCTGAATCCCCCAGCTGAAGTCGCCCGCGTGACCGAGTCGGTCAGTCCTTGGCGGCGCGCGCTGCGTTGCGCAGGTCCCGGATCTGGTCGTGGTTGCGTTGCGCGCCCGCCGCCTGCCTTTCGACCAGAGCGCGCACGTCGGGCGGCAGGTTCTGCTTCAGCGCCTTGCGGTAGCGTGCGATGGCAGTGTCTTCGCCGCGCTCGCAGGACTCGAGGATCGACAACTCGCTGTTGGCGCCGAGCGATCCCTTGACGTGGACCCAGCCGCGGTGCAACGCACCCGCGGCGGTGCCGCCATCGGCCGGCTTGCCGCCGTAGGCCGCGATCATTTGCAGCAGTTCCGCCTCGGCTTGGCGGCAACCCTCGGCGCGGCTTGCGAACAGCTGTTTCGCGGCCGGGGATTCGACCTCCTCGGCGCAGGCCAGGAATCCGTAGCCGCCATCCCGCGTGTTCTCCAGCAGATCGTTGAGGACATCGACGACCTCGTCGTTGGCCAGGGGTTCGCCGCGGGAGTCGCGGGGGTCGAGCATGTCTTTGTCGAGTGCCATGGTGTCAGTCCTTTCAAGAGCCTTCAGGCGAAGAAGGCCGGTTGAGAAACTCGAGGAGATGTCCTCGAGACTTGGACTCACCATCGCCGCGACGCCGGGCCCGGGCCGTCAGCCACGGAGCACGCCGCGTGTAGAGCCTTCCCCTACAGCGTCTTGGTCAGGATCAGGATGAAGCGGGTCGCGTTGGGCGAGTAGGTGGTCTGGCCGATCGGGCCGATCGGCGACGGGATGCCCGGGCTGACGACCGCATTGAAGGCGCTCTGCTCGTTGCCGCCCTGTACGTAGCCGCCGAGCGACAGGCCGCTGCCGAAGTCGTAGGCGGCGCCAACGTTGAAATCGACGTAGTCCTTGAAGCCAAGGCTCCGGATGTCGCTGCTGAAGAAGGTGTAGCCGACGGCCGCCTTCAGCGTCACCTTGGGAATGATCTCCTTGGTGTAGGCGAGGTTCAGGTAGCCGGTGTTGGTGCCGTCCAGGCCCGAGTCGCCCTGGTTGCCGGCGTAGTTGAAGTAGTCCTTGGACACGGTCCAGGAGTACTTGGCCGTGAAGGCGCCGAAGGACTCGTTGGCCCAGGTGCCGGCGCCGTAGATCTCGGTCGTGTTGCCGGCGGTGTTGCCGGGGTAGACATAGGTCAGCACACCGACGTCCCAGTCGATCGGGCCGCCCTTGAATTTGTAGCCGCCGTAGAAGTCCATCTCGATGGCGTTGCCCTTGAGCCAGTTGACGCTGGAGTTCCAGTTGCCGACATAGAAGCCGCTGTCACCGAAGGCGTAGTCGAGGCCGCCCTGGATCGCCGGCTTGAAGTAGCTGTTGTTCGCGAAGTCGTCCTTGCCGAGCATGTCCTGGTCCTGGCCACGGAACTTGTAGTTGGTCGTCAACGCGACGTTGCCCGCGAGCTGGGCGCTGGCGAGCATCGGCAGGGTCGTCAGAGCGGCGATCGAGAGGGTTCTGGCTATCACGTGGTGCATGGGTCGAAGAGCGAAATGAAGAAGCGTCGAGCCTACGGTCGCGTGCATAAACACCGCGTAAAGAACGAGGCGCTCCGCGTAAGGAATTCATCGGGAAAATCCGGGTGTCTCAAACACGACGAACCGGCGGCGCCGCCTCGAAAGAAGGAGTACAAATACGTCGAGGGAAGAGGAAATTGCAGACGCCTCTTCAGCGCAGGGACTTGTGAAAGGAGGGCAGTCATGGCCAGACATCTAGCGGTCGGGGACTCATCCGGACCTCTCGCCATCGCGAGCGCCAGCTACTACAACCCGACCGGCGTGCTGCTGGCGCCCGGCGAGACCTACGAGATCGCCGCCGACGACAGCCGATGGGTCGACTGGCACCTGGCGTCCAGCGCCGACGGCCGGATCGAGCCCAGCCTGATCCAGTCGATGGCGCATTGGGCGCTGCGCTGCAAGGAGGGCCGCTGGTTCCAGCTGATCGGGGCCGTCGGGCGCTCCGACGCCTGCATGTTCCCGATCGGCATGCATGCCGCCTGGACCTACACCGGGCAGAGCGGCGACGCCGATCCCGAGCTGTGCCTGTTCGCGAACGACGCCTGGTTCGCCTACCTCAACAACCACGGCTCGGTGAAGGTGACGATCAAGCGCGTCGGCTGAATCGCCCAGGTCCGGCCCGGCGAGGGCTGATCGATAGAATCCAGCCGGTTTCTTTCCATTCACCGGACCGGAGGATTCGAACATGACCGTGCGCCAGGGGGGCAGATTGCTTGCGGTAGCGGTCACTGTACTGGCCGCGGCTTCGGCGCAGGCGAGGCCGTTGAACCTGTTCAACGCGATGCGCGACACGCCGATCACCCGATTCAGCAGCGCCGATGTCGACCTCATGACTCAGGCGGTCCACCAGGCGCTCGACAACGGCGCGGACGGGGTGGCGGTCACGTGGGAGAACCCCCGCGGCACCAGCGGCGGCAGCGTCACGCCGGGCAAGGACCCGCAGGACAGGGCGAATTGCCGGACGGCGCGCATCGAGAACCGCCACCGCAGCCTGCAAAACGCCGGCAGCTACCTGTTCTGCAGAAGCAAGGGCCAGCCCAAGGGGGCCTGGCAGGTGATCGAACTCCTGCCTCGTTGAGCCATGGGGCGGCTGGCGGGGCATTCGACCTAGGCGCATACTGATGCGGCGTGGCGCCATGGCCACCATGGCGCGCTTCGACCCGTCCGAGGATTCACATGCCGCTCTTCATCATCGAACGCAATTTCGCCGAGCAGCTCGAAATCGACAGTGATGGCGTGATCGCCATCACGAGGATCAATGGCGACGTCGGCGTCAACTGGCTGTTCTCGTTCCTGAGCGCCGACAAGCGCAAGACCTACTGCCTCTACGAAGCCAAGGATCCCGAGGCGATCCGCGAGGCCGCGCGGCGAGCCAACGTGCCGGCCGACGTGATCGTCGAGGTCTCGCAGGCCTACGGCGCGGCCATCGGCGGGCTGCGGGCGCAGGCATCGGCAGGCGCCACCGGCTGATAGTCAATCCCGGCCGCTGGCCGATGGTCAGGTCTGACTATTTGCGTCCTGCCCGGCGGAGCCTACAACCGGGGCCGTGGTTCACGTTCTTCCGGACGTGCCACCCACCGGAGATCCGACATGCTGAACCAAGAGCAACTGACCCAGTTTTCCGCCTCGCTGCGCGGGCGCATCGTGCAGCCCGGGGACGCCGACTACGATGCCTCGCGCCGCGTCTACAACGCGATGATCGATCGGCGTCCGCGCCTGATCGTCCATTGCCGCGACGTCGCCGACGTGATGCACAGCGTCGACTTCGCCCGCGAGCAGTCGCTGCTGCTGGCCGTGCGCGGCGGTGGCCACAACGGGGGCGGCCTGGGCACCTGCGACGACGGGCTGGTGATCGACCTGTCGGGGCTGAACGGCATTCGCGTCGATGCCGCGGCCCGCACCGTGCGGGTCGAGGGCGGGTGCACCTGGGCCGATGTGGATCACGCCACCCACGCCTTCGGCATGGCCACGCCCTGCGGCATCATCGGCACCACCGGCGTGGGCGGGCTGACGCTCGGCGGCGGCCTCGGCCACCTGACGCGCCGCTGCGGCCTGTCGGTCGACAACCTGCTCGAAGCCGACGTGGTGCTGGCCGACGGCACGCTGGTCACCGCCAGTGCCGAGCAGCATCCCGAGCTCTATTGGGCGCTGCGCGGCGGCGGCGGCAACTTCGGCGTCGTGACCTCCTTCCTGTTCCGGCTGCACCCGATCGACACGGTGGTCGCCGGGCCGACCTTCTGGGCGCTGGAGCAGGCCGGCGACGTGATGCGCTGGTACCGCGATTTCATCCTCGCGGCGCCGGAGACCCTGAACGGCTTCTTCGCCTACCTGACCGTGCCGCCGGTCGATCCCTTCCCCGCCGCGCTGCAAGGCCGGAAGGTGTGCGGCGTCGTCTGGTGCTACACGGGCGAGCTGGCGGAGGCCGATGCCGTCTTCAAGCCGGTCGCCGAATTCGGGCCGCCGCTGATGCACGGCGTCCAGCCGATGCCGTTCCCGGCGCTGCAGGGGGCCTTCGACGCCTTGTTCCCGCCCGGCGACCAATGGTATTGGCGGGCCGACTTCGTCAACCAGCTGAGCGACGCGGCGATCACCGAGCACCTGCGCTTCGGCCCCGACATGCCGACCCCGCAGTCGACCATGCACCTCTATCCGATCGACGGTGCGGCGCATCGGCCGAAGGCCTCCGACACGCCGTTCGCCTACCGCGATGCGAACTGGGCCGAGGTCATCGTCGGGGTGAGCCCGGACCCGAAGGATGCCGCCCGCATCACGGCCTGGACCAAGGACTACTGGAACGCCCTGCATCCGCATTCGGCAGGCGGCGCCTACGTCAACATGATGATGGACGAAGGCGACGAGCGGATCCGCGCCTCGTACCGCGACAACTACCCGCGGCTGGTGGCCGCCAAGCGCCGCTACGACCCGAAGAACCTGTTCCGGGTCAACCAGAACATCCGTCCCGAGTAGCTACGGCTTCAGCAGGCCCTCGCGGTTGGCGAAGGCCGCCGCCTCGGTCCGGTTGGCGGTGTAGGTCTTCTCGAGGATGCTGCGCACGTGGTTGGCCACGGTGTTCGGGCTGATCCCGAGCACCTGGCCGATCTCGCGATTGTTGCGGCCCATCGCGATCAGGCGCAGCACGCCCACCTCGCGCTCGGTCAGCCCGCAGGGATGGCCGGCGGCCGGCGCGGCGACCGGTTCGTCCAGCGATTGCGCCAGCGCCTCGATGCGCGGCGTCAGCGCGTTCATGCCCAGGGCCACGCTGTCGGCGAGCGCATCCGCGAGCAGGGCGCGGGCCCGGGCCAGGTCGCCTGGCTCGGCCCGCCGATGCAGCATCAGCGCGTAGTCATGGCGGCTGTGGGCGAGCCAGACCCGCGAGCCGGTCTGGCGGTCCATCGACAGGGCCGCCTCGAAATGGAGCTGCGCGAGGTCCCACTGCCCCATCACCGAGGCCAGGGCGCCAAGCAGCCGGTCGGTCGACCCCATGCAGGGACCACTGGAGTCGCCGAGCAGGTTGGCGCCCGCGTGGCCGCGCAGCTGGCCGTACATCAGCGCCGCATGCTCGGCATGGCCCAGGTAGACGCAGAGCTCGGCCGCGAAGATGACCAGGGTCAGCGTGCCGCCATCGGTGGGCGGCCGCGACAGGCGGGTCCAGGGAAGGGTGTCGAACACGGCCTGGCACTCGTCGCGCATGCCGAGCTCGGCATACAGCAGCGCCAGGCCGGGCAGCCAGGTCTGCGCGGTCGGCGTTTCGCGCACGAACTGCTGCAGCATCGGCAGCGCTTCGCGCAGGCGCCCCTGTTCGCGCCGCAGGCAGAACATCTGCATGCCGAAGGCACCGACAGCCTTGTCCTCGGCGACCCGCCGGCCGACGTCCAGCGCCCGGGTCGCCCAGCGCTCGGCGTCCTCGAAGCGCCCTTCGTTGAGGGCGACCAGCACCTCGATGTGCCGGCAGAGCGACAGCCAGTAGTGGGCACGCCATTGCGCCGACAGCCGCAGGCCCTGGTCGCGCACGCGGCCCAGCACGGCGACATCGCCGACCCGGACGAGGTCGCAGAGGTAGAAGGCCAGCAGGTTCGGGATGCGTTCCGGCATCGCCAGTTCTTCGGCGATCGCCCAGGCCTCGGCCGCCGCAGCGATGCGTTCGCCCAGCAGCTCGGGCCAGTAGCCGGCCGCGGCGATCGCAGAGAGCGCCAGGTAGAGGCTGCGCATGTCGTCGATCTGCCGCGCCAGCTCGACCGCACGCCGGTGCGCCTCCTTGGCCTCGGCGGAGCGATCGCAATAGATGTAGGCCACGCACAAACGGCTCAGCAATTCGACCCGCTCGGCGTCGTTGCCCTGGTGCAGGGCGATGGCCTCCAGCAGCAGGGCCACGGCGGCTTCCCCCGATTGGCCGGCCTGCGTGCTGCTGCTGGAGAAGCCGATCGCGGCCCGTGCGAACTGGGCGCTCAAGCCGCATTGGCGCGCCAGTTCGGCGGCCTGCCGATAGGAGGCGACCGCCGTTTCCGGCACGTCGCACCAGAGCTCGGCATCGCCGAGCGCCGCCATCACGTCGCAGCGCTGCACCAGGTCGTTGGGAAAATGGCGGTCCAGCAGTTGCAGCGCCAGCCGGAGCAGCCGTGCCGCTTCCTCGAAGGCCAGCAGCCGCGCCGCATGGCCGGCCGCGCGCCGAGCGTAGGCGAGGGCCTTGGTCGCCGCGCTGCCCGGGCCGGCCTCGCTGAAGTGATAGGCCAGCTGCGACCACACCATGCCGTCGTCGCTGCCGTGCTGCTGCTCCAGCGTCTCGCCGATGCGCAGGTGCAGGCGCGCACGGCGCATCCCCAGCATCTCGTCGTAGAGCGCGTCGCGAATCAGGGCATGGCCGAAGCGGAACTGCTGCGTGTCCGGCACCGCTTCGATGATCTGTTCGCCCATGGCCTCTTCGAGCGCCTGCAGCAGCTCGTCCTCGGACTTGTCGGCTTCGAGCCGCGCCAGCAGGGGCAGGTCGAAGCTGCGCCCGATGCAGGCCGCGGTCGAAAGCAGCCTGGCCGCCGGCGCCGACAGCCGGTTCAGCCGTCGGCCGATCACTTCGCGCACGCCGGTCGGGACCTTGGTCAGCAGCCGCGCATCGTCGATGGCTGCATGGCCTTCGTGCGGCGCCCGCGCCGAGATCATGTAGCGCAGCATTTCCTCGAGGAACAGCGGGTGCCCTTCGGTGCGGGTGTGCAGTGCATCCACCAGGTTGGCGCTGGCCGTGCCGCCGCTGGCGGCGACCGCGAACTCCGCGGTTTCGCGTGCGCTCAGGCCCTGCAGTTCGATGCGCTGGCACACCGGCGAGCGGGCGAGCTCGGCCAGGGTCTCGAACAGCGGATGCTGGCGCGACAGCTCGGTGTCCCGGTAGGTGCCGACCACCAGCATGGCGCAATCGTCCAGTTCGCCCGCCAGGAAGGAGAACAGCCGAAGCGAGGTGGCGTCGGCCCAGTGCAGGTCCTCGAAGATCAGCAGGACAGGCGCGCGCTGCGCCGCGCGGCGCCAGAACCCGGCGATCGCATCGAACAGCCGAAAGCGCGATTGCGCCGAATCGACGACCGAGGCGTCGCCCGGCGGGGTGGCGAATTGCTCGGCCACCTCGGGCGCGATGCTGCCGATGTCGGCCAGCCCGGCGCCGAAGGTCTGGGCCATGGCGGGGTCGCCGCTGCCGCGCAGGTAGCTGCGGATCAGTTGCCGCCATGGCCAGTAGGGGGGCGCTCCGGCCTCTTCGAGACAGCGGCCCCAGAGCACCAGCGTGCCGCTGTCCTGGGCGTGCAGGGCCAGTTGCTGGGTCAGGCTGGTCTTGCCCATGCCGCTGGAGCCGGCCAGCAGGACGATCCGGCCGAAACCCTTGCGAGCGCCCTGGAGCGCGCTCTTGAGCTGCGCCAGCTCGGCTCTTCGGCCCACGAACACCCCCGACGGCCGCGGGCTGGCGCGGGGCGGGGGAGCGGCCGCCGGCGCCTCCGTGCCGCGGCCCGGACGGACCACGAAGGCATGGATCGGGCGCGCGATGTTCTTGAGCGGCTGTTCGCCCTTGTCGGCGAAGCTCGCATCGACCCGGCTGCCGACGGCGCCGCGCACCGCGTCCGAGACGACGATGCCGCCGGGTTCGGCCAGCGCCTGGAGCCGGGCGGCGACGTTGACGCCGTCACCGTAGACCGTGCCGTCCTGCTTCTCGATGACGTCGCCCAGGTGGACGCCGATGCGAAACGGCATCCGTGGCTGGGAAGCGGTGTCGGTGGCGGCCTGCGCGAGGTCCTGCTGGATCGCGATCGCCGCGCTGACCGCGCCGGTGGCGGTTTCGAAGACGGCCAGGATGGAGTCGCCCGCCATGTCGATGACGCGGCCGTGGTTCGATTCGATCCGGGCCCTGAACAGCTCGCGCGCGGCGTCGAGCGCCGCCAGCGTGGCGTGCTCGTCGCCGGCCATTAACCGCGAAAACCCGGCGGCATCGGCGCAGAGGATGGCGATGAGTCGCTGCCTGACCGAGGGATCGTCCATGGCTGTGCGGCCTTCGTCGTTGCAAACGGAACTGCGGTATTGAAGCACGTCGACCGGCCTTGCGGCGGGGATTCCCCGGCCCGGTCCTTGTGAGAAGATTTCCTGCCTCGCCATTGCCCTACACGGCCCGCATCCCCAGGCTCACAGTCCGGGCCGCCGCGGGCATCGACAGTACAGGGAACGCAACAAAGGAGCGACGCCATGGAATCAGACAACGTCAAGACACCCGCCCAACTCGCGGACGAAGCGCGCCAGGTCGGCCGCGATGCGGTCGAGGCAGCGCAGGGCTACGCCGCCGAGGCCCGGCGGGTCGGTGCCGACGCGATGCAGTCGATCCGGCCGAGCATCGAGGACGCGAAGGCCACAGGCCGCGAGGGCCTCGACACCATGCGGGGCATCGCGGGCGATGCGCGGGACATCGCGGGCGATGCGGCCGCCACCGGCCGTGCCTATGCCAAGGATGCGGTCAACGCCGCCGGCAAGAAGCTCCACGACGCCCAAGGGCGCATGCAGCGCGCCCGGGATGCGTGCACGCAGTTCATTGCCGACGAGCCCGTGAAGGCGTCGCTGATCGCGGCCGCGTCCGGGGCGGTGCTGACAACCTTGCTGATGTCGGCGCTGCGCGGCCGGCGCCGCTACTAGGCTATTGCGCCGCCACCGGCACCAGGATCGCGTCGCCGGTCGCCACCAGCTTGCGCGCGGCACCGGGTTCCTCTTCGGCGAACAGCTCGGCAGAGGTAAACATCTGCGTGCGCCCAGCCTTGACGACCCGCGCCCGGGCCACGAATCGCTGGCCGACCGCGGGCCGCAGGCAGTTCACCGAGAAGTGCGAGGCCAGCACGCGTCCGGCCAGGGTGCTGGCGGCGAAGCCGCAGGCGGTGTCGATCAACGCGCCGATCAGCCCCGCATGCAGAAAGCCGCTGTATTGGCCGGCTTCCTCGCGCCACGGCATCTGCAATTCGACGTCGCCGGGGCTGGCGCTGAGCACCTCGAAGCCGGCCCAGCGGTTGAATTTTGCGCTGGCGTTCACGGCCTGGATGGCGGCGAGCAGCGCCGGCCCGGCGGCCGGTGGGGGGATCGTGGCATCGGTCATCGGCGCACCTCTTCTACGTAGTGATTTGATGTAGACCAGTCTATATAATTCGGCATTCGAATCCAGACACCTCAGGGACACAAACGAATGGCTCAGGCGCCCAGACACCGGCAAGCGATCGTCGAGACGGCGGCCCGCCTGTTTCGCCAGCAGGGTTTCGCGGCGACCGGCTTGAACCAGATCGTCGAGGAGAGCGCGGCACCCAAGGGGTCGATCTACCACTACTTTCCCGAAGGCAAGGAGGCCATCGGCGCTGCCGCGGTGGCCTGGGCCGGTGAACGCGTGGTGCACACGCTGGCCGGCCTGGCCAGCGAGAGCGACGGGCCCGGCGAACTGCTGCGCCGCTATGCGGCCCTGCTCGGTGGCTGGATGGCCGAATCGAACTTCAGGGACGGTTGCCCGATCGCGACGACCCTGCTGGAGACCGCGCCGCGCTCGGCTGCGATCCGCGACGCGGGTGCGGTGGCGCTGGCGGCCTGGGCGCGGGTGTTCAGCGATGCGCTGCAAGCCCGGGGCGCCGAGCCGCTGCGCGCGGCCCGACTGGCGGCGCTGGCGGTCGCCTCGATCGAGGGGGCGCTGCTGCAGGCCCGCGTGGCCGAGAGCCGGCAACCGCTGGTCGACGCGGCCGAGGAACTGGCGCTGGCCTTCGAGGCCGCGATCAGGGCTTCACGAACTTGAGCACGAAGTCGTCCTTCGGCTGCGGCGGCTCCGGCGTGTTGCGATCGCGCGGGTCGTTCGGATTGCGCAGGAAGAAGCCTTCATCGGCGAACCTGAAGCCGGCCTGTTCGACCTCGGCACGCAGGAACGATTCCTCGATCCGGTGCAGCGTGCCGGATTCGGAAATGCCGGTGCCGGGTCGGCCGGCATGGTCGGCCAGCACGTAGAGACCGCCGGGCTTCAGCGCCGCGAAGACGGCGCGATTCAGCTGAGCGCGGTCGGCACCCAGGTGGCCGAGGTCGTGGTAGTTGAACATCAGCGTGACGAGGTCGAGGCTGCCCGGCGCGACCTCGGGCGGCACCGGCTGCTCGAACGGCTGGACCACCGCCACGATGTGTCCGCTGCGCAGCCGTTCGGCGCGGCCCGCCAGGCCCGTCGATGGCGGTCGCGGCGCGGCGCCGGCAGCCATCGGCGGCGCGCCGCCTTCGGGTTGGGCCGGCGGCGGGCCGGTCCGGCGCGGCGGGGTCTGCCCATAGACACGCCCCGACGGGCCGGCCGCGCGGGCCAGCAGTTCGGTGGTGTAGCCGCCGGCGGCGCTGATGTCCAGCGCTTGCATGCCGGGCTTGACGCCGATGAACATCAGCATCTCCTGGGGCTTGCGGCGCTGGTCGTTGGTGCGATCGGCTTCGCTGCGCTCCGGGTCGGCCACCAGGGCGGCGACCTGGTCGCGGGTCAAGGTCGGGGCGCGGGTTGCGCAGCCAGCCAGGGTCACGGCGAGCGCGATGGCCGCGGCGGCGATCAGCGGCCGAAAGATGCCCGAAGGGCGGGGCAGGGGCAGGTGGAAAACCATGTCAGGACTCCTCGCAACGCGCGAAACATGCAGTCTGCCACTGAGTTCAGGGCGAAGCCGAGCGGGTCGCCCTGTTGCGCAGCGCACTTTCCCAGGGACCGCGGTCATCGGTGGAGCTGCTGGCGATGCTTCAGGCCAGTCAACCGACCTTCTCTCGAACTATTCAGAAGCTGGGGCCCGAGGTCATCCGTTTCCGGGAGCCGGGGGTGCGGACGCCGCGCTACGGCCTGCTTCGAGCGGAGCCGGTCGCCTCGCCGCAACCGATGTTCCGGGTCGATGCGGAGGGCCGGGTCGCCGAGATCGGCTCGGTCAGCTTCCTGCGCGGGGGCGGCACGTGGGTGGACGCGCCTGGGGGGACGAGTTCATTCCATGAGGGTCTTCCCCCGGCGATGGCGTTCGCCGCGCCGTCGGGCTATCCGGGTGCCCGCCTGGCAAAAGCCGTGGCGGCTGCGTTGGGGGTGCCACCCTCGCTGCGGGACTGGTCGGACGATCATCGCGCCAGCTTCCTGTGCCGGCTCGGTGCGGACGTCGGCGGGGCGCTGATCTGGGGCGCCGATTCCTTTGCCTTGCACATGGCGTCGCGCCGGGCCGCGGCCGTGCCGGCGCCGGACATTCCGCGTGTGTATCGCGACCTGGCGACGGGGACCGCACAGACCGGTGCAGGCAGCGGTGCCGGAGGGGAGCAGCCGAAGTTCACCTGCGAGACGGAGGCGCGCGGCCACCTGATCGTGAAGTTCGCGCGCCGTGCGAGCCGCTCGGCCGAGCTGCTCGTCCTGGAGGAACTGGCGCTGCGGTCCTTGTCGAAGGCGGGGATCGCGGCGGCCCGCGCCCACTACCTGGAACTGGATGACTACGGCTACCTGGAAGTCGAGCGTTTCGACCGAGTGGGCCGTTTCGGCCGGCGCGGGTTGATCTCCGCAGGGGCGGTCGACGACGAACTGTTCGGGATGAGGGACAACTGGCCTGCCTTCGCACAGCGATGCGAAGAGGCCCGGATCCTCGATGCCGACGCCGTGCGTTGCGTCCTCGTCCTCGCCGCCTTCTCGGAACTCATCGGCAACGGCGACCGTCACTTCGAAAACTTGTCGCTGCTGACCGATGACCACGATCGGCCGAACGCGCTCGCGCCGGCCTACGACATGCTGCCGATGGTCTATGCGCCGGTGGGCGGCGGCATCGAGCCGGAGCTCCGCCTCGTCGCCCCTTCGTTCCTCGGCTTGGGCGCGAGGACCGACGTCTGGCAGCCGGCGTTCGAGGCCGCCCGCAGCTTCTGGGCCGCGGCGGCCGCCGATCCCAGGCTGTCCGCGCCGATGCGCGCCATCAGCGGCGCCAACGGCATGCATGTGGCCGAGGTGGTCGCCCCGTTGCTGCCCGCCGCGCCGACGCGCTGAACGTCTTTGCGCTGCGTCTTGCGCAATGCCGCCTGGCCTCTATGATCTAGGGGCGCGAAATAGATACTTTTAGATACATCTAAAGTTCTCTTTTTCGACCGACTCCCTCCGACAGGCTTCCAGAGGAATGCAAGTCCGATGAGATCCCGCCTGCGATCCCGCACAGCGTCGGCCCTGCTCGGGGCCTGCGCCGCCCTGGCGCTGCCGGGCTGCGCGCTGGTCGTGCGCGGCACGCAGCAGGACATCCAGGTCGACGCGGTGTCCGCCGACGGCAAGGCGCTCGACGGCGTCGAGTGCCGCGCAGGCGACGCCGTGGCGGCGGCACCGGCGGGCATCTCCGCGCCGCGGCTCACGGTCAGGCGCTCGGGCGACGACCTCTCGGTTCGCTGCCTGTCGCAAGGCCGCGTGGTGGCGTCCGCCAAGGTGATCTCGCGTTCCGACATGGGGCTCATCAGCCTGGCGGTGGGTGGCGTGCTCAGCGCGACCATCGACCATCTGTCCGGCGCGGCCTTCGCGTACCCGGGCTGGATCACGCTGGTGGCCGGCGAGGAGCGCAGCTACGACCGCCGGGACAGTGCCGATGGGCCTTCGGGCGGCATCTTCGTCAGCCGGCTCGGTGCCGGTGCGCCTGGTGCGTCCGGTGCCGTGGCCCTGACGGTCGCTCCCGTCATGCAGGGCCCCAACTACTACCGCGCCAACTACAGCGTCACGGCCAGCCAGTTGCTGCGCCCTGGTGCCCGCCGAACCGGCCGCGATACCTACAACGCCGAGAAGCTCGCGCTGGCGATGCAATGCAGCGCGACGCCGCGCGCGGTGCTGATCGAGCGTGGGGCCGGCTTCGAGGTCCATCGGGTGCCGTGCACGGCCAGGGTCGAACTGTCGGTGCGCTGCGAGTTCGGCAACTGCCGGGTGCAGCCCGCCGCCTTGCCGCCGGCCGGCGCGATCGCCGGCCTGTCGCCGGATCAACACCTGCCAGGTCCCTGACGCCAGGCGGTCGAAGACCTGCCGGGTGGCGTCCGTCGGATGTCAGCCCGGCTTGCGGTCCCTGGCCGCCTCGTCGAGCAGTTGCCTGATCACCTGTTCCGACTTCGCGTACTCGCCTTCGCCGAAGTGGTGGAAGCGCACGCGCCCCTGCGCGTCGACGAAGTACAGCGCCGGCCAGTAGGTGTTGCCGAACGCCCGCCAGATCGCGAAGTCGTTGTCGATCGCCACCGGGAACTCGATGTCCAGGTCGGCGACGGCCTTCTTCACGTTCGCGATGTTCTTCTCGTAGGCGAACTCGGGCGCATGCACGCTGAGCACCACCAGGCCCTGGTCCTTGTATTTGCGATGCCATTCGCGCACGTGCGGCAATGCGTTGCGGCAGTTAATGCAGCCGAAGGTCCAGAAGTCGACCAGCACCACCTTGCCGCGCAGCCCTTCGGCGCTCAGCGGCGGCGAGTTGAGCCAGTCGACGGCGCCGGCGAGCCGCGGCAGCGTCCCCTCGACCGGCAGTTCGAGCCGCGCCGCGCTGCCGCGCTCCTGCGTCGGCGCGTCGGCAGCGGCGAGCGTCGGTGCGACGCCGGCGAGCAGCGACAAGCCGCCGATGGCGAGAACGCGGCCGACGCGCGAAAAGAGAAAGAGCAGCATGGCAAGGCCTCTGCGACGGCGCGGTGGCGGCTACTTCTTCATCTCGTCCTTGCCCATCGCGTCCTTGGACATCGCATCCTTGGCCATCGAATCCTTCTTCATGGCGTCCTTCGCCATCGAGTCCTTCTTCATGCCGCCCTTGGCCATGGCGTCCTTGGACATGCTGTCCTTGGCCATCGAATCCTTGGCCATGTCGTCCTTCTTCATCTCGTCGGCGGCGAAGGCCGAGACCGAGCCGATGGCCAGGCAGGTGGCGAGCAGTGTGGCGGAAAGCGTGTTCATGTCAGTGGTCCTTCAAGAGAGTCGTTTGCAAAAAAAAGGCTCGGTTCCGAATGAACACGGCCGCGCGTTCCAGCAGCGCCGGGTCGCCTGAGGCGACTCAGCTGCCGCCGAACCAGTTGTAGCCCTGGTCTTCCCAGTAGCCGCCAGGGTAGGTGTTGGTGACGAAGATGGCCTGGATGTGCTTCGGGTTCTTGTAGCCCAGCTTGGTCGGCATCCGCAGCTTCATCGGGAAGCCGTACTTCGGCGGCAGCGGCTGGCCGTCGTAGCTCAGCGTCAGCAGCGTCTGCGGATGCAGGGCGGTCGGCATGTCGATGCTGGTGTAGTAGTCGTCGGCGCACTTGAAGCCGACGTACCTGGCGCCGGTGTCGGCGCCGACCCGGTGCAGGAAGTCCGCGAAGCGCACGCCGCCCCACTTGCCGATCGCGCTCCAGCCCTCGACGCAGATGTGGCGCGTGACCTGGTCCTGCTGCGGCATCGCGCGCAGCTCGGCCAGCGTCCAGCGCCGCCGGTCGGCCACCAGGCCCGTCACCTCGAGCGTGAAGCCTTCTTCCGCGACCGTGCGGACTTCGTCCTCGCCGTAGTAGGCGTTGAAGGGGAAGGGCCGCGTGATCATCGACTCGGGGTAGGTCGGTGCCAGCCGCGACGGATCGAAGATCAGCCCCTGCACCCTGTCGTTGAAGCGCGAGACCGCGCCGAGCGCGGCTTCGACGCTGTCGTTGTCGCTGATGCTGCAGCCGGTCAGGAGCGACAGGCCGCCGAGCGTGAGCGAGCGCTGCAGGAAGGCGCGACGCGCCGGCTGCGCGACGCGGCGGCCGATCAGCACGCGCGCCTCGGCCAGGGCCGCCTCGGCGTCGACGGTGTCCAGGGCAGGGCGCTTGAAGAGATTCATGATTCGACTCCGGAACGGCTGCCGAGCATGGCGAGCAGAGAGCGGGGCACCAGCGCGACCATCACCAGGTGCACGGCGACGAAGGCCACCAGCGCCGCCATCGCGAAGAAGTGGATGCGGCGGGCAAATTCGTAGCCGCCGAGCAGATCGCGCAGCAGGCCGAACTGCACCGACTTCCACAGCACCAGCCCGGACAGCACCAGCAGCACGATGTCGAAGATCACGAACAGGTAGGCGAAGCGCTGCACGCTGTTGTAGTGGCGCGGGTCGGCGTGCGAGAGCCGGCCGCGCAGCGCCGCCAGCGCGTCGTGCCAGATGCCGGAGATCGACAGCGGGAAGAACTTGCGCCACAGGCGGCCGCTCGCCAGGTTCAGCGCCAGGTAGACCAGGCCGTTGGCGGCCAGCAGCCACATGGTGGCGAAGTGCCATTGCAGCGCCCCGCCGAGCCAGCCGCCGAGCGTCAGCGCGGCGGGGAACTCGAACGGGAACAACGGCGAGGCATCGTAGATCCGCCAGCCGCTGGCCACCATCACCAGCACCGCCAGGGCGTTGAGCCAGTGCGTGATGCGCAGCCACAGCGGATGGATCGGGGTGTCGCGGTTCATGAGGCCGGATTGTTGGGCGCACCCGGTGGCCGTTTCATCACGAAAAGTTCAATTAATCGTGATAACTCGGGCCCCGCGGAAGCGGGAGAATGAGCCATGGATACCGCCAAGCGCGTTCTGATCGTCGAGGACGATGCCCACATCGCAGAGTTGCTGCGCATGCACCTCCACGACGAGGGCTACGCGGTCACGCACGCCGCCGACGGTCACGCCGGCCTGCGCGAACTGGAGCGCGGCAGCTGGGATGCGCTGGTGCTCGACCTGATGCTGCCGGGCATCGACGGCCTGGAAATCTGCCGCCGCGCCCGCGCCATGACGCGCTATACCCCGATCATCATCACCAGCGCGCGCTCGAGCGAGGTCCACCGCATCCTGGGCCTGGAGCTGGGCGCCGACGACTACCTGGCCAAGCCCTTCTCGGTGCTCGAGCTGGTGGCCCGCGTGCGGGCCCTGCTGCGGCGCACCGAGGCCATGGCGCGCAACGCCCGCATCGAATCCGGCCGGCTGGCGCTGGCCGGGATGGGCATCGACCCGATCGCGCGCGAGGTCGAGGTCGACGGCAAACCGATCGAGCTCACGCCGCGCGAATTCGACCTGCTCTATTTCCTTGCCCGCCATCCCGGGCGCGTGTTCTCGCGGCTCGACCTGCTGAACCAGGTGTGGGGCTACCAGCACGACGGCTACGAGCACACGGTCAACACCCACATCAACCGCCTGCGCATGAAGGTCGAGCCCGACCCGGCCGCGCCGCGCCGCATCCTGACCGTCTGGGGGCGCGGCTACAAGCTGGCGGCGGGCGACCTCGAGGAGGCCACAGGATGAGGCTGCGCGGCACGCTCTCGCAGCGCCTGTCGCTGGTGTTCGCCGTGCTGCTGCTGGCCTGCTGCGGGGCTTCGGCCTGGCTTCAGCTGCAGGCCAGCGGACGCCACGAGCAGGAGGTGACGCAGCGCCTGTCGGCTGGCCTGGCGGCCCACATCGCCGCCAGCAACCCGATCCTCGGTGAAAGCGGCGCGCTCGATCGTGCCGAGGTGCACGCGCTGTTCGACAAGCTCATGGCGGTCAACCCCAGTGTCGAGGTCTACCTGCTGGCGCCCGACGGGCGCATCGAGGCCCAGGCGGCGCCGCCGGGCCACCTCAAGCTGGACCGGGTCGACCTGGCGCCGATCCACCGGCTGCTGGGCGGCGCCGACCTGCCGGTGCTGGGCGACGATCCGCGCGCCCAGGGCGTGCGCAAGGTCTTCAGCGCGGCGCCGCTCAAGATCGACGGCCGTGATGCCGGCTACGTGTACGTGGTGCTGTCGGGCGAGGAGCGCGAGGCGCTGGTGGCCAACGTGGCGGCGGGCAGCGTGCTGCGCACCATGCTGTGGTCGATCGCGCTGGTGGCCCTGCTGGGCCTGCTGGCGGGGCTGGCGGCGTTCCACCTCATCACGCGGCCGCTGCGACGGCTGACTTCGGCGGTGCGGCAGTTCGACAGCGAAGGGTCGGCCGCGCTGGAGAGCGGCGTGCCCACGCTGGGCGATGCGGGGCAGGGCGGGGGCGACGAGATCGCGACGCTGCGCGACGCCTTCGCCCAGATGACCCGCCGCATCGCCGGCCAGTGGCGCGAGCTGCGCACGCAGGACCAGCAGCGGCGCGAGCTGTTCGCCAACATCTCGCACGATCTGCGCACGCCGCTGACCTCGCTGCACGGCTACCTCGAGACGCTGCTCATGAAGTCCGACACGCTGGCGCCGGCCGAGCGCCGGCACTACCTCGAGATCGCGCTCGGGCAGAGCCGCAAGGTGGGGCGGCTGGCGCAGGAGCTGTTCGAGCTGGCGCGGCTCGAATACGGCGTCGTCAAGCCCGAGAAGGAGCGCTTCGCGCTGGCCGACCTGGTGCAGGACGTGTTCCAGAAGTTCGAGCTGGCGGCCGAGGCGCGGCGGCAGCGGCTGGTGGCCGACATTCCGCCGGGCCTGCCGGTGGTGACGGCCGACCTGGGGCTGATCGAGCGGGTGCTGACCAACCTGCTCGACAACGCGATCCGCCACACGCCGGAAGGCGGCGAGATCGCCGTGGTCCTGCGCGCCGACGGCGAGGGGGTCGCGGTCGAGGTCAGCGACACCGGCCCGGGCATCCCGGGCGAGCTGCGCCAGAGCCTGTTCACGCGGCCGCTGTTCTCGTCGTCGACCGGTCGCAGCGGCGGGCTCGGGCTGGTCATCGTGCAGCGCATCCTGCAGCTGCACGGCAGCGACATCCGGCTGCAGCAGCGGGCCGAGAAGGGCGCCGTGTTCTGCTTCGCGCTGCGCTGAGGCGGGCCGGTTTCAGGAACGACCCATGCGACCGCCGCTTGACCCCGAAGGCCTGCAGCGCTTCGTCGAAGCCCAGGCGACGGTCTACGACGCCGTGTGCCGCGAGCTGAGGGCAGGGCGCAAGACCAGCCACTGGATGTGGTTCGTCTTTCCCCAGTTGCGCGTGCTGGGGCGCAGCGCCACCGCCCGCTTCTTCGGCCTGGCGGACCTGGCCGAGGCACAGGCCTACGCCGCGCATCCCGTGCTCGGCCCGCGCCTGGTCGAATGCAGCGAGCTCGTGCTCGCCGCCTCGGGCCGCAGCGCGCACGAGATATTCGGCACGCCGGACGATCTCAAGCTGTGTTCCTGCATGACGCTGTTCGAGGTGGCCGCGGCCGCGCCCGTTTTCGCGCGGGTGCTCGAGCGCCTGTATGCCGGCGAGCGGGACGCGCTCACGCTCGCGGAACTCGGGCGCGGCGAGCGCCCCTGAATGCCTTGCCTCTAGAATGCGCCGCATGCACCGGCTGCGCCTGTTCGTCCTCTGGATCGTGATGTTCGCCGTGCCCTTCCAGGGGTACGCGGCGGTCGCCATGGTCCTTTGCGGACCAGGGTCTGCGGGCGCCGTGGCCGCAGTGTCCGCCAAGGCCGCCGGCGCGCATGACCATGCCCGGCACCACGACGGCGACACGCACGAGGCAGTCTCGCATGCCGCCCATGGCAGCACCGACAAGTCCGCCGGCGCGCAGCCCGACGGCTTGCACAAGTGCGGCACCTGCGGTGCCTGCCATGCCTGCGCGCTGATCGCCAGCTTGCCATTGGCGGTCTTTCACGACCTCCCCGCCGCCGCCCTGGCGGAGCCGGCCATCGCGTGGACCGCGGTCGTCCCGCACGTTCTCGACAAACCTCCTCGCGCCTAGGGTGCGTTCGCGCGCCCGTGATCTTCACGGGTCCCGCGCGGACGCTCATGCATCGCCTGCGTCGCGCCCTTTCGAGGGCCGCTTCGACGCGTCCCGTTCATGACCTTGCGAGGACTCCATGCCCCATTCATCGCCGGCCCGTTGGCTGGCTGTTCCCTGGGCCGTCGCGGCGTTGTCCGCCACGGCTCAACCGCTGCCCGTGCCGGCCGACACCGCGCCGACCGCAAACCCGCCGATCCCGACCTACAAGTCCGCCTTCGAGGGCTATCGGCCCTTCGCTGACGAAAAGCCCATTCCCTGGAAGGAGGCCAACGAGACCGTCCGGCGCCGCGGCGGCGGAGCGGCGCCGGCGGCGCCGCCGCCGAAGGACCGGCCATGACGCCAGCGATTCGCTGCACGGCGATGGCCGTCGCGCCGTTCCTGCTCTCGGCTTGCGCTTCGGTCGGGATCGACGACGCGCTGCAGGACGCCAACACCCGGGCCCGGCCGTTCACCGAGGGCCGGCTGGAACTCGGCCGCACGCAGGATCAGCGCGAGCGCCGATCGGCGTTGACGCAGGCGCTGCTGTCCGGGCCGCTGTCGCAGAACGACGCCGTGCAGGTCGCCCTGGCCAACAGCCCCGCCGTGCAGGCGCTGATCGCCGAGCACTGGGCCGCCCTCGCGGCGGCCGACCAGAGCGGCCGGATGCCGAATCCCATCTTCAAGTTCGAGCGGCTGCGCATCGACAGCGAACTCGAGCTGGGGCGCCTGCTGTCCTTCGGTCTGGTCGACCTGATCCTGCTGCCGCAGCGGCTGGAGATCTCGCGCAGCCGGTCGAGCGAGGCCAGGATGCAGCTCACGGGTGCCGTGGTCGAGCAGGTCACGCAGGTGCGGCAGGCCTGGGTCCGTGCGGTCGCCGCGCAGCAGGCGCTTCGCTATGCCGAACAGGTCCAGCGCTCGGCCCAGGCCAGTGCCGAGCTGGCGCGCCGGATGCAGCAGGTGGGCAATTTCAGCAAGCTGCAGCGCGCGCGCCAGCAGGTCTTCTATGCCGACGCGACCACCCAGCTGGCCGCCGCGATGCACGCCGCCACCGCGGCGCGCGAGGAACTGGTTCGTGCGCTGGGCCTGGACGACGCCCAGGCGGCCAGGCTGTCGCTGCCCGAGCGACTGCCCGACCTTCCGAAAGCGCCCCGCGATCCCGCGGATGTCGCCGCGACCGCGAACCAGCAGCGTCTCGACGTCCAGCTGGCACGCGCCCGGCTCGAGGTCGCGGCCAAGTCGCAGGGGATCAACCTGCTGTCGACCTTCACCGAGGCCGCCATCGGCGGCCGGCACGACACCGTGTTCGATGACGCCCAGGGCACGCAGAGCACGCGCCGCGGCTGGGAACTCGACATCCGGCTGCCCTTGTTCGACTGGGGCACGGCGCAGCGCGACGGGCTGGACGCGCAGTCGCTGGCAGCGGCCAACCGCTACGACGCCACGGTGCGCGGGGCGTCCTCGCAGCTGCGCGAGAGCTACTCCGGCTACCGCACGGCCTACGACATCGCCAAGCACTATCGCGACGAGGTCGTTCCGCTGCGCCGGGCGATCGCCGACGAGAACCTGCTTCGCTACAACGGGATGCTGATCGGCGTCTTCGAGCTGCTGGCCGAAGCGCGCGACCAGGTCGCGAGCGTGACCGGCGCCATCCAGGCCGAGCAGCAGTTCTGGCTCGCGGACGCCGCCCTGGCCGCCTCGGTCATCGGCAAGCCGACACCCCCTTCGATCCCGTGAACGACATGACCAACAGACGCAACTTCCTGAGCGGCGCCGGTGCCCTCACCGGCGCCGTCGCCGCCGCGAGCGTGAGCAAGGTGGCGATGGCCGCACTGCCCGAACCCGTGCTCCAGACGCGGCCCGACACCATGCCGCCGCTGGCGCCGGCGAGCGGACGCCCCTACGACCCGGTGGTCACGCTCAACGGCTGGACCCTGCCCTGGCGCATGAACAACGGCGTCAAGGAATTCCACCTGGTCGCCGAGCCCGTGGTGCGCGAGATGGCACCGGGCTTCAAGGCCAACCTGTGGGGCTACAACGGCCAGTCGCCCGGGCCCACCATCGAGGTCGTGGAGGGCGACCGGGTGCGGATCTTCGTCACCAACAAGCTGCCCGAGCACACCAGCGTGCATTGGCACGGCCAGCGCCTGCCCAACGGCATGGACGGCGTCACGGGCCTGACGCAGCCGCCGATCCGGCCGGGCAAGACCTTCGTCTACGAGTTCGTCGCCCGCCGTCCGGGCACCTTCATGTACCACCCGCATGCGGACGAGATGGTGCAGATGGCGATGGGGATGATGGGCTTCTGGGTCACCCACCCGAAGGCCGGGCATCCGCTGATCGACAAGGTCGACCGCGACTTCGTGTTTCTGCTCAACGCCTACGACATCGAGCCCGGCAGCGGTACTCCCAAGATCATGACGATGCTGGACTTCAATCTCTGGTCGTGGAACAGCCGGATCTTCCCGGGCATCGACTCGCTCAACGTCCGGCATGGCGACAGCGTGCGCATCCGGGTCGGCAATCTGACGATGACCAATCACCCGATCCACCTGCATGGCCACGAGTTCCAGGTCACGGGCACCGACGGCGGGCCGATCCCGAGGAGCGCCCGCCTGCACGAGGTGACGACCGACGTCGCGGTCGGCCAGATGCGCCAGATCGAGTTCCTGGCCGACGAGGAGGGCGACTGGGCCTTGCACTGCCACAAGAGCCATCACACGATGAACGCCATGGGCCACGACGTGCCGACCCTGATCGGCGTCGACCAGCAGGACATCGCTCGCCAGATCACGGACCTGGTGCCCGACTACATGGCGATGGGCGAGCGCGGCATGGCCGACATGGGCGCCATGGAGATGCCGATCCCCGACAACACCGTGCCCATGATGACCGGCCAGGGCCCCTTCGGTGCGGTCGAGATGGGCGGCATGTTCAGCGTCGTCAAGGTGCGCAAGGGCCAGAAGGCGGGCGACTACACGGACCCCGGCTGGTTCAGGCATCCCCGGGGCACCGTCGCCTACGAACTGGATGGCCCCGTGCCCGAGGCGCCGCGCGCGGGCGGCGCCGGCAAGGGCGCCATGCGGGCGCGGAAGCCGCCCGTCCGCGACATCGAGGTCCAGGTCCGCAAGCCCGGCGGCGGCCATGCGGGCCACTGACGACTTTCCATCTCCATGCCAAGGAATCCAATGACTCACGCACTCCGCAATCTCGCGCTCGCCGCGCTCTTGGCCCTGGCGGCCACCGGCGCCGGCGCAGCCGGCAGCCACGCCGACAACCCGGAGCTCTCCGACGGCGAGATCCGCAAGATCGATCCCGACAGCGCCAAGCTCACGATCAGGCATGGCCCGCTGAAGGACCTGGACATGCCCGGCATGACGATGGTGTTCCAGGTGAGGGACAGCGCGATGCTCGGCAAGGTCCAGGTCGGCGACAAGGTCCGGTTCCGGGCCGAGAGGATCGGCGGCAGGCTCACCGTGACCGAGATCGAATCCGTGCACTGATTCAGGTCATGATGGCGGTCCATGAAGATCGCCACCTTCAATGTCAACGGCGTCAACGGCCGCCTGGCGGCGCTGCTCGATTGGCTGGCCGAGTCGAAGCCCGACGTGGCCTGCCTGCAGGAGCTGAAATCGCCGGACGCCAGGTTTCCGGCGGCGGCGATCCGTGCGGCCGGCTACGGCGTGGTCTTCCACGGCCAGCCGGCCTGGAACGGCGTCGCGATCCTGGCGCGCGGGCGCGAGCCGATCGAGACCGGCCGCGGCCTGCCCGGCATGGCCGACGACCCGCAAAGCCGCTACCTCGAGGCCGTGGTCGACGGCGTGCTGATCGGCTGCCTCTACCTGCCCAACGGCAATCCGCAGCCGGGCCCGAAGTTCGACTACAAGCTGGCCTGGTTCGATCGCCTCAATGCCCATGCCGAGGCGCTCTTCGGCTGCGGCCTGCCGGTGGTGCTGGCCGGCGACTACAACGTGGTGCCGACCGATGCCGACATCTACAACCCGGCCTCCTGGCGTGACGACGCGCTGCTGCAGCCCGAAAGCCGGGCGGCTTTCAAGGCGCTGCTCGACCAGGGCTGGACCGATGCGATCCGGGCGCTGCACCCGCAGGAACGCATCTACACCTTCTGGGACTACTGGCGCCAGCGCTGGCCGCGCAACGCGGGCCTGCGCATCGACCACCTGCTGCTGAACGAGGAAGCGGCGCCGCTGCTGCGGGCGGCCGGCGTGGACCGGGAGGTGCGCGGCCGGCCCGGTGCCAGCGACCACGCGCCGGCCTGGGTCGATCTCGCGCTGCCGCGCTGAAGGCGCCGGCGCCGTGGCGGAGTTGCGATGCTTCGCCGCGTCCGAATGGCGCCGATCGGCCGGAGATCAGCGGTAGCCGGTGTCGGTCGCGTTGTGGATGATCCAGACCAGGTTGCCGCCGGAGATGTTGCCCAGGTTGCCGCCGGCGAAGATCAGCCGGCCCTGGCCCTTGTAGGCGAGTTCGATCCGGGTGCGGTCGCCGCCGAAATAGAACGGAATGAAGGCCTTGCCGGTGACGTAGGCGCCCGAGTCGGTCGGCTGGCCCGCGATGTCGGTGACCTGCTTCAGGCTCATGCCGATCTGCAGCTGGGTGAACTTGGAGTTCGGCGCCGGGTTGCCGGTGATCTCGCCCTCGTAGTCGTTCATGCCCTTCACGGTGCGGCCGCTGCCGGCTTCGATCTTGCTCGAATCGATCACATTGCCCTGGGCGTCCATGCCGGGC
>NZ_JBFTHX010000053.1:0-34969 GCF_056394465.1 Variovorax sp. 10N432
GGCAACAACACCTACACGGGCGGGACGACGATCTCGGCCGGCACGCTGCAGGTCGGCAACGGCGGCACCAGCGGCGCGATCGCCGGCAACGTGGCCAACGCCGGCGCGCTGGTCTTCAATCGTTCCGGCACGCTCAGCTACGGCGGCGTGATCTCGGGTGTCGGCACGGTGACCCAGACCGGCACCGGCACGACCGTGCTGACGGGCAACAACACCTACACCGGCGCCACCAGCGTCGCAGCCGGAACCTTGCAGGTCAACGGCGCGCTCGGCAACACCGCCGTCGGCGTCGCGAACAATGCCACGCTGGCGGGCAGCGGCTCGATCGCCGGAGCCGTGACGGTCGCCGATGGCGGCACGTTGCAAGGCCGCAGCGGTCAGACGCTGGCCACCGGCGCGCTGACGCTGGGCAGCAACTCGAACATCAATGTGGCGCTCGGCACGCCGAGCAGCACCGCGCTGTTCCAGGTCAACGGCGCCCTCACGCTCGACGGCCAGGTCAACGTCGCCGACCTCGGCGGCTTCGGCCCCGGCGTCTACCGGCTGGTGAACTACACCGGCGCGCTGACCGACAACGGCCTGCTGGTCGGCAGCACGCCGAGCGGCACATCGCTGTCGGTCCAGACCGCCGTCGCGAAGCAGGTCAACCTGGTCAACACGACCGGTCAGACGCTGAATTTCTGGGATGGCGGCAGTGCAGCCAATCTCAACAACGGCGCCATCGACGGCGGCACCGGCACCTGGACGGCGAGCTCCGGCAACTGGGCGAACCAGAACGGCACCCTCAATGCCCCGATGTCGCCGCAACCCGGTTTCGCGGTGTTCCAGGGGGCCTCGGGCACGGTCGCGGTCGACAACGCGCAAGGTGCAGTCGCCGTCACCGGCATGCAGTTCGCGACCAGCGGCTATGTGGTGCAGGGCGGCCCGGTCCAGCTGGTCGGGACGCAGGCGATCATCCGTGTCGGCGACGGCAGCGCGACGCCGATCACCGCCACTGTCGGCGCCGAGCTCGCGGGCACGGCCAAACTCGAAAAGACGGACCCGGGCACGCTCGTGCTCACCGGCGCCAACAGCTACAGCGGCGGCACGCTGATCACGGGCGGCACCCTGCAGCTGGGCGATGGCGGCACCAGCGGCTCGATCATCGGCGACGTGGCGAACAACGGCACGCTGGCCTTCAATCGCAGCGACGCCGTGAACTTCGCCGGCGCCATCAGCGGCAGCGGCGCCGTGAGCCAGATCGGCAGCGGCACGACCACGCTCAGCGGCGCCAACAGCTACAGCGGCGGCACCACGATCTCGGCCGGCACCTTGTCGGTGGCGAACGACGGCAACCTCGGCAACACCGCCGGCGGCATCACCTTCAACGGCGGCACGCTGAGCACCTCGGCAGACTTCACGTCGAACCGCGCGGTGACGCTGAACGCGGGCGGAGGCACGGTCAACACCAACGCCAACACGCTGACGCTGGGCGGCGCCATCACCGGCAGCGGCGGCCTGACCAAGGCCGGCATCGGCACGCTGGTGCTGGCCGGCACCGACAGCCACAGCGGCGGCACGACCATCTCGGCCGGCACCCTGCAGATCGGCAACACCACCACGGCCGGCACGCTGGCCGGCAACGTGACGGACAACGCCRCGCTGGTCTTCGCCAACACGGCGGCGCCGATCGCGGGCGTGATCTCGGGCAGCGGCACGGTCACCAAGACCGGCACCGGCACGACCGTGCTGACGGGCAACAACACCTATACCGGCGGGACGACGATCTCGGCCGGCACGCTGCAGCTCGGCAGCGGCGGCAGCAGCGGCTCGATCCTCGGCGACGTCGCCAACGAAGGCACGCTGGCCTTCAACCGCAGCGATGCCGTGACTGCGGCCGGCGGCATCTCGGGCAGCGGCGGCGTCCAGCAGCTCGGCGCCGGCACCACCACGCTCACCGCCGCCAACACCTACAGCGGCGGCACTGTGATCTCCGGCGGCACGCTGCAGCTCGGCAATGGCGGCACCAGCGGCTCGATCACCGGCGACGTGACCAACAACGGCAGGCTGGCCTTCAATCGCAGCGACGCCGTGGACTTTGCCGGCGCGATCAGCGGCAGCGGCGGCGTGAGCCAGCTCGGCGGCGGTACGACCACGCTCAGCGGCGCCAACAGCTACACCGGCGGCACGCTGATCTCTGCCGGCAAGTTGATCGGCAGCGCCGGCAGCTTCGGCGCCGGCGCGATCGTCGACAACGCGGCGCTCGAGATCCGGCAGGCCACCGATGCCACCTTCGCCAATGCGATCTCCGGCAACGGCAGCTTCACCAAGAGCGGCGCCGGCGCGCTCAACCTGACCGGCGACAGCAGCGCCTTCACGGGCAGCACGCTGGTCAAGACCGGCACGCTGGCGGTCAACGGTTCGCTCGGCGGCGCGCTGACGATGGCCAGCGGCACCACGCTCAAGGGCAACGGCACGGTCGGCACGACCGTAGTCCAATCGGGCGCGACGGTGGCGCCGGGCAATTCGATCGGCACCCTGCACGTGGCGGGCGACCTCACGCTGGCGGCGGGCTCGACCTACCAGGTCGAAGCCGCGGTCGACGGCCGCAGCGACCTGATCCGCGCCACCGGCGCGATCCACCTGCAGGGCGGTTCGCTGGCGGTGCTGGCCGACGGCAACTGGAATCCGACCACCACCTACACCATCCTCAACGCCGGTGCCGGCGTGAACGGCAGCTTCGGCGGCATCACGACCAACTTCGCCTTCCTCGACCCGACGCTCAGCTACAGCGCACAGGATGTGGTCCTGAACCTGAAGCGCAACGACACCACGTTCGAGTCGGTCGGCAACACGCCGAACGAGAGCCAGGCCGGCGGCGCGGTCGACGCCTCGGGCTCCGGCGCGCTCTACAACGCGGTGGTCAAGCTCGACGCCGTCACGGCGCGCAGCGCGTTCGCGCAACTCGGCGGCGAACTGCATGCCTCGCTCAAGTCGATGGCCATCGAGGACAGCCGCTACGTGCGCGACGCCGGCCTCGACCATGCCCGGCGCTCGCTCGGCGGCGTCGCCACCGGCACCGACACCGCCTCGAAGGACGGCGTCTGGGCCTATGCCTTCGGCGCCCGGGGCGACATCCGCGGCGACGGCAACGCCTCGAAGATCGACGGCTCGACCAGCGGCCTGCTGATCGGCGGCGACACGAAGGTCGGCGACGACTGGCGTGTCGGCCTGATGGCCGGCTACAGCAGCGGCAGCGCCGATCTCGACGCCCGCGCCTCGTCGGCCAGCAGCGACAGCTGGCACCTGGGCGTCTATGGCGGCCGCCAGTGGGGCGCCCTGGGCCTGCGGCTCGGCGCGAGCTACAGCGACAGCAGCATCGACACCCGGCGCGCGGTGGTGTTCGGCAATTTCGCCGACCTGCCGACCGCCAGCTACAAGGCGCAGACGGCGCAGCTGTTCGGCGAACTGGGCTGGCGCATCGATGCCGGCGCGGTCGCGGTCGAGCCCTTCGCCGGCCTCGCCTATGTCAACCTGCATACCGATGACTTCAGCGAGCGCGGTGGCTTCGCGGCGCTGCACGGCGCCGGCGACAGCACCGACATCGGCTACAGCACGCTGGGCGTGCGCGCCACCACCGACGTCGAACTCGGCGGCGCGAAGATGACGCTGCGCGGCATGCTGGGCTGGCGCCACGCGATCGGCAGCACCAGCCAGTACGCGTCGATGGCGCTGGCTTCGCAGTCGGCCTTCGTGGTCGCCGGCGTGCCGATCGCGAAGGATGCCGCGGTGGTCGAGGCGGGTGTCGACTTCTCGCTGCGCAAGGACCTGACGCTGGGCGTGTCCTACCTCGGCCAGGCCGGCAGCGGCGTGACCGACAACGGCGTCAAGGCCACCCTGCTGTGGAAGTTCTGATCTACACGGCACCCACGCTGCCGGTCACCGGCAGCACGATGCCCGTGATGTAGCTGGCGCAGCAGGGCGCGGCCAGGAACACATAGGCCGGCGACAGCTCCTCGGGCTGCGCCGGCCTTTTCATGTCGGTGTGGCGGCCGAAGTCCTTCACGTCTTCGGCCGGGCGGTCGGCGGGGTTCAGCGGCGTCCACACCGGCCCCGGCGCCACGGCGTTGACGCGGATGCCCTTGTCCAGCAGGTTGCTCGCCAGCGATTTCGTGAACGCGTGGATGGCCCCCTTGGTGGTCGAATAGTCGAGCAGCTCGGCGCTGCCTTCGAGGCCGGTCACCGAGCCAGTGTTGATGATCGAGCCGCCGCGCGGCAAGTGCGGCACCGCGGCCCGTGCCATCTGGAAGTAGCCGAAGACGTTGGTGCGCAGCGTGAGTTCGAAGCGTTCGTCCGTGATGTCCTCGATGGCCGCGGCGTGCAGCTGGAAGGCAGCGTTGTTGACCAGGATGTCGAGCCGCCCGAAGGCCTGCACCGTCTCGTCGACCGCGCGCTGGCAGAAGGCCGGGTCGCGCACGTCGCCCGGGATCAGCACGCAGTGCCTGCCCTCTGCCTCGATGCAGCGCTTGGTCTCCTCGGCATCGACTTGCTCCTCCTGCAGGTAGACGATCGCGACCTCGGCGCCTTCGCGCGCGTAGAGCAGCGCCACCGCGCGGCCGATGCCCGAGTCGCCGCCGGTCACCAGCGCCACCATGCCATCGAGCTTGCCGCTGCCCAGGTAACCCGAGGCCATGAAGCGCGGCTGCAGATCCATGTCGGCCTCGAGGCCCGGCTTCTTCAGGTGCTGGCTGGGCATCGGGTTCTCCGGCTCGGGCCGATGGCCCGCCTGCATGGGCTTCCCGCGTTCGGCTTGGCAGCCCGCTGTGCGGTCCTTGGCATCCTGCTCACGCTGCACCTTGCGATGCTCCGAAGCGACGCTGTCCGGGGATTTGGCGGAAGGGGTCATGAGAGTGCTCCTGGTGTCGGGATGGAAAGTGGGTGGGATGGCTTCACCGTAGGCAGGGGTGCGCCGCGTGCATGTCGTCCAACACCGCGTTGCCGATGCGGACTCGACCCAGTCCGACAGCGCGCCGGGGCCGGCACCTATGCCTGGGGCCTGGCCTGGCCAGCGATGCTGGCGCACCCCTTCACACGAAGCCGCGATGAGCACCCCTTCAGCGTCCGCGACCGCGCCCGCCGCACCCGCGAAAGCGCGCTGGTGGTCCAAGCTCGGCCCGGGCCTGATCACGGGCGCCGCGGACGACGACCCGAGCGGCATCGCCACCTATACCCAGGCCGGTGCGCAGCTCGGCTACGGTGTGGGCTGGACCCTGCTGTTGACCTATCCGCTGATGATGGGGATTCAGCTGGCCAGCGCGCGCATCGGTCGTGTCACAGGCAAGAACCTCACCGAGACCTTCGCCCGCTTCTGCCCCCGATGGATGGTGGCGACGCTGGTGTTGCTGCTGCTGGTCGCCAATGTCATCAACCTCGGCGCCGACCTCAGCGCGATGGGCGATTCGGCTGCGCTGGTGCTGCCCGGCCGGCCGGCCTGGTACGCCGTGGGCTTCGGCATCGTGTCGCTGCTGCTGCAGGTGTTCCTGCCCTACGAGCGCTATGTTCGCGTGCTCAAGTGGCTCACGCTGTCGCTGTTCGCCTACGTGGGCGTGGTGTTCGCGGTCGATGTCGACTGGGCCGCGGCGCTCAGGGGAACCTTCACGCCGGACTTCCACTGGAGCCGCGCGTACGTCACCACGGTGGTCGCGATCCTCGGCACCACGATCAGTCCGTACCTCTTCTTCTGGCAGGCCTCGCAGGAAGTGCAGGAGATCAAGCGCGTGGCCGCCGACCATCCGCTGCGCGTGGCGCCGGAACAGGCGCGCACGCAACTGCGCCGACTGCGCATCGACACCGCGGTCGGCATGGGCTTCTCGAACCTGATCGCCTTCTTCATCATCACCGCCGCCGCCGCCACGCTGCATGCCCATGGCCAGAGCCGGATCGAGACCACCGCCCAGGCCGCCGCCGCACTGAAGCCGATCGCCGGCGACCTCGCCTTCTGGCTCTTCGCGCTCGGCGTCCTGGGCACCGGCATGCTGGCGCTGCCGGTCCTCGCCGGATCGGCGGCCGAGGCGGTGGCCAGCTACTTCCACCTGCGCAAGGGGCTCGACCTGACGCTGGCGCGCGGCCGCAGCTTCTACGCCATCCTCGCGGCCGCGATGCTGCTGGGCGTGGGCATCAGCCTGTCGGGACTGAATCCGATCTCGGCCCTGTACTGGGCGGCGGTGATCAACGCCGTCATCTCGGTGCCGGTGATGGTCGCGGTGATGATCGCGGCGTCGAGTCCGGCGGTCATGGGCCAGATGGTGCTGCCGCACAAATGGCGGCTGCTGGGCTGGCTGGCGACCGCGGCCATGGCGGCCGCCTCGGTGGCGCTGGGGGTGGTCTCGTTCACGTAGCGGGGTGCGGTCGGGCGCTGTATATTCATCCAGCCCCATGGCCGCCCTCCTCTCCTCTCCCGCCGCCGCGCCACTCGCGGTCTCGGTCCGCACACTCTGCGCCTTCGCCGCCAAGGCCGGCGACCTCGACCTGCGCTTCGTGCCGGCCCCGAGTGGCCAGGAAGGCCAGGCGGGCCACCGGCTGGTTCAGTCCCGCCGCAGCCTCGACTACGAAAGCGAGGTCGGCCTGTCGGCGCGCTTCGGCCGGCTGCTGGTGCGCGGACGGGCCGATGGCTGGGACCCGCGGCGCCGCCGGGTCGAGGAAATCAAGACTTATCGCGGCGACTTCGGCCGCATCAAGGCCAACCATCGCGCGCTCCACTGGGCCCAGGCCCGCAGCTACGCATGGATGCTGTGCGAGCGCGACGCGCTGCCGGCGCTCGACGTCGCGCTGGTGTATCTGGACCTCGGCACCGAAAAGGAAACGGTGCTCGCGGAGAGCTGGACCCGTGCCGACCTGCAGCAGCACTTCGAGGCGCTGTGCGCGCGCTACCTGGCGTGGGCCGAGCAGGAGTCCGCCCACCGCGCGGCGCTCGATCCGGCGCTGGCGGCGCTCGCCTTTCCGCATGGCGGCTTTCGCCCTGGCCAGCGCGAGCTGGCCGAGGCGGTCTACCGCTCGGCGGTCTCGGCGCGCCCGCTGCTGGCCCAGGCGCCGACCGGCATCGGCAAGACCGTCGCCACCCTGTTTCCGCTGCTCAAGGCGCGGCCGGCGCGGCAGTTCGACAAGATCTTCTTCCTGACCGCCAAGACCTCGGGCCGCGCGGTCGCCCTCGGTGCGCTGCAGACCTTCGACCGCGCGCAGGCGCCGCTGCGGGTGCTCGAACTGGCGGCCCGCGAGAAGGTCTGCGAGTACCCCGGGCGGGCCTGCAACGGCGACGATTGCCCGCTCGCGCGCGGCTTCTACGATCGGCTGCCGGCGGCCCGCGGCGAAGCCATCGCCGCCGCCTGGCTCGACCGCGAGGCGCTGCGCGGCATCGCACTCGCCCACCAGGTCTGCCCGTACTTCCTCGCCCAGGAAATGGTGCGCTGGAGCGACGTGGTCATCGGCGACTACAACTACTACTTCGACGGCAGCGCCTTCCTGTATGCGCTCACCAAGGACGAGGAGTGGCGCGTCGCCCTGCTGGTCGACGAAGCCCACAACCTGCTGGACCGCGCGCGCGGCATGTACTCGGCGCAGCTCGATGCCGCGGCGCTCGAGGCGGTGCGCGCCAAGGCGCCGGCGCTGCTGCGCAAGCCGCTGGGGGGCCTGGCGCGCGAATGGCAACTGCTGCAGCGCGACCAGGTCGCCGCCTACCAGCCGCACGACCAGGTGCCCGAGCGCTTCGCGCGAGCCTTGCAGGAAGCGGTCTCGCTGATGGCCGAGCACTTTTCGGCCCGCCCCGACGAGCCGCCGGGGGCGCTCCAGCAATGCTTCTTCGACCTGCTCCAGTTCGCCCGGCTGGCCGACAGCTTCGGCAAGCATTCGGTCTTCGAGGCGACGCTCGGCCCGGGGGACACGCGTGCCCTGGCGATCCGCAACCTGGTGCCCGCGCCCTTCCTGCAGGCGCGCTTCGCCGATGCCGCCTCGGCGGCCTGCTTCTCGGGCACGCTGGCGCCCTTCTCGTTCTACCGCGACACGCTGGGCCTGCCCGAGAACACGGCGACGCTGGACGTGGGCTCGCCGTTCCGCAGCGAACAGCTCGATGTCCGGGTGGCGATGGACCTGTCGACCCGCTTTCGCGACCGGGACCAATCGCTCGACGCGTTGATCGACATCGTGGCGGCGCAGTTCGCGCGCCGCCCTGGCAACTACCTGGCCTTCTTCAGCAGCTTCGACTACTTGGACAGCGCCTCGGCCGCCTTCGAGCGGCGGCACCCGGGCATCCCGGCCTGGCGCCAGTCGCGCGGCATGCGCGAAGCGGAGCGCGAGGCCTTCCTGGCACGCTTCGCCGCCGGTGGCCAAGGGGTCGGCTTCGCCGTGCTCGGCGGCGCCTTCGGCGAAGGCATCGACCTGCCCGGCGACCGCCTGGTCGGGGCCTTCGTCGCCAGCCTGGGCCTGCCGCAGCACAACGAGCCGAACGAGGTGATGCGCGAGCGCATGGACGCGCTGTTCGGCGACGGCTATGCCTACACCTATGTCTATCCAGGTCTGCAGAAGGTGGTGCAGGCCGCCGGGCGCGTGATCCGCAGCGAGACCGATGCCGGCGTGCTCTACCTGCTGGACGACCGCTTCGCGCGGGAGGAGATCCGGGCGCTGCTGCCGGCCTGGTGGCAGCTGGAGCCGATGTTCGCCGGAGCGCGCTGAGTCTTCAGATCACCGGTCCCCGCACCGCGGCGCTGCGGCCGATCTTGCGCAGCCTGGCCGACAACTGGGCCTGGGTCTCGAGTTCGCGCTGCCACAACTCGTAGCCAGCGTCGCTCGGGTGGAGGCCGTCGCGGGAGCTCAGCCGCCGGGGATGGCGCGCGAACGGGTCGTCCTCGCGCGCCATGAACAGCGCCACGTGCTGGGCGCCGTTGGCCCGCGCCACCTCGGCCACGACGGCCTGGAGCCGGCGTGCCCGGTAGCTCATCCACCAGCTCCAGGGCGGCAGGAAGACGCGCAGGTTGCCGAGGTTGCCGGGCGGCATGAAGACCACCACCTGGGCGCGCACGCGGGCACGCTGCGCCACCCGCTGCACCAAGTCGCGCAAGGCGGCATCGCGGGTGGTGCCGAGCACGTCGTGGGTCCCGCCGAGCACCAGCACCGCGTCGAAGCGCTCGTCGCCGTCGAGCTGCTCGAGGATGTCGGCGAAGCGCGCCCCGGGCTGGGACTTGTTGACCACGGTCAGCGACGGATTGGCGCGCGACAGCAGGCCCGGCAGGCTGTGGATCGGGTCGCTGGCACCGGCGCCGCCGGCCGTGCTGTCGCCCACCACCAGCAGGCGCGCGCCTTCAGGCTCGGCCTGTCGCTCGAAGGGATGGGCCCGGCGCGCCAGCCGCGTCGACCGGTGCAGCCGCAAGGCGGCGTAGCCGGCGGTCGCGGCCGCCAGCCCGAGCAGCACGGACAAGCCGGCACCCGCTGCGATGTGACTTCGCTTCACCGTCGTCCCTGGCGGCGCCTCAGGCCGTATCGGTCCGCTTGGTGACCTCGCTCAACTGGAGCTCGATGCGGAAGAGTCGCTCGTTCAGGATCGCGGTCTGCAGCCGCAGCGCCTCGATGATCGCGCGGGTCGGCGCGTCGGGGGCATGGGTCGACAGCTCCTGCAGTTCGTGCAGCTTGTTGCGCAGTTCGTTGCTCATGGCAAGGCTCCATCGGGGTCGGTACCGCGCATCGTAGTCGGCCTGCGTCAGAATGCGCTGCTATCGTTTTCTCGTAGACCGGACCCCCATGAAGCTCGCCGAATCCTTTGCGGACGTTTCCCGCTTCGTCGCCATCCGCCGCGACATCCACGCCCACCCCGAACTCGGCTTCGAGGAGCACCGCACCTCCGAGAAGGTGGCGAGCCTGCTCGAGGAATGGGGCATCGAGGTGCACCGCGGCATCGCCGGCACCGGGCTGGTCGGCGTGCTGCGCCGCGGCAACGGCAAGCGGACCATCGGCCTGCGCGCCGACATGGATGCGCTGCCGCTGCACGAGGCCAACGAATTCGCCCACAAGTCGACCCACGCCGGGCGCATGCACGCCTGCGGCCACGACGGCCACACCACGATGCTGCTGGCCGCCGCCTGGCACCTGGCGCAGCAGGGCGCGGCTTTCGACGGCACCGTCCACTTCATCTTCCAGCCGGCCGAGGAGATGGGCAAGGCGGGTGCCAGGAAGATGATCCAGGACGGCCTGTTCGAGCGCTTCCCGTGCGACGCGGTCTTCGCGCTGCACAACTTCCCGGTCGGCGACGTCGGCCGCTTCGCGCTCAACGAAGGCGCGCTGATGGCATCGAGCAACACCTACAAGATCACGCTGCGCGGGCGCGGCACGCATGCCTCGATGCCGCACACCGGCCTTGACCCGGTCGGCGCGGTCGTCGCGCTGGCGCAGGCGCTCGCGACCCTCGTGCCGCGCACCATCGCCAGCACCGAGCGCGCCCTGCTCGCCGTCACGCAGCTGCAGGGCTCCGATGCGCCGAACGTGATCCCCGATGTCGCCTCGGTCGGCGGCACGGTGCGCACCTTCTCGATCGCCGCCCTGGACCTGATCGAGGCGCGCCTGCGCACCGTCGCCGAGGGCATCGCCGCGGCGCACGAGTGCACGGCCGAGGTGAGCTTCGTGCGCGCCTCGCCGCCGGTCGTCAACCATCCGGCCGAGGCCCGTTTCGCCGCCGAGGTGATGCGCGAGGTGGTCGGCGCCGACATGGTCACCGACGACTTCCCGGCCGTGATGGGGGCCGAGGATTTCGCCCACATGCTGATGGCGCGGCCCGGCTGCTACGCCTTCCTGGGCAACGGCGACGGCGACCACCGGCTCGACGGCCACGGCCCGGGGCCCTGCATCATCCACAACACCTCGTTCGACTTCAACGACCAGATCATCCCGATCGGCGCCAGCTACTTCGTGAAGCTGGTGGAGCGCTGGCTCCCGGTCGGCGGCCGCTGAGCGCACTTTTTTTTCTTCCCACAACAAGAAAGCATGCAGATGTCGAATCCGTTGACCCGTCGATCCCTGGCCGCGGCCGCCGCCTGGCTGGCATTGGGCGCCGCGCTGCCGGCGCGCGCGCAGCAGCGCGTGATCCGCATCGTGGTGCCCTTCGGCACCGGCGCCGTGCAGGACACCGTGGCGCGCGCCTTCAACAACGAGTTGGGCGCGGCGCTCAACGCCGCGGTGATCGTCGAGAACCGGGCCGGCGCCGGCGGCACGGTCGGTGCGGCCCTGGTGGCCAAGGCGCCGCCGGACGGCAGCACGCTGGTGCTGGCGGCGGCCAGCCACCACATCGCCGGCTTCCTCTACAGCAAGCTGCCCTACGAGCCGCTGAAGGACTTCGTGGGCGTCGCCAACCTCGGCAATGCCGGCTACGTGCTCGCGGTGGCGAGCGACCTCGATGTCGCGAACACCGCCGACTTCATCAAGCGGGTCAAGGCCAACCCCGGCAAGTACAACTACGCCTCGGCCGGCAACGGCAGCGCCACGCACCTTGCGATGGCGTCCTTCCTCGCCAGGGCCGGCCTGGAGATGACCCACATCCCGACCAAGTCGACCGGCGAGGCGGTCAACGAGGTGCTGGCCGGCCGCGTGCAGGCCGTGATCTCGTCGAGCGTCGGCGTGATGGGATTCCAGAACGACCCCCGCATGAAGCTGCTGGCCTCCACGGGCCAGGCGCGCAGCCAGTTCCTGCCCACGTTGCCCACCGTGGCGGAAAGCGGACTGCCGGGCTATGCCTTCGACTCCTGGATCGGCCTGCTCGCACCGGCCGGCACGCCCAAGGCCGAGGTCGAGCGCCTCAATGCGGCCACCAACAAGGTGCTGGCCGATCCGGCGATCCAGGAGCGCTTCAAGCGCCTCGGCGTCGAGCCGCGCAGCCAGAACGCCGAAGAGTTCCAGAAGCTGCTGCGGGCCGACTGGGACGCGATGGGCGCCGTGGTCAAGGCGTCGGGCGCGAAGGTCGACTGAGCCGGTCGGCCTGGCCGGTCGCACTAGCCGTGCGGGCTCGGCGGCAGGCTCTTCAGGAACAGGTACAGCGCCTGCACGTCGATGTCGCTCATTTCGCGCAGCGATCCGAAGGGCATCACCCGCACCGGCGTGCCATCGGGCCGCGTGCCGCTCCTGAAGAGCTGCTGGAAGGCGGCCGCATCGGCATAGCGCGTCATGGCCGTGCCTTCGCCGGGCGTCAGGTTGGCCGCCGCGGGCCAGTCGGGCGGCCCGCCGGGGATCTTGCCCCCATTGAGCTTCTCGCCATGGCAGCCCAGGCACATGTTGGCCACGTAGGCGCCGTGCTTCAGGCTCAGGCCTTCGGGCACCGGCGGCTCCGGCGGCCGCCCGTGGTCGATCTTGGCGGCGGCGTCCTGCATCAGGCCGAAACCATAGAAGGCGCGCACCGGCAGCGGCAAATCGACCACCGGGCCACCGCCGCTCGCCGGCGGCATGTGGCGCAGGTGGGCGACCAGCGCGGCCAGGTCGTCGTCGGTGAAGCGGTTGTAGTCCTCGCTCGGCATCACCATCAGGGGCCGGCCCAGCGGATTGACGCCGTGGCGGATCGAGCGCTCCCAGTCGGCCGGCGTGTAGCCGGCGACCACGCTGCCCGGACCCGGGCTGATGTTGGGCCCGGCAATGCGCATGCCCTTGCCGTCGTCGAGGAACACCTTGCCGCCGCCCTGGGCGCCATGGCAATCGACGCAGCCGCGCGAGGCGAACAGGTAGCGGCCGCGTTCGATCGCCGCGGCGTCGTCGCGGAAGGCCACGCCCCGCGCCGGGATGTCGATCTTGCGTTGCATCTTCCGTTGCGCCAGCTGGTCGCCGGCGAACAGGGCCGCCGCGGCCAGGGCGACCAGCAGCGCCAGCGCCAGCAGGATGCGCTTGAGCCAGCGCCGGCCCGGATGGGTGAGGGATGGATCGGTCAAGAAGGGACCTGTGCGTGTGAAAACGCATGATGGCGTACGTTTAGTACTGCCGTCCATACCACCTTTGCCAGAGGACCTGGCCGACCGGGGGACGGCCGCTTCTAGCCCGACGCCGCGTCGAGCGGCGGGCAGTCCCAGCCCAGCAGCTCGGCCAGCCGGCGGACGATCCACTCGGCTTCCGCGCCCGACACCCCGGCGTCGGGCACCGCCAGCCCGGCATGTATCCGGCGCAGGATCTCGTCCTCCGAGGGCACCTCGACGTGATGCAGCACCTGCGCATGCGCAACCAGGTGGTTGGCCAGGTCCTCGCAGATCTCGTAGCGGGCGCGCACGACCGCGATCGGCTCGGCGAGGCGCTGCCTGGTGTCGGTGTAGACCGCGAAGAACGAGGGCGGGATGTCGATCTGGTAGTCGTCGGACATGGGTGCGGGCCTGGGATCCAAATGAAAAACGCGCCCGGGGGGCGCGTTTCGAGAGTGCATGCGCCGCGGCGGCGCAGACGACCCGGTGGGCGATCAGCCGCCCTTCTTGGCCCGCTTGCCGGGGTTCTTCTTGCTGCGGGTCGCGGTGCCGCGCTCCAGGCTCACCTTTTGGCCGCCACCCGACTTGGGGACGTTGTAGCCGGGTTGCGGAACGGGCTTGGGGGTGGCAATGCGGTCTGCCTCGGTGCGGATTTTCTTGGGCATGGAAAGCTCAGGTGATAAGAAATCGAAGGACGTAATTAAGCCACATCGTCGAGCAGCCGCACTTTGACGGTCTTGCCCTTGACGCGGCCGGTGGAAAGCTTGTGCGCAGCCTCGCGCGCGATGCGCCGATCGACCGCCACGTATGTGGAGAATTCGTTGACGTTGATCTTGCCGACCTGGTCGCGCGTGAAGCCGGCCTCGCCGGTCAGCGCGCCCAGCACGTCGCCGGCGCGGATCTTCTCCTTGCGACCGCCGACGATCTGCAAGGTGGCCATCGGCGGCTGCAGCGGACCGGCGGCATCGGCCGTGAGCTCGGCCAGCGGATGCCATTCGGATTCGCGGCCCTGCAGCTGCTCGATCTTGCCGACGCTGCCCATCTCGTCCATGCTCGCGAGGTTGAGCGCCAGGCCTTGCGCCTCGCCGCGGCCGGTGCGGCCGATGCGGTGGATGTGGACCTCGGAGTCGGGCGTGACGTCGACGTTGATCACCGCCTCGAGGTCGGCGATGTCGAGGCCGCGCGCCGCGACGTCGGTCGCCACCAGCACCGAGCAGCTGCGATTGGCGAACTGCACCAGCACCTGGTCGCGTTCGCGCTGCTCGAGCTCGCCGAACAGGGCCAGCGCGCTGAAGCCCTGGGCCTGCAGCACCTGCACCAGGTCGCGGCATTGCTGCTTGGTGTTGCAGAAGGCGAGCGAGCTTTGCGGCCGGAAGTGGTTCAGCAGCAGGCTGACCGCATGCAGGCGCTCGGTGTTCTTGACCTGGTACCAGCGCTGGACGATCTTGCCCTCTTCGTGCTGGGCCTGCACCGTGATCTGCTGCGGGCTCTTCATGAACTGCGCCGCGAGCTTCTGGATGCCCTCGGGGTAGGTGGCCGAGAACAGCAGCGTCTGGCGCTCCTTCGGGCACAGGCGGGCGACCTTCACGATGTCCTCGAAGAAGCCCATGTCGAGCATCCGGTCGGCTTCGTCGAGCACCAGCGTGTTCAGCGCCTCGAGGTTCAGGCTGCCGCGGTCGAGGTGGTCCATGATGCGGCCCGGCGTGCCGACCACGATGTGGGCGCCGTGCTCGAGGCTGGCCAGCTGGCCGCGCAGGGCGACGCCGCCGCAGAGCGTGACCACCTTGATGTTTTCCTCGGCCCGGGCCAGGCGGCGGATTTCGGTCGTGACCTGGTCGGCCAGCTCGCGCGTCGGGCACAGCACCATGGCCTGGACGGCGAAGCGGCGCGGATTGAGGTTGGCCAGCAGGGCCAGCGCGAAGGCGGCGGTCTTGCCGCTGCCGGTCTTGGCCTGGGCGATCAGGTCCTTGCCGAGCAGCGCCACCGGCAGGCTGGCTGCCTGGATCGGCGTCATCTGCAGGTAGCCGAGCTGCGTCAGGTTCGCGAGCGCCTGCGGCGACAGCGGCAGCGTGGCGAAGTCGGTGGCGGGACCGGTCACGGGGAGGGTCAGCGGCGCTGCGAGTTGTTGCCGCCGCTGTTGACCGGCGGCGGACCACGGCGTTCCAGATGGCGGAACGTGATGCGGCCCTTGGTCAGGTCGTAGGGCGACAGCTCGAGCGACACCTTGTCGCCGGCCAGGATGCGGATGTGGTGCTTGCGCATCTTGCCGCCGCTGTAGGCGATCAGCTGGTGGCCGTTGTCGAGGGTGACGCGGTAGCGGGAGTCAGGCAGCACTTCGGTCACTGCGCCGTTCATTTCGATCAGTTCTTCCTTGGGCATGAATTACCTTTTGAATGGGATTGTCGTAATTGGATAGGAAATCGGTGTGCCGAATCAAGCGGCGCAAGGCGTGCGTGTTGCGCTGCGTTCGCGAATCCAGCCCAGGCCCTGGTCGATCGCGTAGCCGACGGCCGCCGCGTGACTGGCAAAACTGGGCGTGAAACGCATCACGCGGTCGTGCGTGCCGCTGCCGCGGCCGGATCGGATCGAGACCGATGCCGCATAACGGCCGTCGTCCAGGTCCTTGATGAGCGGCGAGACAAGGTACTTGCCCACTGCGATGCTGTGTTGAATGATGTCCATCGAAAGCCTTGGCAAATCCGCGACGCCGCGAAATGCCGAAATTGAGATTGAATAAAACGAGCGCAGGCCGGCCGGAAATGGCGCCCACCGGAGCGGACAGCGCGCTGTTCGCTTCAACAAAGTACGAAGGCAGTGGTGGCAAATCTTGGGCGCCCGGTCTGGCGCTCCAACACACTGTGGTGCCGGCTGGTCACGAGGGGCCCGGAGATCTCCAGAATCTCCAGCCTGGCCGGCAAATGACGAAAGTGCTTCGTCGTTAAATCGAAACGAACCCCGGATTATATCCGATCTGGCATGACAGTTGCTATTTCAGCTTCGTGACACTCCGCCCGGCGCTTGCGGGAGAGGCGCTTGCGGCGCACCATGGCGCCATCGTTCCAAGGAGCGCTGCCATGCAAAACCACCCCTTCGCCAAGCGGCCGCCGGCGCCGCCCCGGCGCTGGTGCTCGCAGTGGGTCGGGGTTTGGCTGGCCGCGCTGGCATGGCTCCCGCTGGCGCAGGCGGCCACCCCTGCGACGGCGGTCGATGCCGCCCGGGCCGAGGCCCAGGTGCAGGCGCTGCAGCGCGCCGGCGACGCGGTCGTCGCGCTCGAGGTCACGGCCACCGAGGGGGCTACCTCGGCCGAGAACCTGGGCCGGCAGCGCAGCGGGTCGGGCGTGGTGATCGGGCCCGACGGGCTGATCCTCACGATCGGCTACCTGCTGCTGGAGGCCGAGACCATCGAAGTCCTGACCCAGGACGACCGCCGGCTGCCGGCGCGCCAGGTGGCCTACGACCTGGCGACCGGCTTCGCGCTGGTGCGCCCGCTGGTGCCGCTGCCCGGCATCGAGCCGGTGCCCCTGGCCGGCGTCGGCGGGCTGCGGCCGGGCGAGCCGCTGCTGGCCGCCACCGGCGCCAGCGGTGGCACCGAGGTGGCGTTCACGCGCCTAGTGGCGACCCGGCCGTTCTCCGGCAACTGGGAGTACCACATCGACATCGCCCTCTTCACCAGCCCGCCGATCGCCAACCACAGCGGCGCCTCGCTGTTCAACCGCGATGGCGAGCTGGTCGGCATCGGCAGCCTGCTGGTGCGCGAGGCGGGTGGCCCGAACCGCCTGCCGGGCAACATGTTCGTGCCGGTCGAGCTGCTGCGGCCGGTGCTGGCCGAGATGCAGTCGACCGGCCGCACCCGGGCCAGCGTGCGGCCCTGGCTGGGGCTCTCGTCCTTCGAGCGCGATGGGCATGTGCAGATCGTGCGGGTAGACCGCTGGGGGCCGGCGCTCGAGGCCGGCCTGCAGCCGGGCGACGTGGTGCTCGAGATCGACGGCGTCCGGGTGGCGACTCTCGAGGCTTTCTACAAGCAGCTCTGGACCCGGCCGGACGCCGAGGCCGACGTCGAGCTCACCGTGCAGCAGGGCACGCAGATCCGCAAGGTCAAGGTGCACGCGGTCGACCGCATGCGGACCTTGCGCAAGCCGCAGGGGATCTAGGCGATCCCCAGCATCTTCCGGTTGGCCGCCCTGTCGGCCCCGCCGCCGGCGAAGTCGTCGAACGCCCGATCGGCCACGCGGATGATGTGGCGCTTGATGAACTCGGCGCCTTCGCGCGCGCCGTCCTCCGGGTGCTTGATGCAGCACTCCCATTCGAGCACCGCCCAGCCCGGGAAGTCATACGCCGCCATCTTCGAGAAGATGGCGCCGAAGTCGACCTGGCCGTCGCCGAGCGAGCGGAAGCGCCCGGCGCGGTCGATCCACGACTGGAAGCCGCCGTACACGCCCTGCTTGCCGGTCGGGTTGAACTCGGCGTCCTTGACGTGGAAGATCTTGATCCGCTCGTGGTAGTGGTCGATGTAGGCCAGGTAGTCGAGCTGCTGCAGCACGAAGTGGCTCGGGTCGTACAGCAGGCAGGCGCGCGGATGGTTGCCGACCCGCTCGAGGAACATCTCGTAGCTCACGCCATCGTGCAGGTCCTCGCCTGGATGGATCTCGTAGCAGACGTCGACGCCGGCCTCGTCGAAGGCGTCGAGGATCGGCTTCCAGCGCCGCGCCAGTTCGTCGAAGGCTTCCTCGATCAGGCCGGCCGGGCGCGGCGGCCAGGAGTAGAGGTAGGGCCAGGCCAGCGCGCCCGAGAAGGTCGCGTGCGCCGTCAGGCCGAGATGGGCCGAGGCCTGCGCCGCGTAGTGCAGCTGCTGCACGGCCCATTGCTGCCGCTTGACCGGATCGCCGCGCACCTCGGGCGCCGCGAAGCCGTCGAAGCCGGCGTCATAGGCCGGATGCACCGCCACCAGCTGGCCCTGCAGGTGGGTCGACAGCTCGGTGATCTCGAGGCCGTGGCGGGCCAGCGTTCCCTTGACTTCGTCGCAATAGGTCTTGCTCTCGGCCGCCTTGCGGAGGTCGAAGAGGCGCGCGTCCCAGCTCGGTATCTGCACGCCCTTGTAGCCCAGGCCGGCGGCCCAGCCGGCGATGGCGTCGAGGGAGTTGAAGGGCGCCGTGTCGGCGGCGAACTGGGCCAGGAAGATGGCCGGCCCCTTGATCGTCTTCATGTGCTTGTCTCCGGGTCGTGGGGCATCGATGATGCCATCGCGGCATGCCGTCCGACAGTGCGTCAGCCTGGCCGTCGCAGTGCACGTCGCGCCGGAAGGCGACACAATGGCCACTGCCACTCCACATAGCAGGGCCGCGGGGCACTCGCGGCGCAACAGAGCCAATGTCACAAACCGTTTCGGGGCGCCTCAAGATCGGTCTTTCCGCCTGCTTCTCCCACGCCGATCCCGCGCGCTCGCTGTTCACCAACAAGACGCTGCAGTATGTGGAGCAGTCGATCACGCACTGGCTGATGTCGGCCGGCGCGATGGTGGTGATGGTCCCCTGCCCGACCGGCGCCACCGCGCGCGGCGACACCAAGCTGTCGCATTACGCCGAATGGCTCGACGGCGTCGTGATGCACGGCGGCGCCGATGTCTGGCCCGGCAGCTACGGCGAGGTGCCGCTCAAGGACGCCTGGGTGGGCGACCGCATCCGCGACCTCTACGACCTGGCGCTGGTCGAGGCCTTCGAGCAGGCCGGCAAGCCGATCTTCGGCGTCTGCCGCGGCTTGCAGCTGATCAACGTGGCCTTCGGCGGCACGCTCTACCAGGACATCGAGGCCCAGCACCCGAACGCGCTGCGGCACCGCGACGCCGAGACCTACGACCAGAACTTCCACGAGATCAGCATCACGCCCGGCTCCCGCCTTTCCAAGCTCTACCCGGGCATGGAAAGCGCGCGCGTCAACAGCATCCATCACCAGGGCGTCAAGGACCTGGCGCCGGGCTTCGAGGTCGATGCGTGGAGCATCCCCGACCGCATTCCCGAAGCCATCCGCCGCAAGGGGGACCGCGGCCGCAGCTACATCGCCGCGACCCAGTGGCACCCTGAGTTCCATACCTACGGCGCCACCGACACCGTCGACGACACGGCCATCCTGCAAGACTTCCTGTGGGCCTGCGCCACCGCCAAGGTCAGCCCCCGGGGGCCGCTGCGCAGCGCCCCCGGCCGCATAAAAAACCGGGCGGCACGGCTGCTGCGGCAGGCCCTCCTGATGCGTTGAGCCGCGCCGTCAGCGGCTCTGGTTCTTGACGTTGCTGACGTTGGCGTCGATCGTGCCGAACACGGTGATGCCGCTGCTGCTGCTCGCGGCACTGCCGCCGTCGGCGCCCGAGGCACCGCGCGATGCACAGCCCGCCGCCAGGCAGAGTGTGGCGGCGAACGCAGCCGCAATGAGTGTCTTCATGCGAATCCCCTTCATGCGCCGAGATGCTTGCCGACGATGCCGGCCAGCTCGAACATCGTGACCTGGTCCTTGCCGAACACCGGCTTGAGCTTGGCGTCGGCATTGATGGCGCGCTTGTTGGCCGCGTCCTGCAGGCCGTTGGCCTTGATGTAGTCCCACAGCTTCTTGATGACCTCGGTGCGCGCCACCGGTTCGGCGCCGATCACCGCGGCCAGCGCGTCGCTGGGCTTGAGTCCGGCGCCCGGCTTGCGCGGCGCCTTGGGCGCGGCGGCCTTCTTCGCCGCCGCGACCTTCTTGGCCGCCGTCGTCTTGGCTGCCGCCTTCTTCGCTGCCGCCGGCGCCGCCTTGGCGAAGGTCTTGCGCGGCGGGAACTTGCTGGTCCGCGGCTCGAACTCGAAGGTCACCTTGCCCTCGTCCTTGTTCCACGTGAGAAAGGCCTTGAAGGCGCGGCGGGTGCGCATCGAGACGAACTTGTCGAGCAGGTCGGTCTTGCCGGTGGCCAGCAGCTTCTCGACCTGGGCCCGCTCGATCGGCTGCTGCAGGATGATCTTGCCGGTCTTGAAGGTGCAGCTCGGCGTCGGCTGCGCGGTGGTCGGCACCGATTTCTCGCAGACGTAGTTGCTGCCGTGCTCGAACACCGGCGCGCCGCAGACCGGGCACGGGCCCACGGTGTCCTGCTGGCTGAAGTCGACGATCTCGCCGGTGTCGGCGTTCTTGTCGTCGCCGAAGTCGAACTCCAGCTTCCAGTTCTTCGCCTCGTCGTCGAACTTCAGGATGATCTCGGAGGTGAAGGGCCACCCGGCCTTCGAGCGGAAGCCTTCCAGCGGGCCGATGTGCTTGTCGCGCAGCAGCGCCTCGGCCTCGGCCACCTCGAAGGTGCGCCCGGCCGGCGACTTGCCGAACGAGAAGCCGCAGGGCTCGCTGCCGGCTTGTCCGGCGGCGTCATGTGCACGCCCGTGGGCGTCGGCGCTCGCGCCGGCGCCCGGCTTGCCGGTGCAGCTGTAGCGGCGGTAGTTCTCCTTGACCACGCCGCCGCAATTGGGGCACGGCGTCGCCAGCGTGGCGTAGTCGCCGGGCACGGTGTCGCGGTCGTATTCCTTGGCCTTCTTGACGATGTGCTCCGTCATCTCGGCGATCTCGCGCATGAAGGCCTCGCGGCTCAGCTTGCCGTGCTCCATCTGCGCGAGCTTGTATTCCCATTCGCCGGTCAGCTCGGCCTTGGAGAGTTCCTCGACGCCGAGACCGCGCAGCAAGGTCATCAGCTGGAAGGCCTTGGCGGTCGGGATCAGTTCGCGGCCTTCGCGGATCATGTATTTCTCGGCCAGCAGGCCTTCGATGGTGGCCGCGCGCGTGGCCGGCGTGCCCAGGCCCTTCTCCTGCATGGCCTCGCGCAACTCGTCGTCGTCGATGGTCTTGCCGGCGCCTTCCATCGCGCCGAGCAGCGTGGCTTCCGAATAGCGCGCCGGCGGGCGGGTCTTCAGGCCCTTGAGGTCGACCGATTCGGCCTTCACGACCTCGCCCGGCTTGACCGGCACCAGGCGCTTGCCGTCCTTGTCGTCTTCCTTCTCGTCGTCCTCGGCTTCCTTGCCCCAGATCGCCAGCCAGCCGGCCTTCACGAGCACCTTGCCGTCGGTGCGGAACGGGTACTTCTTGCCGCCCTGCTCGACCGTGCTGATGCGCGTCGTGACCTGGTACTCGGCGCTCGGGAAGAACACCGACATGAAGCGCCGCACCACGAAGTCGTACAGCTTCTGCTCGGCATCGGACAGGCCGCTGGGCGCCTGCAGGGTCGGGATGATCGCAAAGTGGTCGCTGACCTTCGCGTTGTCGAAGATGCGCTTCGACGGCTTCACGTAGTTGTTGTCGACCGCCTGCTGCGCGAAGGGCGCGAGGTGCTTCATGCCGCTGTTGGCCAGCATCTTCATCGTGTCCTTGACCACCGGCAGGTAGTCCTCGGGCAGCGCGCGCGAGTCGGTCCGCGGATAGGTCAGCGCCTTGTGGCGTTCGTAGAGGCTCTGCGCCAGCGCCAGCGTGGTCTTGGCGCTGAAGCCGAAGCGGCCGTTGGCCTCGCGCTGCAGCGAGGTCAGGTCGAACAGCAGCGGCGATGCGCTGGTGGTGGGCTTGCTCTCTTCGGTGACGGTGGCGGGCTTGCCGCGCGCGGCGTCGGCGATCTCGCGCGCCTCGCGCTCGTTCCAGACCCGGTCGGCACGCTGCTCGGGGTCGGGCACGCCGTCGGGGCCGGGCGGCGGCTTCTTCCAGTTCGGGTCGAACCACTTGCCCGGGTAGCTGCCGGCCTCGGCCAGGAAGCTGCCGTGCACCTCCCAGTAGTCGCGGCTGACGAACTTGCGGATCTTTTCCTCGCGCTCGACCACCACCGACAAGGTCGGCGTCTGCACCCGCCCGACTGTGGTCAGGAAGAAGCCGCCGTCGCGCGAGTTGAAGGCGGTCATGGCGCGCGTGCCGTTGATGCCGACCAGCCAGTCGGCCTCGGAGCGCGAGCGGGCGGCATCGGCCAGGCCCTGCATCTGCTTGTCGGTGCGCAGCTGGTCGAAGCCGTCGCGGATCGCCTGCGGCGTCATCGACTGCAGCCACAGCCGCTTGACCGGCTTGCCCAGCGGCGCCTTGCCGCCGGCGTATTGCTCGATCAGGCGGAAGATCAGTTCGCCTTCGCGGCCCGCGTCGCAGGCGTTGACCAGCTGGGTCACGTCCTTGCGCTTGGCCTGCTTGACCACCGCGTTGAGCCGCGTCTTGGTTTTGTCGACCGGCTTCAGGTCGAAGCGCGGCGGGATCACCGGCAGGTTGGCAAAGCTCCACTTGCCGCGCTTGACGTCGAATTCTTCCGGCGCCTGGATCTCGACCAGGTGACCCACGGCACTGGTGACGACGTACTTGTCGTTCTCGAAGTGCTCGTCGTGCTTGTCGAACTTGCCGGCCACCGGCGTCAACGCGCGCACGATGTCCTGCGCCACCGAGGGTTTTTCTGCAATCACCAACGTTTTCATTCAACCAATCCTATTCATTCAGTCCACTTCCGCATCCCCCGACAGGGGTTGCCCCCTCCCCTGGCCGCCCCACGCGAGGCGGGGCTGGGGGCGGCCAGGCCGCCGCCGGGCCGCCCCAAGGCGGCCTGCGCCCCCTCGGGGGGCAGCGAACCACACGAAGTGGGGAGCGTGGGGGCGACATTTACAATCGGCGGTTCTCGCGTGCGTACGCGCACGCGCATGCGTACATATTCAAACTAACAGACTTCGGCGATGCCTTCCAAATCCCCCATTTCCGGCGGCCGCCGAATCCAGACCCGTCGCTCCGGGGTCCACGGCAACGGCGTCTTCGCCGTGCAGGATATTGCAGAAGGCGAAACGCTCATCGAATACAAGGGCGAGATCATTTCCTGGAAGGAAGCCCTCCGGCGCCATCCCCACGATCCGACCCAGCCGCAGCACACCTTCTACTTCCACGTCGACGATGACCGCGTGATCGACGGCAATGTCGACGGCAACGCCTCGCGCTGGATCAATCACTCTTGCGAGCCGAATTGCGAGGCCGACGAGCAGAACGGCCGGGTTTTCATCAAGGCGCTGCGCAACATCGCGGCCGGCGAAGAGCTGAGCTACGACTACGGGCTGATCATCGACGAGCCGTACACCAAGAAGCTGCTGTCCGAGTTCCCCTGCTGGTGCGGCTCGGCGGACTGCCGCGGCACGCTGCTGGCGCCGAAGGACGACGACGAGGTCAAGAAGAAAAAGAAGAAGAAAAAGGCCAAGAAAAAGGCCGAAAAGAAGGCTGCAAAGCAGGCCGACAGGCAATCCGCCAAGGCCGACAAGAAAAAGAACCCCAAGGCCGAGAAGGCCGAAAAGGCCGACAAGCGCTGAGCATGCCCGCCCCCTGGTTCGAAGACGAGATCGCGCAGAGCTTGGCGCCGTTGCTGCCCGGCATCGGCGTCGAGGTGGTGGCCGAGATCGGTTCCACCAACACCGAGCTGATGCGCCGTGCGCGCGAAGGCGACAACGCCGCGGTGCTGCTCGTGGCCGAGCGCCAGACCGCCGGCCGCGGCCGCCTGGGGCGTCCCTGGCAAAGCGCCCAGGACGCCCGCGAGCCGAGCTCGCTGACCTTTTCGCTCGGCCTGTCGCTGGCCCCGCGGGACTGGTCCGGCCTGTCGCTGGCGGTCGGCGTCAGCGTGGCCGAAAGCCTGGACCCCTCCGGCGCCGCCGGCCTGGGGCTCAAGTGGCCGAACGACCTGTGGGTCGGCGAACGCAAGCTCGGCGGCATCCTGATTGAGACCGCCCTGCTCCAGCCCGATGTCGCCGAGCGCTACCTCGTGATCGGCATCGGCATCAACATCGGCGCGCGCGAAGCGGCGAACCTCAGCACGCCGCCCGCCTGGCTGAAGGAATGGCGCCCGGACGCGACGCCGGGCGAGGTGCTGCGCGAGATCGCCGCCTCGCTGGTGCGCGACGTGCTGCTGTTCAGCGGCAGCAGCTTCGTGCCCTTCGCGGCCCGCTTCGCCGCCCGCGATGTGCTGCGCGGCCGCGAGGTGCGGCTCAGCGACGGCACCGAAGGCCACTGCGAAGGGGTCGGATGGGGCGGCGAACTGCTGGTCCGCACGCCCTCGGGCGTCCAGATGATCAGCAGCGCCGAAGTCAGTGTCCGGCCCCGTCCCGCCCCGATTTGACAGGACCCATGCGCCTGGTCGTCATCCTCCTGCTCGTCGCCAACCTGGGCTATTTCGCCTGGACCCGCGGCGCGCTGGCCCTCTTCGGCGCCGAGCCCGCGCGCTTCAGCGAGACCGAGCCGCAACGTCTGCAGCAGCAGGTCCGCCCGGAGATGCTGCAGATCCGCAAGGTCGAGCCCACCAAGCCTTAGCCGGCGCGCCGAAGCCAAGGCGGTGCGCCAGCAGCACCGCTGCATCAGAACCCGTCCATGTTTCGCCCGAACCCTGCCCTTTTCCCCCACGCCGACCCGTTCGACGCCTCTCCCATCCTGCGCGGCCCCGAGCGGCCCGAACTCATTCGAGACGAGGTCCTGGCGTCGTTGTTCGAGGCCACCGCCCAACGCGTTCCGACCCGGACGGCGCTGATCTTCGGCGATCGGCGGCTGAGCTACGGCGAACTGGACGCGCAGGCCGACCGTTGCGCATCGCGGCTCATCGACGACGGCATCCGCCCCGGGCAGATCGTCGGCCTATGGCTGCCGCGCGGCATCGAGCTGCTGGTGGCGCAGCTGGCGATCGCCAAGACCGGCGCCGCCTGGCTCGCGCTGGATGCCGACACGCCGGTCGAACGCATCGCCGCCTGCCTGGACGATGCCGGTGCCGCGGGCATCCTGAGCTGCAGCGAGTTCGCGCCCCGCCTGGCGGCCATCGGCCGACCGCTCTGGCGGGTCGAGGCGCTGCTGGCCGAGCGCGTCCCGGCTGGCGCGCTGCAGCGGCGCGCCGCGGCGCTGCCCGAGCACCCGGCCTACGTGATCTACACCTCGGGCTCGACCGGAAAGCCCAAGGGCATCGCCATCAGCCAGCGCAGCATCTGCCACTTCCTGCGCAGCGAGAACGAGATGCTGGGTGTGCGGCAGGACGACCTCGTCTACCAGGGCTTCTCGGTCGCCTTCGACATGTCGTTCGAGGAGATCTGGCTCAGCTACCTGGTCGGCGCGACGCTCTGGATCGCGCCGAAGGCGCTGGCCTCCGATCCCGAGGCGCTGCCGCAGGCGCTGGCCGTGCATGGCATCAGCGTGCTGCATGCGGTGCCCACGCTGCTCGCCCTCTTCGGCCAGGACGTGCCGAGCCTGCGCCTGATCAACCTCGGCGGCGAGGCCTGTCCGCCCTCGCTGGTGGCGCGCTGGGCCCGGCCCGGCCGCCAGCTCTTCAACAGCTACGGCCCGACCGAAACCACGGTGTCGGCCAGCATGGCCGAACTGGCGGTGGACGACCCCGTCACCATCGGCCTGCCGCTGCCCAACTACGCGCTGCTGGTGATCGCTACCGACATGGCGGCCGGCCCCCGGCTGCTGCCGCGCGGCGAGATCGGCGAGTTGTGCATCACCGGGCCCGGCGTCGCGGCGGGCTATCTGGGGCGCCCGGAGCTGACGGCCGAGAAGTTCCTCCCCAACCCCTGGTCGCGCGACACCGACGATGCCCGGCTGTATCGCACGGGCGACCTGGCGCGCATCGACGAACTCGGGCGCGTCCAGTGCCTGGGCCGGACCGACGACCAGGTCAAGATTCGCGGCTTTCGCGTCGAGCTCGGCGAGATCGAGGTGCTGCTGGCACAGCAGCCGGGCGTGGGCACCGCGGCCGTGGTGCTGCGCGAGGTCCAGGGCGTCGATCAGCTGATCGCCTTCCTGGTGCCGGAGGGCAGCGCCGAGGTCTCGGCCCCAGCATTGCGCTCGGCGCTCGCTGCGCGGCTGCCGCCCTACATGGTGCCGGGCCGGATCGAGCTGCTGGCGCAGATGCCGCGGCTGAGCTCCGGCAAGATCGATCGCAAGGCCTTGAAGGCGCAGCCGCTGCCGGAAGCCGTCGCTCCCGCCGGCGATTCGGACCGCCCGGAGACGGCCGCCGAAGCCGCGCTGTTCGCGGCGCTGGCCACGCTCTTCCCCGGTTTCCCGATCCGGCGCGATTCGGATTTCTTCGATGAACTCGGCGGCCATTCGCTGCTGGCGGCGAGGCTCGCGTCGATGCTGCGGGCCGATCCGCGCTTTGCCCGGATCACGGTGCGCGAGATCTACCGCAACCGCACGGTCGGCGGCATCGCAGCCGCGCTGGAGGCCAGCGGCAGCCAGACTGCCGAGCGCGTGCCCGACTGGACGCCGCCTTCGGCCTGGCGTCGCTGGCGCTGCGGCCTGGCGCAGGCGCTGGCCATCCCGGCGCTGGTCGCCATTCGCATGGCGCAGTGGCTGGCGCCTTTCTTCACCTACCACTTCTATACGGGCAGTCCAGGCGATTCGGTTCCCTACGCGGTGACGATGTCGGTGGGCGCCTTCCTGGTCGCCACGGTGCTCGAGTTCGTCCTGGCCCTGGCCGGCAAATGGCTGATCGCCGGCCGGCTGGCGCCGGGCCGCTACCCGCTCTGGGGCCTGACCTATTTCCGCTGGTGGCTGGCCGACCGGCTGGTCGATGCGGCGCCCACCTATTTCATCAGCGGTTCCTCGCTCCACGCCTGGTGGCTGCGAGCGCTGGGTGCGCGCATCGGGCGCGACGTGATGATCGGGTCGGTCAAGCTTCGCGCGCCCGACCTGTTCTCGGTCGGCGACGGTGCCAGCATCGGCAACGCGGTCAACTTCGAGAACGCGCGCGTGCTGTGCGGCGAGCTGCGCCTCGGGCCGATCGCCATCGGCGCGCAGGCCCACGTCGGCTCCTACGCGGTGCTGGAAGGCCATACCCGGATCGGGGACTGGGGCCATCTCGACGCCCAGTCCGCGCTGGCCGAGGGCCAGGCGTTGCCGGCCGGGCGCATCTGGAGCGGTTCGCCGGCGCGCGATGAGGGTGCCTTCGACCCGGCTTCGCTGCGCCCGCGTCCCGCCGTCAGCCGGCGCCGGCGCATCGGCGAAGGGCTGTTCTTCTTCACCGGCGCCCTGCTGGTGGCGGCGCTGTTCTTCCTGCCCCTGTTCCCGACCTTCATGCTGATCGACGTGCTGGACGACTTCGACCGCTTCCCCTGGCTGGAGACCAACGGGGTCGTGATGCAGCTGCTGAAGTACTTCGTGCTGGCGCTGCCGGCAGCGGCGGTGATGATCGTGCTCACCGCGCTGGTCTCGGCCGGCATCCGCTGGAGCGTGCTGCCGCGCCTGAAGAGCGGCAGCTGGCCGGTGCACAGCAACGTCTACTGCGGCAAATGGCTGGTCAACCAGATCCAGGAGTCGAGCCTGGCGGTGCTGCACGGCGTCTACGCGACGATGTTCGCGCCCGCCTGGTACCGGCTGCTCGGCGCCAAGGTCGGACGCAATGCCGAGATCTCGACCGCGCTGGGCGTCGTGCCCGACATGCTCACCCTCGGCGAGGGCAGCTTCATCGCCGATGCGGTGCTGCTGGGCGACGAGGAGATCGACGGCGGCTGGATGTCGATGCGCCCGACGGTCATTTCGCGCCGCAGCTTCGTCGGCAACGGGGCCTACATCCCGGATGGCACCACCCTGCCCGAGAACGTGCTGATCGGCGTGCTCGGCCGCGCCCCCGATCCGGCCGCGGTCCAGAGCGGCGACACCTGGGTCGGCTCGCCGGCGCTGCGCCTGCCGGCGCGCGAGGTCGTCACCGGCCATCCGGAAGAACTGACCTTCAACCCCTCGCCCATCCGCAGGCTCGGACGCGGCCTGGTCGAGGCCTTCCGCATCGTTGCGCCGCACGCCATCGTGATCGCCGCGGGCTACACCATCGTGCTGGCCGTGATGCCCTCGGCGGCCGCGGGCCATTGGGGCGCCGTCGTCGCCTACCTGACCGTCGATGGCCTGGTCTTCGGCCTCGCGACCTTCGTCTTCGTGGTCCTGTTCAAGTGGCTCTTCCTGCGCCGCTACCGCCCGCTCGCGGTGCCGATGTGGACGCCCTTCGTCTGGCTCTCCGAGGCCGCGACCAACCTCTACGAGGGCATCGCCGTGCCCAACTTCATGCACTACCTGCGCGGCACGCCCTGGCTGCCGCTGGCGTTCAACCTGCTGGGCGCGAAGATCGGCCGCGGGGTCTACCTGGACACCACCGACCTCACCGAGTTCGACTGCGTGCGCATCGGCGACCACAGCGAACTCAATGCCCAGTGCTGCCCGCAGACCCACCTGTTCGAGGACCGCGTGATGAAGATTCATCACGTGGACATCGGCGCCCGGGTCAACATCGGCCCGCGCAGCATCGTGCTCTACGGTGCGACGGTGCACGACGGCGCCCAGCTCGGTCCGCTCACGCTGGTGATGAAGGGCGAGAGCATCCCGCCGTTTTCGCGCTGGAGCGGAAACCCCGCCGCGCCGGTCGCCGCCTGACCGAGACCCAGGCCGCGTTCGTCAGGCGTGCGGGTCCGGCCCGTGCGGGCGCCGGCCGCCGTCGCGGGTGTCGATGCGCAGGCTGACCAGCGTGCCGGGCGGCCGCTGGCCCGGATGGGCATCCTCGAGCCGGACGGTGGCGCTGTGCTGGCGGGCGATCTCCAGCACGATCGGCAGGCCCAGGCCCGAGCCGTCGGCCTCGTTGCCGAGCACCCGGTAGAAGGGCTGGAACACCAGCTCGCGCTCGTGCGCCGCGATGCCGGGCCCGTTGTCTTCCACCTGCAGCACCAGGACCTGGCCGAAGGGGTCGGCCAGCACCCGCGCCGTCACGACGCCGGGCCGATCGGGCGTCGACGGCGTGTAGTTGAGCGCGTTGTCGACCAGGTTGCGCACCAGTTCCTTCAGCAGCGTCGGGTTGCCCTCGAACACCACGCCCGGCGAACCCGTCTCGGCGCCCTCGTAGCCGAGGTCGATGCGCTTGTCGATCGCCCGCGGCACGGCCTCGCGCACCACCTCGATCGTGAGCCGGGCCAAGTCGCAGGGCTGGCGCCCGATGTTGGCGCCGCTGCCCTCCGCCCGGGCCAGCGACAGCAGCTGGTTGACGGTGTGCGTGGCGCGCACGCTGGCGCGCCCGATCTGCTTGAGCGACTGCTTGAGTTCGTCGGCGTTGGCGCCCTCGCGCTGGGCCAGGTCGGCCTGCATCCGGAGGCCGGCCAGCGGCGTCTTCAGCTGGTGCGCGGCATCGGCGAGAAAGCGCTTCTGCGTCCCGATCGAGTCGTTGAGCTTGTTCAGCAGCTCGTTGACCGACAGCACCAGCGGCACGACTTCCAGCGGCACCGAGGATTCGTCCAGCGGGCTGAGGTCGCCGGGCTTGCGCTCGCGGATCCGCGCCTCGACCACCGACAGCGGCTTGATGCCGCGCACCAGCGCCAGCCAGATCAAAAGCACGGCCAGCGGCAGGATAGCGAACTGCGGCAACAGCACGCCCTTGATGATCTCGGTCGCCAGCACCGACTGCTTCTCGCGCGTCTCGGCCACCTGGAGCAGCGCCAGCGGCACATCCGGCGGCTGGCCCGCCACCCAGAGCGAGGCGATCCGCACCTTCTGCCCGTGCATCTGGCCGTCGCGCAGGTAGACCACGCCGGGCACCGGCGGATCGTCGGTGCCGGGGAACGGCACTTCGCGCTCGCCGCTCAGCAGCGTGCCGTGGACGTCGAGCAGCTGGTAGTAGACCCGGTCGATCTCGTCGCTGCCGAGGATCTCGCGCGCCGGCTGCGGCAACACGAACTTGATCTGCCCGTTGTCGGTGTCGACCAGCCGGGCCAGGGTCTGGATGTTGGACTCCAGCGCCCGGTCGAAGGGCGCATTGGCGATGCCCTGCGCCACCAGCCAGGTCACGCCGATGCTGACCGGCACCAGCAGCAGCAGCGGCGTGAGCATCCAGTCGAGGATCTCGCCGAACAGGGAGCGCTGGGCGCGCTGGAAGAGTTTGACCAAGCGGGTGCGGCGCGCCGGGGATCAGGAGGGGATCTTCTCGAGGCAGTAGCCGAGCCCGCGCACGGTGGCGATGCGCACCGGCCCCTTCTCGATCTTCTTGCGCAGGCGGTGGATGTAGACCTCGATGGCGTTGAGGCTGACCTCCTCGCCCCATTCGCACAGGCGCTCGACCAATTGGTCCTTGCTGACCAGCCTGCCGGCGCGCTGCAGCAGCACCTCGAGCAGGCCGAGTTCGCGCGCCGACAGCTCGATCATCTTGCCGTCGATGGTCGCCACCCGGCCCGCCTGGTCGTAGACCAGCGGGCCATGCTTGATCGCGTTGCTGGTGCCGCCCATGCCGCGCCGGGTGAGGGCGCGCACGCGGGCTTCGAGTTCCTGCAGCGAGAAGGGCTTGGCCATGTAGTCGTCGGCGCCGTAGTCCAGGCCCTTGACGCGTTCCTCGACGCTGTCGGCCGCGGTCAGCACCAGCACCGGCAATTGCGAGCCGCGCGCACGCAGCCGCTTGAGGATCTCGAGGCCGTGCAGGTTGGGCAGGCCGAGGTCGAGGATCAGCAGGTCGAATTCGCTGTTGGTCATCAGCGCGGCATCGGCCTGCGTGCCGGTCGCCACGTGGTCGACTGCCGAGCCCGAGGTGCGCAGGCTGCGCAGCAGGGCATCGGCCAGCACCTGGTCATCTTCTGCAATGAGTATCCGCATGGTGCCGTGCCTCCAGACAACTTGGAATTCTAGGCCGCCGCATAGGCTTCGAGACCGATGGTTACCACGGTGGCGATCTCGCTGCCGACGCTGGCGCGGAATTCGTCCTCGGCCTGTGCGACGGCACGGCGGAAGGCCTCGAGCCAGGCCAGCCCGTCGGTCGTGAACAGCACCCGCCGCGCCCGCGCGTCGAGCGGATCGGGCCCGCGCTGGACCAGGCCCCAGGCCTCGCACTGGTCGACCAGCGTGCCCATCGCCTGCTTGGTCATGCCGGCTCGCTCGGCCAGCTCGGTCAGCCGCGAGCCCTCGCGCGCCAGGTGGCGCGTGATGTGGATGTGGGCGGCGCTCACCTGGGCCCGGGCCGCCAGGTTCGACAGCGCCAGCGGCACCTCGGCGTCGTGCGCCATCAGGCTCAGCACCCGCTCGTCGAAGCGCCGCATCGCGTGGCCCAGCAGGCGGCCCAGGTGGGTCTGGCGCCAGGCGTCGTCGGAGGGTTTGTCCATGGCTTCAAATGGTAAGGCAAACTGACCAAAAAATGGATCGCCGGAGCCATATCCCTCGCTACACTACTGTTCAAGCATCCAGCCTGTGATTAAAAGCAGATCGATGCGGCCTCTACAACCCATTGATATTCAAGGAGCTTTCCACATGGACGCACTCGTCAAAGGCACCAGCATCTCGGTCCCCAACAGCGAAAAGGCCAAGGCCCTGCAGGCCGCCCTGGCCCAGATCGAAAAGCAGTTCGGCAAGGGCACGATCATGCGGCTGGGCGAGGGCGAGGCCCTGGAAGACATCCAGGTGGTTTCCACCGGCTCGCTGGGCCTGGACATCGCACTCGGCGTCGGCGGCCTTCCGCGCGGCCGCGTGATCGAGATCTACGGCCCTGAATCCTCCGGCAAGACCACGCTCACCCTGCAGGTCATCGCCGAGATGCAGCGCCAGGCCGGCACCTGCGCCTTCGTCGATGCCGAGCATGCGCTCGACGTGCAATACGCCCAGAAGCTCGGCGTCAACCTGTCCGACCTGCTGATCAGCCAGCCCGACACCGGCGAGCAGGCGCTCGAGATCGTCGACTCGCTGGTGCGTTCCGGCGCGGTCGACCTGATCGTGGTCGACTCGGTCGCCGCGCTCACGCCCAAGGCCGAAATCGAAGGCGAGATGGGCGACTCGCTGCCCGGCCTGCAGGCCCGCCTCATGAGCCAGGCGCTGCGCAAGCTCACCGCCACCATCAAGAAGACCAACTGCATGGTCATCTTCATCAACCAGATCCGCATGAAGATCGGCGTCATGTTCGGCTCGCCCGAAACCACCACCGGCGGCAACGCGCTGAAGTTCTACGCCTCGGTGCGGCTGGACATCCGCCGCATCGGCACCATCAAGAAGGGCGACGAAGCCATCGGCAACGAGACCAAGGTCAAGGTGGTCAAGAACAAGGTGTCGCCGCCCTTCAAGACGGCCGAGTTCGACATCCTGTTCGGCGAGGGCATCAGCCGCGAGGGCGAGATCATCGACATGGGCGTCAACGCCAAGATCGTCGACAAGTCGGGCGCCTGGTACGCCTACAACGGCGAGAAGATCGGCCAGGGCCGCGACAACGCGCGCGAGTTCCTGCGCGAGAACCCCGAGCTGTCGCGCGAGATCGAGAACAAGGTGCGCGAGTCGCTGGGCATTCCGCTGCTGGCCGCGGCGGTCGAGAGCGCCGGTGCCGACGCCGACAAGCCCGAAAAGGCGGAGAAGGCCGACAAGGCCGACAAGGCCGACAAGGCCGACAAGAAGTAATCACCCGCATGGCCTTCAGTGCGCCATCGCTCAAGGGGCGCGCCCTGCGCCTCTTGAGCCAGCGCGAGCATTCGCGCGCCGAGCTCGAGCGCAAGCTCAAGAAATACGAGGAAGAGCCCGGCACCCTGGCCCAGGCCCTCGACGAGCTGGCGGCCAAGGATTTCATCAGCGAGGCGAGGGTGGTGCAGTCGGTGCTGCACCAGCGGGCGGCCCGGCTGGGCGCTGCCCGCGTCCGCCAAGAGCTGCTGCACAAGGGCATCGCGCCCGAGGCGGTGGCCGAAGCGGTGGCGGGGCTGCAGGGCAGTGAGTTCGACCGTGCGCTCGAGGTCTGGAAGCGCCGCTTCGGCGTCCCGCCGCAGGATGCGACCGAGCGCGCCCGCCAAGTCCGATTCCTGATGGCGCGCGGATTCGCCGGCGCGGTCGTCGCCAAGGTGCTGCGGCACGACCCGGACGAATAAAATCCAATTTGAGCCATTTGGCGTAGACTGGTTGCCAAATGGCAAACCCTTCTATTGCGAGCGAGCAAATGCAGCGAACCCTCTCGTTTTTCGGGGACGGCGACATGCCATTAGCTCTCGGCGAAGCCAATGCCTTGCCCTTGCTCCGGCCGGCCGCCGTCGAGCGCCTGGCCCGCAAGCTCGACGTCGCTGAAACGCGCCTGCTCGATGTGTCCAGCATTCCGACGCGCACCTTTCACCGCCGGCAGAAGCTCGACCAGCCCCTGAGCGCGACCGAGTCGGATCGGCTCCTGCGCATAGCGCGCGTGGCGAGCGAGGCCGTGCGCGTGCTGGGCAGCGAGGAGAAGGCACGACGCTGGCTCTCGAAGGACAACAGGCTGCTGGGCGCCCAGCCGCTCGAATTGCTCGCCACCGACGGTGGCGCGTGCGCAGTCGAAGCCGAGCTGCATCGGATCGACTGGGGAGACTTCTCCTGATGCGGGTCTACCGCATCAGCAAACCGGCTTACGTGGTCAACGCGCTGTCGGGGCAGGGCGCAGGGCTGTATCCGGGACGCTGGAACTCGATCGGCGGTCGGCTGGCCTATGCGGCCGGCTCGGTCGCGCTTTCCATGCTCGAAATGCTCGTGCATGTCGACAAGGAGGACGTGCCGATCGGCCGGCGCCTGCTGTCATACGAACTGCCCGACGACGGCGTTCTTGAACTGCGCCATTTGCCATCCGGATGGAGCGACCTGCCGTATTCGATTGCGGTGCAACAGACCGGCGATCAGTGGCTGGCCAGCGCTGCTTCGCTGGCCTTGCGCGTGCCGAGCGCCGTGGCCCGGCACGAATTCAACCTGCTGATCAATCCGGCCCACCCGCGGTTCGACGAGGTCGCCTTGGTGGCCAATGAAGCTCTGGCGCTCGATGAGCGCCTCTTCAGATAGCGCTCGGCGCCCGAAGCGGTCTCAAATCCCCAGCATCAGCTTGAGGTTCTGCACCGCCGCGCCGCTCGCGCCCTTGCCCAGGTTGTCGAGCCGGGCAATGACCACCGCATGCCGGTGATCCTCGTTCGGGAACACGCGGATCTCCAGCTGGTTGGTGTCGTTGAGCGCCAGCGCGTCGATCTTGCCGTCGGCGGTTGGCGGCAACACCTTCACGAACTGTTCCGGCGTGTTGCTCTTCGCGTAGTGGGCCGCCAGCGCGTCGTGCAGATGGGCGGCGCTCGGGCGGTCGGGCAGGTCGTCCAGGTGCAGCGGCAGCTGCACCAGCATGCCCTGCTTGAAGTTGCCCACCGAGGGGATGAAGACCGGACGGCGGGTGAGACCGGTGTACTTCATGATCTCGGGGATGTGCTTGTGCTTGAGGCCCAGCGCATAGGTCTCGAACAGCGGCGCCTCGCCCTTTTCGTAGGCCTCGATCATGGTCCGGCCACCGCCCGAATAGCCGCTGACCGAGGGCAGGGCGATCGGGAAGTCGGGTGGCAGCAGTCCGGCGTCGACCAGCGGGCGAACGATCGCGATCGCGCCGGTGGCGTAGCAGCCGGGGTTGGCCACGCGCTCGGCCTTGGCGACCGCGTCCGCGTGTCCGGCCATCAGTTCGGGGAAGCCGAACACCCAGCCGGGCGCCGTGCGGTGCGCGGTCGAGGCGTCGATGATCTTGGGGCGGCGGCCGTCGAGCTGGTCGATCAGCGCCACCGATTCGCGCGCCGCGTCGTCGTGCAGGCACAACACGACCAGGTCGACCCCGGCCATCAGCGTGCGCTTGGCGGCGACGTCTTTTCGCAGCTCGGGCGCGATGCTCACGAGTTCGATCTGCGGCATCGACTGGAGCCGCTCGCGGATCTGGAGGCCGGTGGTTCCGGCTTCGCCATCGATGAAGACCTTGGGCATAGGGGGGCCTCGTGTGCCTTGGGAGTAAATACGTATTGACCACAAAGTGGGGTCAATTGTTGGTGCGGCGCACCATGATACAGTTCCCTGCTGTCCGCCGCCCCCGCCGCCAGGCGCCGTGGCCCGTGGACAGCAACCACATTCTCCCGATCTCAACCCCTCGTTCCGAGAGACACCCTCATGAAGATTCACGAGTACCAAGGCAAGGAAATTCTTGCCAAGTTCGGCGTGCCCGTACCCCGCGGCATCCCGGCGTACACAGTTCAGGAGGCGGTCGAGGCCGCCCAGAAGCTCGGCGGCCCGGTCTGGGTCGTCAAGGCCCAGATCCA
>NZ_JBFTHX010000054.1:0-34780 GCF_056394465.1 Variovorax sp. 10N432
GTTCTGCCCGGTGCTGCTGGTCGTGACGCCGACGCCGAACGGCGTCTCGGCCTTGTTCGAATAGCCGCTGACCGTGGCGTCGACGACGCCGAACAACGTGACGGAGGACTGGGCGGAAGCGCCGCCGGCGGCGAGGACGGTCAGGGCGATCAGGGTTTTCTTCATGGGGTCTCTGCGGTGTTGGAAATAGGGCAAGGAAGTGAAGCGATCGAGCGCTGGCGAGGGCCAGCCTCGACCACCCGGTGCGCTTGCGGGACAGGCGGAATTCTGGAAGGGGGGGCGATTTGGATACCCCTCCTTGGCGGAGGGGGGGCAGGGCGGGGAAGGCCCGAGGGCCGCGCTTGTCCGGTGCGTCCGGATTGCTGTCCAATGCGCTGCACATCATCACTTCAGCGGGTCGAAGCATGAAGCTCGGCAAGATCATCCTCGGCGCGCTCGCGGTCGCCGCCATCGCCGGAACCGCGGGCTGGTTCAGCCTGGACAAGGAAACGCGCGGGCTGCTCGCCACGCTGCCGACCGACCGCGACCTGCTGTTCTGGAGCCAGCCGCAGCGCGACGCCGCCTTCCGGGCCCTCGATCGCCTGCCGGTGCTGGCCAAGGCCCATGTCGTCGCCGCTGGCGGCAAGCCCTCGCCGTTGCCGCCGGGCCCGCCACTGGCCCTGCCGCTGGATGTCGACGCCTACATGGCCCAGCAAAGGAGTGCCGCACTGCTGATCCTCCATGACGGCAGGCTGCGCCTGGAGCGCTATGGCCTGGGCTTCGACCGCGACGGGCGCTGGACCAGCTTCTCGGTGGCGAAGTCCATCACTTCCACGCTGCTCGGCGCCGCCGTGCGCGACGGCAAGATCCGCAGCCTCGACGACAAGGTCAGCGACTACATCCAGGAGATGAAGGGCTCGGCCTATGACGAGGTCAGCATCCGCCAGCTGCTGACCATGACCTCGGGCGTGCGCTGGAACGAGGACTACGCCAATCCGGACTCGGACGTGGCGCGCTTCAACAACCACCAGCCCGAGGAAGGCGTCGATGCGCTCGTGAGCTATCTGCGCAAGCTGCCGCGGGCAGTGCCGCCCGGCACGCGCTGGAACTACAGCACCGGCGAGACCAACCTGGTGGGCGTGCTGGTCGCGCGGGCGACGGGCAAGCCGCTGGCCAGCTACCTGTCGGAGAAGATCTGGGTGCCGGCCGGCATGGAGCAGCAGGCGACCTGGCTCCTGAGCCGCACCGGCCAGGAGATCAGCGGCTGCTGCATCCAGGCGGCCACGCGCGACTTCGCGCGCTTCGGGCAGTTCGTCCTCGACGGCGCGCGTGCCGGCGGGCAGCCCGTGGTCGCGGACGGCTGGCTGGCCGAGGCCACCACGCGACAGGCCGACATCGGGCAGCCGGGCCGCGGCTACGGCTTCCAGTGGTGGACCTACGACGACGGCAGCTTCGCGGCGCGCGGCATCTTCGGCCAGGGCATCTTCATCGATCCGAAGCGCAGGCTGGTGATCGCCTCCAACGGCGACTGGGCGGGCGGGGCCAACGACCGTGCCGACAGCATGGCGCGAGAGGACTTCTACAAGGCGGTGCGCAAGGCGATCGACGACGAGGCGGCAGCGGCGGCGAAGAAGCCCGGGGGCTGAGGCCCTGAAGCCCACGCTCGTGCGTCAGATTGCGGACGAGCCCTGGCTCGATACGCCGGTCATCAATCGCACCCAGACCGAACCGAAGACGCTGCGCATCGCCAGTGGCACGGTTGCCGAGGTTCTGGCGACGAAGTCGCCTGTTCCTCCGGACACCGCGGTCTACGACGCGCAAGGGCAGTGATCTGCCGACGTTTCGGGACGTGCACATCCACCTCGACAAGACCTTCTGCGGCGGCGCGTGTATGGCGCCGTCGCCGCAGCGCCGAAGGCCGTCTAGCGGCGCTATTGCGGCAGATACGGTGCGATCTGTCCGAAGGCGTTGGCGACGTACGCTTCCTTCTCGCCCACGGGCGCCACGTAGTGCAGCGCCGCCCTCGCGGCCTCGTGTCCTTCGGTGCGGGCGATGATCCAGGCCGCCAGGTAGGGCGAGGCCAGGCAGCCACCCGCGGTGGCGACGTTGCCGCGTGCATGGAAGGCCTGGTTCAGGACTTCGACGCCGGCCGCCTGCACCCAGGGTTTGGTGGTCAGGTCGGTGCATGCCGGCACGCCGCCGAGCAGGCCGAGCCTGGCCAGGATCAAGGCGCCGGAACACTGGGCCGCGATCAACTGCCGGCCGGGGTCGAGGGCCAGGCGCCCCATCAGCACGGGGTCGTCGACGACCTCCCGTGTCCGCACGCCGCTGCCGACGACAACGGCATCCGCATCTCGAGCGTCCGCGAGCGACGACTGGGCGCGCACGGTGACGCCGTTCATGGACGTGACTTCCGCCGTCGGGCAGCACAGCGTCACGCGCCAGTCAGGCTTCTTGATCCGGTTCAGGACGCCGAGGGCGATCAGCGAATCCAGTTCGTTGAAGCCGTCGAAGGTGAGGATGGCGATGTGCATGGTGTTGCCATCGTAGGCGCAGCGATCAATACAATCAAAAAATTGTCATGAATACACCGAGTGATGGCCGAACCCCGATACAAGCAGCTGGTCGATGAACTCGCGGCCGGGATACGCACCGGGCATCTCCCGCCGGGTACGCGCCTGCCCACCCATCGCCGGCTGGCCGAGCGCCACGGCCTGGCCCTGGTCACGGCGTCGCGCGTGTATGCGGAGCTCGAGGCCATGGGCCTGGTCAGCGGCGAGGTCGGGCGCGGCACCTTCGTTCGCGAGGCGGCGCTTCCCTACGGCCAGGGCGTCGACCAGCAGGCCGTGGCGGCGGGCCTGGTGGACCTGAACTTCAACTACCCGTCGCTGCCGGGACAGGCCGAACTTCTGCGCGCTGCCCTGCGGCAGGTCGCCGCCGGCGGCGATCTGGAAGCGATGCTGCGCTATGCGCCCCATGGCGGGCGCATGCACGAACGCGCCTGCATCGCCCGGCACCTCGCGTCGCGGGGGCTGGCGGCCGATGCGTCTTCGGTATTGATCGTCGACGGCGCGCAGCACGGCCTGGCGGTGACGGTGATGGCACTGCTGCAGCCGGGCGACGTGGTCGCCGTCGATGCGCTGACCTACCCGGGATTCAAGGTCCTCGCCGAGGCCCAGCGGCTGGAACTGGCGCCCATTCCGGCCGCGGGGCAGGGGCCCGACCTGGATGCGCTGGAACGGTTGTGCGCGCGGCGCCGGGTCCGGGCCGTCTACACGATGCCGACCCTTCACAACCCGCTCGGCTGGGTGATGAGCGCGACCCGTCGTCGCCGCCTGGCCGCGATCGCCCGGCAGCACGGCCTGCTCGTCATCGAGGACGCGGCCTATGCCTTCCTGGCCGACAACCCGCCGCCGCCGATGGCGATGCTGGTGCCGGATCGCACGGTTTATGTCTCGGGCCTGTCGAAGAGCGTGGCGACCGGGCTGCGCGTGGGCTTCGTGGTCGCGCCCCCGGCCTGGGTGCCGAGGATCGAGCGAGCGATCCGGGCCACCACCTGGTGCGCGCCGGGCGTGACGACGGCGATCGCCTGCGGCTGGCTGGAGGACGGCACGGTCGCCCGGCTCGAAGCCGAGAAGCGACAGGACGCCGCGCTGCGCCAGTCGATGGCCGGCGCCGCGCTCGCCGGCCTGCGCTGCGTGCGCCATCCGTCGTCGTACTTCGCCTGGCTGCCGCTGCCCGAAGGGGTCCGCGCCGACCGGGTCGCGGCGGCGCTCATGCGCGAAGGGGTTTCGGTGTCGACGGCCGAGCCCTTTGCGACCTCGCGGCAGGTGCCGCACGCCCTGCGCCTGGCGCTCGGCTCGGTCGCGCTCGACAGCCTGGACAGTGGCTTGAGGGCGGTGCGGCGGGTGGTCGGGGAGCACGCCTTCTGAGCGCTCGGTGCCCGGCACTCAAGTTTCGGCGCCGGGCGCCGATAGAGGAGAGATGGCTTCCCCCACGCTCCCCGCCTTCACCATGGCGTTCCAGCCCATCGTGGACGCCGACCAGCGCGCGGTCTTCGCCTATGAGGCACTCGTGCGGGGGCTCGAGGGGGAGGGCGCGCTCGAGGTGCTGGGACAGGTCGGCCCGGAGCAGCGCTTCGCCTTCCATGAGGCCTGCCGCATGCGCGCCATCGAGCTGGCGGCCCGGCTGGGCATGCGGGCCAAGCTGAGCCTCAACGTCATGCCCAACGACGTGGCCGGCCAGGAGCAGTGCTTTCGCAGCGCGATGGCCGCTGCGGCGCGCTTCGGCTTCCCGGTCGAACAGCTGATGTTCGAACTCACGGAGGGCGAACGGGTGCAGAACCTGCCCGGCCTGGCGGCGTCGTTCAAGACCTTCAAGTGCTACGGCTTCACCTCGGCCATCGACGACTTCGGCGCTGCCTATGCGGGCTTCGAGCTGCTGGCGGGCTTCCAGCCCGACATCGTCAAGGTCGACATGAGCCTGGTGCGGGGCGTCGATGCCGACCCGGTGCGCCTGGCCATCGTGCGCGGCTTCGTCCAGACCTGCGGCGAGCTGCGCGTGCGCGTCGTCGCCGAGGGCATCGAGACGCGCGAAGAGCTGCGCGCGCTGCGCGGCATCGGCGTCAAGCTGTTCCAGGGCTACCTCTTCTCGCGGCCGGTCATCGCGTCCCTGCCGCCGATCGCCTGGGGGGACGCCGAGCGATGAAGCGCATGCGCATGAACCTGCCCACCCGATCCGCGCTGTTGACGACTTCGCTCGTGCTGATGCTGGTCGGCGCCACCGCGGCCTGGCAGTACCGGCAGTTGTCGCGCGGGTACACGGCACTGCTCGGCCAGCAGCTCCAGGGCCTCGCGCACGCCGCGGCCGCGGACCTCGACTACAAGCTCGCGATGCACCTCGCGACGCTGTCGCGAGAAGCGCGGCGCGGCGATGCCTCGACCTTCTCCGATCCCGGGCGGCGTGCGCCGTTCCTCGCCCACAGCGGTCTGCGCCCGATGTTCGACGGCATCGCACTGATCGACGTCGCGGGCAACATCCTCCTGGCCGAGCCGCCGCCGGTCGCCAAGGAGGTCAGCGTGGCGGACCGCGACTACTTCCGGCGGGCCCGCGACACCGGGGTCGCCGCGGTCTCGCAGCCGCTGAACGCGCGCACCAGCGGCGAGTCGGCGGTGCTGATGGCGGTGCCGGTCAAGGACGCCGACGGCCGCGTGCTGGGCGTGCTCGGTGGCGGCCTGAACCTGCATCGGCCGAACATGCTGGGCAACCTGGCGGCGGCGCGCCTGAGCGGCGAGGGCTACTACATCGTCGACTCCGGCGGCGAGTCGCCGGTCTACGTCGTCCACCCCGACCCGGCGCGCGTGCTTCAGCCGGTGCGAGGCGGGAAGGCGGACACCGAGTGGCGCCAGCCCGACGACCTCGAAAGCAGCGCGAAGATCGCGGCCACCGGCTGGAACGTGCATGTGGTGCTGCCGGCCCGGACCGCCTATGCGCCGCTGGCGAAGGCGCGCCGGGCGCTGCTGCTCCAGATGCTGCTGCTCGCGGTGGTGACCGGCGCCCTGGTGTGGGCCGGCACGCTGTGGCTGGTGCGCCCGCTCGGCTCTTTGCATTCGGTGATCCGGCGCCTGCGCCGCAATCCCGACGCGCCGGTGTTGCTGGACGTGCGCGTGAACGACGAGTACGGCGACCTCGCGCGCGAGTTCGATGCGCTGATGACCGAGTTGCGCACGCAGCGCAGCGAAAAGGCCGCGCTGACCGATGCCGCGCCGGTCGGCCTCTTTCGTTGCGACGAGCGGGGGCGCATGGTCGACGTCAACGACGCCTACCTGGCCATCCACGGGATCGAGCGGGCACAAGCGGCCGATGGCTGGCTCGGGTGCGTCCGGCCCGAGCAACGCGAGGAGACATGGCGGCAATGGCTCACGCGGGTGGCCAGCAACGAGCCGTTCCAGTTGAAGCGCTGGATCCGGCGTACCGACGGCAGCAGCGTGCTGGTGTCCCTGCAGATGCAGCCGATCGTCGCCGCCGGCCGGGTGGTCGGTCAGGTCGGCACCCTGATCGACATCACCGAGCGCACGCTGGCCGAGCAGGCGCTGCGCACCCAGACCGCGATCTTCGAGAAGACCACCGACTACGTGGTGCAACTCGACAAGCATGGTCGCCTGAGCTATATGAATCCGGCGGCTCGCCTGCGCACCGGCGTGGCTCAGGACGCGCCTGTCACGCATTTCACGATGGCTGACTTCATGCCGCCGGCCACGCTGCTGCGGCTGCGGGAAACCATCGTCCCCACGGCCGTTTCCCGCGGCGTCTGGGTGGGCGAATCGGACATCTGCGGCGCCCATCCGGCGGACGTGTTTCCGGTCAGCCACATGGTCATCGCCCACCGCGACAAGGCCGGCAAGATCGAACGCTTCTCGGGCATCATGCGCGACATCTCGGAAGCCAAGGCCACCGAGGTCGCGCTCTTCGAGAGCGAGGCGCGATTGCGCACCATCGCCGATGCGCTGCCGATGCGGGTGGCGTTCATCGACACCTCGCAGCGCTACAGGTTCGTGAACCGGGCCTACGAAGGCGCCTTCGGCATCCCGCGGGAGGCGATCGTCGGCCGGACGGTGAAGGAGCTTTTCGGCAGCCGCTTTCATTCCATCGAGGCCCACGTGGCCCGGGCCCTGCAAGGGGAGCCGGTCACGTTCCAGAGCGAGCTGGTCAGCGACGGCGGCTATGCCTGCTTCGAGTCGAACTACATTCCCCAGCGCGGCATCGACGGCAGCGTCCTCACGGGCTTCCACGCGGTCTCGACCGATGTCACGCGCCAGAAGCAGGAAGAGAAGCGCCTGCTGCAGCTCGCCCACGAGGACCCGCTCACCGGGCTGGCCAACCGTGCCGGCTTCAACCGGCGGCTCGAAGAAACGCTGGCGGCGGCGCCCGGGGGAGGCCGCGTGGCGGCCTTGATGTTCCTGGACCTCGACCGCTTCAAGCAGGTCAACGACCAGTTCGGCCATGGCACCGGCGATGCCTTGCTGCGCGAAGTGGCCGACCGGCTGGTCCAGGCCCTGCGGGCACGCGATTTCGTCGCCCGCGTCGGCGGCGACGAGTTCACGGTGATCATCGGGCAGGTGGCCGACGCTCAGACCGCGGCACGCATCGCCGCCAAGATCGTCGACGCCTTGAGCCGGCCCTACATGCTGAGCGGCTGCCGCATCGACGTCAGCGCCAGCGTGGGTGTGGCCTTCCATGTCGCCGGCAGCGCGGCGACCGCCACGCAGCTGATGCTCGCCGCCGACGAGATGCTCTACCAGGCCAAGGGCGCGGGCCGCAACGACTACCGGCTGGCGGAGTTTCCCGAGGCGCACGCAACGGCCTGAGGCGCGGATTCGCCAGGCCATCGGCACCGTGCGGTCAGCCGTCGGCCAGCTTCATCACGACGCGCCCTTCGATGGCGCCCTGGCGCATGCGATCGAAGATGCCGTTGACGTTTTCCAGCGTGTCTTCGGAGTAGACGGTGTGCACCTTGCCATCGCCGGCGAAGGCCAGGGCTTCCTGCAGGTCCATGCGGGTGCCGACGATCGAGCCCCGGATGGTCTTCGCGTTGAGCACGACGTCGAAGATCGGCAGGCCGAACTCGCCGGGCGGCAGGCCCACGAGCGACATCGTGCCGCGCTTGTGCATCATGCCCAGGGCCTGGTCGAAGGCCTTGCGCGAGGGCGCGGTGACCAGCACGCCGTGCGCGCCGCGCAGCGCGCGCTGCAGTTCGTGCGCCGGGTCCACCTTGCTGGCGTTGACGACGAGCTCGGCGCCGACCTTGCTGGCCAGCGCCAGCTTCTCGTCGTCGACGTCGACCGCGGCGACGTGGAAGCCCATCGCCTTGGCGTACTGCACCGCCATGTGGCCCAGGCCGCCCACGCCGGAGATCGCGATCCAGTCGCCGGGTTTGCAGTCGAGCACCTTCAGGCCCTTGTAGACCGTCACGCCCGCGCAGAGCACCGGCGCGATGGCCGAGAAGCCGACGTTCGAAGGCAGGTGGCCGACATAGCCCGGGTCGGCCTGCACGTATTCGGCATAGCCGCCGTTGACGGTGTAGCCGGTCATCTGCTGGCCGTCGCACAGCGTCTCCCAGCCGGTCATGCAATGCTCGCAGTGGCCGCAGGCGGTGTGCAGCCAGGGGATGCCCACGCGGTCGCCCTCCTTGACATGCTTCACGCCGGCGCCGACCGCCGAGACATAGCCGACGCCTTCGTGACCCGGAATGAACGGCGGGCTGGGCTTCACGGGCCAATCGCCATCGGCGGCGTGCAGATCGGTGTGGCAGACGCCGGAAGCGATGACCTTGACGACGATGCGGCCCGGCACGGCCTCGGGAACGGGGACCTCGTCGATCGTCAACGGCTGCTTGAAGGCGTGGACGACGGCGGCTTTCATGGTCGGCATGCTGTGCTCCTTGGTCGAGGCACGGGGCGAAGTTTTTCAATGTAGCGATCGGGTCGGCGCTTGTCCAGCCCGGCGGCGCCGCGCAGATTGACAACCGGCAATCTGAAGAATATGATTGCGGTCATATTAATTTCGATTGGCACGAGCCCTCATGAGCCGCACCCCGAACAGCCGCAAGGAAGAAACCCACGAGCGCATCGTCGCCGTGGCTGCCCGCGCGATCCGGGAGCGCGGCTATGCCGGCGTGGGCGTGGCCGATGTCATGAAGGAAGCCGGCCTGACGCATGGCGGCTTCTATGCCCATTTCGATTCGCGCGACGCCCTGCTGGTGGAGGCGCTCGAACGGGCGGGCCGCGAGAGCGCCGAGGCCGTGGCCCTCGCCGCCGAGCGGCGCGCCCGCAGGGGAGTGAGCGCATTCCGCGCGCTGGTCGAGACCTACCTGGCCGATTCGAACCTGGCCTCGCTGGCGTGCGGCTGCCCCGTGGCTGCGCTCGGCTCCGACATGCCGCGCCAGTCCGAGGCCGTGCGCGAAGCCTCCGCCCACCGGGTACGGCGCCTGATCGCCGGCGTGCGCGGCGCCCTTCCAGACGCGCCGCGCGCGGCTGCCGCGGCGGTGGCCGGCACCCTGGTCGGCGCCCTGCAACTGGCGCGGGCGCTGGGCGACGGCGAAGAAGCGCGCGCGGTGCTGGCGGATGCGCGCAAGTCGCTGCTCGCGCAGTACGAACCGCCCGCCGCCGCCCACTGAACCCTGCCGACATGCTGCCATCGCCATGCTTCGCCTATTAATATGACATAGATCATATTGTTCGTTCCCTCCCACCACCCTCACTCGTCCCAAGGAAGCCATCATGAAAATCAGCAACGCCACCGTCCTCGTCACCGGCGCCAATCGCGGCATCGGCCTGGCCTTCACCCGTGAGCTGCTGGCGCGCGGCGCCCGCAAGGTCTACGCCGGCGCCCGCGATCCGTCCAGCGTCACGCAGCCCGGCGTCGAGGCCATCCGCCTCGATGTCACGAAGCCCGAAGAGGTCGCCGCCGCCGTGGCCCGCGCCGGCGACGTGACCCTGGTGATCAACAACGCCGGCGTCGCCCAGGTCGGCGGCTTTCTCGCGGCCGACAGCGAAGAGGTAGCGCGGCGCCAGTTCGAGACCAACTTCTTCGGCATGCTGCGCATGAGCAAGGCCTTCGCGCCGGTGCTGAAGGCCAACGGAGGCGGCGCGCTGCTCAACGTGCTGTCGATCGTCTCGTGGATCAACGGCGGCCAGCTCGCCGGCTATGCGGCGACCAAATCGGCCGCCTGGTCGCTCACCAACTCGCTGCGTCACGAACTGGCGCCGCAGAACACGCAGGTCCTCGCGCTGCACATGGCCTTCGTCGACACCGACCTGGCGCGCGGACTCGAGGGCCCGAAGACCAGCCCCGAGGACATCGTCAAGAGCGCCCTCGATGGCCTCGAGGCCGGCCTCGACGAGGTGCTGGCCGACGATCGCACCCGGCTGGTCAAGCAAGGTCTGACCGCCGCCACGCCGAGCTACATGCCGACGCGCGCCTGAGCGCCGAGTCGAATCCGACGGACGGCACGATGACGATCGCCACCGCACCCACGGCTCCGGCCCCGGCCGCAGCCGCCCATCCACCCAAGGCCTCGCCCTGGCCGGTGTTCTGGGTCGCCAGCGTGGCGGCCTTCCTGGTCTCGCTCGACAGCACCATGCTGTATTCGGCCTTCGGCGCGCTGCGGACCGGTTTCCCGGACGCCAGCGCGGCCGAGATGTCGTGGGTGCTCAACGCCTACACGGTGGTCTATGCGGCCATGCTGATTCCCGCCGGCGGCCTGTCGGACGCCCACGGCCGCAAGCGGGTCTTCATGCTCGGCGTGACGCTGTTCATCGCCGCCTCGGCCGCCTGCGGACTGGCCGGCAGCGTCGGCTGGCTGATCGCCGGGCGGGTGCTGCAGGCGGTCGGCGCCGCGCTGCTGACGCCGGCGTCGCTGTCGATCGTGCTGGCCGCCTTTCCGCAGAGCAAGCGTGCGGTCACCGTCAGCCTGTGGGGCGCGGTGGGCGGTTTCGCGGCGGCCGTCGGGCCGAGCCTCGGTTCCTTCGTGATCCAGACCATCGGCTGGCCCTGGGCCTTCTTCATCAACCTGCCGATCGGGGCCCTGTCGCTCTGGTGCGGCGCCTACCTGCTGACCGAGTCGACGCGATCGGCCCACCGGACCCGGATCGACGGGGTCGGAATGAGCCTGCTGATCGTTGCCGTCGGTGCGCTGACGCTGGCGATCGTCGAGTCCGAATCGCTGTACTGGTCGCGCGGGCAGCTGGCGGCCGTCGCGGCGACGGGCGCGATCGCGCTGGTGAGCTTCGTCATCTGGGCCCGCAACGTGCGCGCACCGCTGATCGACCTGACGCTGTTTCGCCACCCGACCTACAGCGCGGTCAATGCCGCGACGCTCACGTTCGGGATCGCGTTCGCGATGATGTTCTTCGCCTTCTTCTTCTACATGAGCAATGTCTGGCACTACAGCCAGGCGCTCGCCGGCCTGGCGATCGCGCCGGGACCGTTGATGGTGATTCCGGTGGCCATCGTCACCGGCCGGCTTGCCGGACGCTACGGCCATCGGCCGTTCCTGGTCGGCGGCGCCTTGCTGTTCGCCGCCACCGGCCTGTGGTTCCTGCTGGTGCCCGGCACCGAGCCAGCCTATGCGACGCAGTGGCTGCCTGGCCTGTTCCTGAGCGGGACCAGTGTCGGCCTCGTGATGCCGTCGCTGTCGGGCGCGGCGGTGAGCAAGCTGCCCGCCGCCCACTACGCGGTCGGCAGCGCGGTCAACCAGGCCACGCGCCAGATCGGCGCCGTGATCGGCGTCGCGATCACGGTGGTGCTGCTCGGCCACGGCGTGCTGCAGCGCGGCGACTTCGACGCCCTCTACAAGTGGCACATCGGCCTGGCGCTGCTGACGGCGCTGCTGTGCACGCTGGTCAACACGCGACCAGCGGCGGCGGCGTCGTCGCGCGGCTAGCCCGGCTGCTCGCCCGTGGCGCGGATCTCCACGCGGCGGTTCGGCTCGAAGCAGGCGATGAGCGCGGTGCGGGTCTTCGCCTTGCCCTGGGCCCTGCAATCGGCTTCGGTGACCTTCAACTCCGAGAAGCTGCGGCCTTCGGTCGTGATGATGTTGGCCGGGACGCCTTGGGCGACCAGGTAGTCGCGCACGGAGTTGGCCCGCGCCAGCGACAGGCGCTGGTTGAACTCGTTGCTGCCGATCGGGTCGGTGTGGCCGACGATGGAGATCGCGCGCAACCGGATGCCCGAGGACTTGAGCTCCGCGAGCGTGTTGTCGATGCGGGTGCGGCCGGTGGGCGTCAGGTCCGACTTGGCGAAGGCGAAGGTGCCGTCGGCCTTGAGCTCGAAGTTGCGCGCAGCCGGCGGCGGCGGGGGCGGCGGCGGCATCGGTGCCGGCATCGCCGCCGGCGGAGCGGCTCGCGCCACCTGCGGGGGCGGCCCGAACGGAATCTGCAGGCCCACCGAGAACAGCCAGTCGTTCATGCTCTGCCGGTTGCCAGTCAAGCTGTTGTTGGCGTTGTCGACATAGCGATAGCGTGCGTCTGCCACCAGGCGGCCCCAGGACGAAAACGGCCAGACGATGCCGACCCCCGCATTGGCCATGAAACTCGTGTGGCTGTCGTTGATGCCGAACGCCCGCTCCACCTTGTTGTCGATGGCGCCGATGCCGCCCACGAGATAGGGATGCACCCGGTTCGACTGCCAGCGGTCGATCCCCAGGCGGCTCCATGGGAACCACTGCGCGTCGAGCGTGCCGCTCCAGTTCTTGTACTTGTTCGTGCTGTTGAAAACGCCGAAGTTGGTGCCGACGTTGCCGTCCAGTTCCTCGTACTGGCCACGCAGCTCGATGTTCCAACTCGGGCTGATCGGCTTGCCGATGGAGAAGCCTCCGCCCCAGCCGTTGTCGGCATTGCGGTCACCGTCGGGATGGATGTAGCTGCCGAAGGGCGTGATGTACCAGCGGTTGTCGAAGTACTGATCCGGTGCGAAGGTGGTCTGCGCGAGGCAGGCACCATACGGAAGGGCCAGCGCGCAGCAAGCTGCGAAAGTGCGTCGAACGAACATGAAAGCCTCACTTTGCTGATGTTGATGAGAGCCCTCGGCCGGAGCCAGTGGTGTGAAGCACGATAGGTGCGCGCAAGTCTGCAGGCCTGCCTACACGCAACCGGGTGTGTCTCAGTCGCGGCACGGCCACTTCCGGTTTCACTTCTTTCACGATGGAGCGAAACCTTTTGCGCAGCGGCCACGCTGGTGTCGCTCCGAAGAGGCGTTGCACCAAAGGGCAATTGCACCCCGGCGCCTTCACCGCCAACATCGGTTTCCTCGGCAGCCGCGGTGCGCGCAGGCGGCACGGCCGTGCTGTGCTCGAACAACAGGAGTGGCAGCGCATGCGCGTCTCGTTCAACAGGCACGGTCCGTTCTATCGCTGGCAGCGCCGCGTCGGCCTGCTGACCGACACCGATCTCGCGGCGGGTCGCCGTGCCGCGCTGTTCGTGGCCGTGGGGTGGATTCCCGCACTGGTCCTGGCCGCGTTCCAGGGCTTTGCCATCGACGCGCATCCGGAGCGCGCCATCCTGTTCGACTACAGCGCCTATGCCTACGCCTTCGCCATCGTGGCCTTCGTGTTGATGGAGCAGAGCTCGGACCAGCGCATGGCGCAGCTGGTCGGTCAATTCGAGGAGCGCGGGATCGTGCCGCCGGCGTCGCGCAGCGGCTTTGCCAAGGCTCGCGCGAACATGGAAAGGCGCACCGGCTCGTGGCTGGCCGAAGGCCTGATCCTCGTGCTGGCCTACCTGCTCTCCTGGCTGTGGCTCACCAAGGCGCCGATGGCTGCCGCCGGCGGCACCTGGCACGGGCGCATGGTCGACGGCACGCTCCAACCGACCCTGGCCGGCTGGTGGGCCATGCTGGTCGCGCTGCCGCTGTACTGGTTCCTGCTCGGGCGCTGGCTGTGGCGCTTCGTGACATGGGGCTTGATGCTGCATGAGATCGCGCGCTGCGACATGCGCCTGGTCGCGACGCATCCCGATCGCTGCGGCGGACTCGCCTTCATGGGGCAGTACCCGAAGACCTACGTCCTGTTCGTGTTGGCCGAAAGCACGGTGGTGTCCGCCACGGTTCTCAAGCTGGTGGTGCACGGTGATGCCAGCCTGATGGGTTTCAAGTTCGCCCTGATCGGCATGATCGTCTTCTTCGCCATTGCCTTCGTCGCGCCCCTCGCGGTCTTCGCGCCCCGGCTCGTGGCCTTGAAGCACGCCGGTCTGGCGCACTACGGCTCACTGGCGAGCCAGCACAACATCGCCTTCGAGAAGAAGTGGATTTCGGCGACCAGGGCACTGCCGGCTGAAGAGATGCTGGGCTCGCCCGACCCGTCGTCGATGGCCGACTTCGCTGCCGGCTACGACCTGATCAAGCGCATGCTTCCGGTGCCGGTGACCCTGGAGAGCGTCATGCCGATCGTCCTTGCGGCGGTGCTTCCGCTGATTTGCGTGGCGGCCACGCAGGTGCCCCTTGCGCAGGTCCTCGAGCAGGTCAAGACACTGCTGCCTGTTTGAAGCTGGCCGGCAAGATCAGGCGGCGCCGCGAAAGCAGGAGAGCCCCCAGGGGGTGAGCTTGACCGGCAGGTGGTAGTGCTGCGAAGGATCGGCCAGGCCGAAGCGAAAACACTGCACGTCCATGAAGGCCGGCTCGGGAAGCGCCTGTCCGCGCGCTCGGTAGTAGTCGCCCACGTGCAGCCGCATCTCGTAGACACCGATGTCGAACAGTTGGGCCTGCCCCTCGATGCCGTCCACCACGCCGTTGCGCCCCACCTTGCCGGCGACCAGCGGCTCCCAGCGCTCGGCCCGACCGCGTTCGCCGGTTTCCCTGCGCAAGACCTCGACCCGCATGCCGACCGCAACCACCCCGTTGGCCACGTCAACGACGTGGATCGACACAGCTTGCATTCTCGTTCCTTGCCTCCAGGCGCATGACGCGCGACAGGAGCGAATTTAACGGATGCTGGCGAAGTGCCGTCGGACGGGGCCGGTCGATTTTCTTGGTGCGCCTTCAGGGCTGCGCCTTCGAGAATGCGGCGCACGCCGGCGTGCCGTTGGCCTGCTTGAGATAGGCGATCAGGTCGGCCCGCTCGGCCGGGTCCGCGATCCCGGCATAGGTCATCGAGCTGCCGGGCACCACCGCCAGGGGCATGGCGAGGAAGCGGTCGAGCGTGGCGTCGTTCCAGACGATGCGCGACTTCTTCATCGCCTCCGAGTAGTCGAAGCCGGGCACGCTGCCGGCCAACCGCCCGAACAGGCCGCAGTGGTGTGGACCGACCCGGTCGCTGGCCAGCGCATGGCAGGCCTGGCAGCGGGCATAGACCTGTTCGCCGCGCAGCGCGTCCGGCGCGGCCTGCGCGGGCGCACCCATCCACGCGGCCAGCAGGCTGGCCGCCAATCGGCTGCAGGGCTTCACGACACGAAGGCCGACGGAACGGGCGTCTCGCCGATGGCCTGGCGCAGCACGGCCCAGTGCATCGCCTCGTCCCCGAGGATGCTGGCAGCGGCCTTGGCGAGATCAGGGTTGCCGAACAACGGAACCGCGCCGAGGTAGGCGCTCACCGCGCCCTGCTCGAGGCGGGCGGCGAAGCGCAGCACATCGGCCTGCGACTTCAGCTGCTGCACCGGAAAGTCGTAGCTCGGCTTGGGGGTGGCCGGCTTGCCGCCCAGCTTGGCGACCGTCTTGGCCAGCAACTCTGCATGCTCCTTGTGGTGCCCCTGGAAGGTCAGCGCCAGCGCGAGCGTCGGCTTCTCCAGCAGCTTGCTCTCGGCGCCCAGCAGGTAGGCGGCGATCGCCTCGAGTTCCGCCCCCAGGGCGGTGTTGAGGACCTGGACGTCGTTGCCCGTCGCGCCGTCGGACTTGGCGGCCAGCGCGTCCTGCCCGGACAGCAGCGCGACCGCGGTCCCGGACAGGAGCAGGCCGGACTGGCCGAGGAACAGGCGCCGGGCGGCGATCGGGGCGGGCATTTGAAAGAACGACATGGCTAGTCTCCTCGTGGGGTGGGATCGATGGGGGGCGGATGGCCGGCGGCGCCGAGCTCGGCGAGTACGTGCGCCACGATGCGGTCGCAGCGCGCACCGTCGAACGAGAAGGCGTCGCCGAGCGCGACGTCGAGATCGCGCGACAGGCCCTCGCGCAACAGGCTGCGGGCGCGGAAGAAGCGGGTGCGCACCGTGGCTTCCGCAAGCTGCAGCATGGCCGCGGTTTCGGTCACGCTCAGTTCCTGGACCGCGCGCAGCATGAACACCGTGCGATAGCTGTCCGGAAGCCGATCGATGCGAGCCTCCATGAGTCGTCGTATCTCGTCCCGCATGGCCAGTCCTTCGGGTCGGTCGCCAGGATCGTCCGCCATCCAGGGGGCGTCGCCATCGTCGGCGCCGATCGCGGTGTCCAGCGGAATCACCTGCGCGCTGCGCCGGCGCAGGCGTCCCAGCGATTCATTGATGACGATCCGGCTGAGCCAGGTGGCGAGCTGCGCGTCGTCGCGAAAGCTGCCGATCGCGCGCCAGGCGCCGAGGTAGGCGTCCTGCAGCGCGTCTTCGGCATCGTCGTCGCTCTTGAGGATGCTGCGCGCGGTGCGGAACAGCAGCTGGTTGTGGCGGCGCATGATGCGCTCGAAGGCGGCCGCGTCGTCGCGTGCGGCCCGCAAGGCGAGTTCGTGGTCGGGGGCGGACTCCGGGGCGATGGGGTGGGGGGCGGTGTGTGGCATGGCTTCCTGCCCCCATTAGATGGGGCGATGAAGCCGGGCGTTTCAGTTTTCTTTCGAGCCGATCAGGCCGCGGCCGGCGTGAACTTGAGCGCCACCCCGTTCATGCAATAGCGCAGCCCGGTCGGCTTCGGCCCATCGTCGAACACATGGCCCAGGTGGCCGCCGCAGCGGCGGCAGTGAACCGCGGTGCGCACCATGCCGAAGGTCTTGTCCTCGGTCTGGCCGACGGCGTTCGGCAATGGCTGCCAGAAGCTCGGCCAGCCGGTTCCGCTGTCGAACTTGGTCTTCGAGGAAAAGACGTCGAGGCTGCAGCCGGCGCAGGCGAAGACACCGGCACGGTGCTCGTCGTTCAGCGGACTGGAATAGGGACGCTCGGTTCCCTCCTTGCGCAGCACGGCGTACTGGCCGGGTGTGAGCAGCTTGCGCCACTCCTCGTCGGTGTGCGTCACCTCGAACTTCGCCGGCTCCGCCGCGATGGCGGAGCGCGGGCTCCAGCCGAGCGCGTTGGCGATCGCCAGCCCAAGCGTGGAGCTGCCGGCCAGCAGGGCAAAGCGTCTTCCTTGGGGGCGCATGGTCGTTCCTTTGCAAATCAGTGCATCCGACACATAGTTCGTCGTGCATCGGTCGGCGGTTACAGCCGGGGCCGCGACAACTTTGACGCCATGGGTGTAACCGGGAACCCGTGGCTCGCGAACTCACATCGAGCGGGACAGCCTCCCGAACGCAACCAACCCAGCGAAGGACGACGCCAGCATGAACAAGCCATCCACCCCCCCTGCGCCGCGTTTCGCCGGCGGCGCTTTCTTCTCGCGCCGTGCCGCGCTCGGCGCGGTCGCCGTGCTGGCGGGCGCGGCCGCCTTTCGGGTCGTCCCGTCGCTGGCGGCCGAGAGCGCGGTGGTGATCCCGGTGCCCGCCGACGACGCCGCTGCCGCGACGACGGCGACCGAAACCGCCGTCGTTGCCGGTGGCTGCTTCTGGGGCGTGCAGGGCGTGTTCCAGCACGTGAAGGGCGTCACCAATGCGGTCTCCGGCTATGCCGGCGGCGACGAGAAGACCGCCAAATACGAGTCGGTGGGATCCGGGCGCACCGGCCATGCCGAAGCGGTTGCGATCACCTACGACCCGAAGCAGATCAGCTACGGGCGCATCCTGCAGATCTATTTTTCGGTGGCCCACAACCCGACCGAGCTCAACCGGCAGGGTCCGGACCACGGCACGCAGTACCGCTCGACGATCTTCGCGCAGAACGCGGAGCAGGCCAGGATCGCCAAGGCCTACATCGAGCAGCTCGACAAGGCCAGGAGCTTCGGCCAGCCGATCGCGACGACCATCGAACTGCAGAAGCGCTTCTTCCCGGCGGAGGCCTACCACCAGGACTATCTGACGCGCAACCCGACGCAGCCGTACATCGTGTTCAACGACCTGCCGAAGATCGAGAACTTGAAGAAGGTGTTCCCGGATCGCTACCGCGCCGAGCCGGTGCTCGTCGGCGGCCGCACCGCCGGTTGAGCAACCCCTGCGTCGCCGCTGCCGCGCAGGCCTATTCGGCCCGGATGCCGTTGCGCAGGATGCCGATGGCGTCGACCTCGATCTCCACGATGTCGCCGGGCTTCATCCAGACCGGCGGCGTGCGCTTGGCACCGACGCCGCCGGGCGTGCCGGTCACGATCACGTCGCCGGCGGCCAGCGGCGTGAAGGCCGAGATGTGGGCGATCTGGCGCGGGATGCTGTGGATCAGCTTGTCGGTGGTGGTGCGCTGCATCTCCTGGCCGTTGAGCCGGGTCACCAGGGTCATCACCTGGCCGTCCCGGATCTCGTCGCGCGTCACCAGCCACGGGCCGAAGCCGCCGGTGCGCCAGAAGTTCTTGCCCGCGGTCCATTGCGGCGTGGCCGATTGCCAGTCGCGGATGCTGCCGTCGTTGTAGCAGGCGTAGCCGGCGATGTGATCCCAGGCGTCCTGCTCGGCGATCCGGCGGCCTGCCTTGCCGATCACGACCGCGATCTCGCCTTCGTAGTCCAGCTTGGTGGACTCGGGCGGCAGCACGATGTCCTCGCCATGGGCGAGCTGCGACTCGGCCACGCGCAGGAAGAGGGTCGGCTGCTCGGTGATCTCGCGGCCGGTCTCGCGCACATGCTCGCCGTAGTTGAGCCCGACGCAGACGATCTTGCCCGGATTGGGAATCACCGGCAGCAGCCGGACCTCGTCGAGCTTCGGCCCGGGCTCGGCGGCGGCGGCGACGACCCGGGCTGCCTCGCCCAGCAGGCCGGCGGCGATCAGCGCCTTCAGGTCGGCGGCGCGCTCGCCGAAGGCCCGGCGCAGCTCGACGACGCGGTCGCCGACGACCGCGCCGTAGCTGTCGGTGCCGTTGTGTTGGTAGCTGATGAGTTTCATGGAATGCTTCTGTGTGCAGGTGGATCGGATGGGTGTGTGCCTGGCCGCGGCTTCATGGCCCGACCGGCAGGTATTGCGAGATGCGATCGAGGTCCGTCCCCGTGCGCGCCACGCCGACGATGTAGCGGTCGGGCCGCAGGATCACGGCCTGGGCCTCGTGGGCCTGCAGCCAGCGGTCGAGCAAGGTGTCGGGTCGGTCGATGACGATGGCGCCGGCGCGGCGCCAGCGTTCGGCCGTGGCCGGAGCGGCCGCTGCCAGGGCCCCGGCCCGGCCGATCACCGCGCTGCGCCGCCCGAGCAATTCGTCGAGCAGGCGGCCATCGTCGAGGCGCGGTTGCGGAAACGGCCGGCCCGCCGGCGTGCCGGGCGCAGTGTCGAAGGCCCCGGCGCCGAGCAACTGGGGCGGCAGCTCGAAGATCTCGGGCTGGGCGGTGCGGAATCTCGCGTCGCGCTGGGCGGCGAGTTCGGGGTCGGTGGTCTGGATGATGTTGCCCAGGCGCACCGCCATTTCGATCAGCGCACGCACGTGCGGCGCGCGCTCGGACTCGTAGCTGTCCAGCAGCGCGGGCGGCGCCCCGTGCTTCAGCACGGCCTCGAGCTTCCACGCCAGGTTGGCGGCGTCCCGCAGGCCGGCGCACATGCCCTGGCCGAGGAAAGGCGGCGTCTGGTGGCAGGCGTCGCCGGCCAGCAGCAGGTGGCCCCGGCGCCAGCCCTCGGCAATGACGGAGTGGAAGGTGTAGATGGCGGCGCGCTCCAGTCGCGCCTGGTCGGGCCGCACCCAGGGGGCGACCATGCGCCACAGCGCGGCGGGCTGCACCATCGCGTCCCTGTCATCGTCCGGCAGCACCATGATCTCCCAGCGCCGCCGGCGGCCGACCACGTTGCAGTAGGTCATCGGCCGGGCCGGGTCGCAGTGCTGCACGGTGTGCGTGGGCAGGGCGACGTCTTCCTCGAGCACGACATCGAACACCAGCCAGGGCTGCTTCAGGCCGAGGTCGACCATCCGGCTGCCCATGTGCTGGCGCACCGGCGAGCGCGCGCCATCGCAGCCGACCACGAAGCGGGCGCGGACGGCGGCGGTCTGCCCGTCGTCGAGGTTGCGCACCGTCAGCGTCGCGGCGTCTTCGTCCTGGGCCACGCCGACCACTTCGTGGCGCAGCCGCAGCTGCACGCCGGGGTAGCGCGCCAGCCCGGCGCGCAGGACGGCTTCGAGCTCCGGCTGGTGGAAGTAGTAGTTGTTGGCGCAGCCGTGCGGGCCCAGCGCCGCCGTGCCGCCCCGGATCAGCATCGTCTCGCCGGCCGCGTTCACGAAGTGCATGCCCTGCTCGCCGGCCCGGGCGATGGCCAGGGCCGGCTCGCGCAACCCCGCGGCCTGGAGGATGCGCAGCACCTCGCCGTCGAAATGGATGGCCCGCGGGAGCGGGAAGATGTCGCCTTCCTTCTCGAGCACCAGCACCGACAGGCCGGCGGCGCCCAGCAGGTTGGCCAGGGTCGCCCCGGTCGGCCCGAGGCCGACGATCGCCACGTCGTGCACGCGCGCGGGCTCAGCCACGCTGGTCCTCCTGCATGCGGCGCGCCACGTCGGCCTGCCATTGCGCACGGCTCATGAATTTCGGCAACCGCTTGGCGATGGCTTCGGCCTGCGCAAGGATGGCCTCGTCCGAGCGTGACAGGTCGATCGGCTCGCGCAGCGGCTGCTCGCAGTACCAGGGCGTGTCGACGAACAGCTCCAGCCGGTTGCCCTCGGGGTCCCGGCAGTAGACCGACACGGCGTTGCCGTGCGTGACCGGGTGCATGTCCAGCGCGCCTTCGGCCAGCAGGCGGTCGTGGAACAGGCGCAGCGTGGCGATGTCGGGGACGCGGAAGGAGATCTGGTTGACGACGTTGAAGCCGATCTCCCGGGGCCGTCCCGTGGCCAGCACCAGTTGATGATGCTCGGACGGGTCGCGGCTCAGGAACACCAGCTGGACCGGCCCGAGGTCGCCGGCGTCGGTCTCGGTGAATCGCAGGGCCCGCTTGTAGAAGGCGGCCATCCCCGGCAGGTCGGTCACGTAGAGGCCCATGTGGCTGAACTGCAGCTGCGACGGGTTCTGTTCTGGCATGCGTTGTCTCCTGGAGAAAATTCTCGGCGGTCTGTTGGCTATTCTTCGGGTAAATTATGCATTGATTATCACAAAGTGACAATACGCAAGTATTTTGCTCGCCACCTGGCTTGACAACTTGCCGGATTCGCACAGGATGCGGGGCGCCATGACCGCCCTCACGCTGCACTACCACCCCCTCTCGTCCTACTGCCAGAAGGTGCTGATCGCGATCGACCTGCTCGGGGTCGAGGTCGACAAGCGGCTGCTCGACCTGGGCAACCCCGCCGAGCGCGATGCCTGGCTGGCGTTGTGGCCCACCGGCAAGATGCCCCTGCTCGTGGACCAGGGGCGGCCGGTCCCCGAATCGAGCATCATCATCGAGCACCTGCAGCACAGCCATGCCGCTGGCGGCCGCACGCTCGTTCCGCATGACGCCGCCGACGCGCTCGACGTGCGCCTGTGGGATCGGCTCTTCGACCTCTACGTGATGACGCCGATGCAGGCGTTCACGGCCGACCTGCTCAAGCCCGAGGGCGAGCGTGATCCACGCAGCGTGGCCCGGGCGCGGGACACCCTGTCGATGGCCTACGCCATGATCGACCGCCGCCTCGAGGGCCGGACCTGGGTCGCGGGCGACGCGTTCAGCATGGCCGATTGCGCCGCCGCGCCGGCCCTGTTCTATGCCGCCACCTACCTGCCGCTGCCGCCGCAGCAGGTGCAGCTGTCGGCCTACTTCGAGCGCTTGATGGATCACCCGTCGGTCGCGGCCGTGATCGACCAGGCGCGGCCCTATTTCAAGTTCTATCCGGGGCGGGCCGGCCTGTCGCGCCGGTTCTTCGACCCGACGGCCGGCTGAGCGGACCCCTTCAGGTCCAGCCGAGCCAGTGCCAGTAGGTGACGGCGAACAGCAGCATCAGCGCATAGCCCACGATCGTGACCGGCACGCCGACGCGCGCGAACTGCTTGCCGTTGAAGGTCTCGGTGCCCAGGCAGACCATGTTCTGGGGCGCGTTGATCGGCAGGATGAAGCCGAAGCTCACCGTGAAGCCGAGCAGCATGGTCATGCCGACCTTGTGGATGTCGCCCGGCAGGGTCTGCAGCACCGAGATCAGGATCGGCAGCAGCGCCGCGGTGAGGGCGGTGGCGCTGGCGAAGCCCAGGTGGATGACGATCAGGAAAGCCGACAGGATCGCGAACACCGCCACCGGCCCCTGCGTGGCCAGCCCCGAATGCGCGACCACGAAGCGCCCCAGCCACTGGCCCGCCTGCGTCGACAGCAGCGCCGTGCCCAGGCTGATGCCGACGCCGAAGACGATCAGCGTGCCCCACGGGATGCGCCCCTGCAGCGATTTCCAGTCCATCACGCCGAGCCGCGGCAGCATCAGGACCACCAGGCCGACATAGGTGATCGAGGCGGTGTCGATGTCATGCAGCTTGCCTTCGGTGGCCCAGAACAGCAGCAGGCCGACCGACACCGCGGCCAGCCGCTTTTGCGGGCCGGTCATCGGGCCGAGGGCCTCCAGGTCGCGCTGCACGGCTTCCTTGCCGCCGGCGATCGCCTCCGATTCGGGCGGCAGCAGCCAGCGGACCATGAAGTACAGCACGATCGACATCACGACGGCCCACGGCGCGCCGGCGATCAGCCACTGCAGCCAGCTGACGCGCTCGCCGAGCAGCTTGTCCATGAAGCCGACCGTGAGCAGGTTCTGCGCCGCCGCGGTCTGGATGCCGACGTTCCAGACGCTGGTGGCCATGGCCACCGTGATCATGATGCCGGCGGCGATGTTGGAGCGGCGGTCGACCCCGAAGGCGACGATGACGCCCATCATGATCGGCACCACGCAGGCGCTGCGCGCGGTGGCGCTCGGCACCACCAGCGACAGCACGATGGTGACCATGATGCTGCCGATCAAAATCCGCCGGGTGGTGGTGCCGATGATCGACAGCGTGACCAGCGCGATGCGCCGGTCCAGTCCGGTGATGGTCATGGCGGCGGCGATGCACAGGGCGGCGCCCACCAGCGCCAGCGCCGTGCTCGAGAAGCCCGCGAGCGCCATGCCCAGGGCCTGCGAGGTGCCATAGAGGCGTGAAGGATCGCCGACCTGAGGCGCGAGGCCGACCAGCGCCGCCATCAGCGAGGTGATCATGATGGCGCTGGCTTCGTAGCTCACCGACTCGCTGATCCAGACGATGATCGCGAACACCAGGATGGCGAGCATGCGATGCCCGGCGACCGGCAGGCCGTCCGGCAAGGGGAGGGCCAGCACGGCCACCATGGCCAGCGCGGCGAGGTAGAGGCCCCAGGGCGGCGGCTTGCGCACCGCGGTTGCTCGCTGGCCCGGATCGTTGGTGGCAAGGCTCATCGACGGACCCCCTCCCGCGGGCCGGGTCGATCTTGGCGCAAGGGCGCCAGGAAGACAACCTGGTCGGGGCGAGGCTCAGTCGATCGTGACCTTCGCTTCCTTCACCAGCTGCGCGTACTTGGCCGTGTCGCTCCTGATCTGCGCGCCCATCCGGGCCGGCGTGTCGCCGACCGGCTCGGCACCGATCTCGGCCATGCGCTTGCCGAACTCCGGCGACCGGATGATCTTCACCAACTCGGTGTTGAGCCGCTCGACGATGTCCTTCGGCGTCGCGGCCGGTGCCAGGATGCCGAACCAGGTGCCCTGGTCGAAATCCTTGAGGCCGGACTCGGCCAGCGTGGGCACGTCGGGCAAGGTGCTCGAGCGCTTCGCCGTCGTGACCGCCAGCGCGCGCAGCTTGCCGCCCTTGATGTGCTGGACCACCGGCGTCAGCGTGTCGAAGGACATGTCGACCTGGCCGCCCAGCAGGTCGGTGGTCAGCGGCGCGCTTCCCTTGTAGGGCACGTGCAGCAGCTCCACGCCGGCCAGGCTCGCGAACTGCGTGCCGATCAGGTGCTGCACGGTGCCGTTGCCGTTCGAGCCATAGGAGAGCTTGCCCGGCGACGCCTTGGCCAGCGCGACCAGCTGCTTGACGTCCGTGGCCGGCGACTTCGCGTTGACCACCAGCACATTGGGCACCATCGCGATGGTGGTGACCGGCGCGAAGCTCTTCTCGAAGTCGTAGGGCAGCTTCTTGTAGACGCTGGTGGCGATGGTGTGGTGCACGGCGCCCATCAGCAGCGTGTAGCCATCGGGCTTGGCCTTGGCCACGTAGTCGGCACCCAGGGTGGCGCCGGCGCCGGGCCGGCTTTCGACGATCACCGGCTGGCCCAGGCTCTGGCCGAGCTTGTCGCCGATGGCCCGCGCCAGCACGTCCGAACTGCCGCCGGGCGGGAAGGGCACGACGAGGCTGATCGGCTTGGTGGGCCACGCCTGGGCGCCGGCGAGGGTGGCCGCCAGGCCGAGGACGAGCGCGGTGAGCACGCGGGCGCGCGCGAGAGTCGATGTCATGAATGTCTCCTTGTGGGTATGCGGCGAATGGTGTCAGCGATGCAGGGGCCGAATCACTGCGAAAGTGAATCCATGGTTAACCTGCGTTCAACAATGAGCGTGCCTTCAGATCTGCGCGATGCGCAGCAGGTTGGTCGTGCCGGAGGTGCCGAACGGCATGCCGGCTGAAATGACGATGGTCTGTCCGGGGGCGCCGAAGCCTTCCTTCAGCGCGGTCCGGCTGGCGAGCTCGCTCATCTCCGGCACGTCCACCACCTCGTGGCAGAGCACGGCGTGCACGCCCCAGGCCAGTGCCAGGCGGCGCGCCGTGGCGAGACGCGGCGTCATGCCGATGATGGGCGCGCGGGGCCGCTCGCGGGCCATGCGCAGGGCCGAGTAGCCCGAGCTGGTGTAGGCGACAGTGGCCGCGGCGCTGAGCAGGCCGGTGATGTCCCGCATCGCGGCGCCGATCGCATCGGCGGTGCGCGCCAGCGGCTCCGGGCGGGAGGCATCGATCGCGGCCCGGTAGTTGGGATCGCTTTCGGTGTGCGTGATGATGCTGCTCATCATCTTCACCGCCTCGACCGGATAGCGGCCGCTGGCCGACTCGGCGGAGAGCATGACGGCATCGGCGCCTTCGTAGATGGCCGTCGCCACGTCGGAGGCCTCGGCACGCGTGGGCACCGGCGCGGCGACCATCGACTCCAGCATCTGCGTCGCCACGATGACCGGCTTGCCGGCGCGCCGGCAGGCCCGGATGATCCGCTTCTGGATCGCCGGCACCTGCTCCGCCGGCATCTCGACGCCGAGGTCGCCGCGCGCCACCATCACCGCATCAGCCTCGGCCACGATGGCGTCCAGCGATTGGATCGCGGCAGGCTTCTCGAGCTTGGCGACGATGCCGGCACGGCCGTCGACGATCCGGCGCACCTCGATCACGTCCTCGGGCCGCTGCACGAAGGACAGCGCCACCCAGTCGATGCCCAAGCCGAGGCCGAAGGCCAGGTCGGCCCGGTCCTTGTCGGTCATCGCCGACAGCGGCAGCACCACGCCCGGCACGTTGACGCCCTTGCGGTCCGACAGCGTGCCGCCGTTGACCACGCGGGTGTCGGCGAAGTCCTTGCCGAAGCCCTCGACCCGCAGCCGCAGCCGTCCGTCGTCGAGCAGCAGCTCGGTGCCGGCCTCCAGCGCTGCGAAGATCTCCGGGTGGGGCAGCGCGACCCGCTCGATGTTGCCGGGCGACCGGGTGTCGAGGTCGAGCCGGAACGGCTGGCCTTCGACCAGCTCGATCGGCCCGCCGGGGAAGGTGCCGATGCGCAGCTTCGGCCCCTGCAGGTCGAGCAGCACGCCGACCGGGCGGCCGCTGTCGCGCTCGATCTCGCGGATCAGCGCGAGCCGGCGCTGGTGGTCTTCGTGCGTGCCGTGGCTGAAATTCAGCCTGAAGACATCGGCGCCGGCATCGAACAGCGCCTGGATCGTCCGGCGGTCGTCGCTGGCCGGCCCGAGGGTGGCCACGATCTTGGCCTGCTTGCTTCTTTTCATCTCAGCTCCTGGATGCGTGGTCGGATGTGTCGGCCGCAGGATGGCGCCCGGCGATCACGATCGCGCGAAAGTCGTTCACGTTGGTCAGGGTCGGTCCGGTCACCACCGCGTCGCCGAGCGCTTCGAAGAAGCCGTGCCCGTCGTTGTCGTCGAGCCGTTCACGCGGCTTCATGCCCCCGGCCCAGGCGCGCGCCAGGGTGTCGGGGGCGAGCAGCGCGCCGGCGATCTCTTCCTGGCCGTCGACGCCGTCGGTGTCGCCCGCGATGGCGTGGATGCCGGATTCGCCGCCGAGGGCGATGCCCAGGGCCAGCAGGAACTCGACGTTGCGCCCGCCGCGGCCCCCGCCGCGCACGGTCACGGTGGTCTCGCCGCCGGACAGCAGCACGCAGGGCGCGGCCACTGGCTGCCCGCGGCGCGCGACCTGCAGCGCGATGCCGGCCAGGGTCCGCGCGACATCGCGCGCCTCCCCCTCGATCGCGTCGCCGAGGATGAAGGGCCGCAGGCCGGCCGCGCGCGCCACCTCGGCGGCGGCCTCGAGCGCCATCTGCGGGGTCGCGACGAAGCGGGTCTCGATCTCCGGCAGTCGCGGATCGCCGGGCTTGAGCGTCTCGCCCGCGCCGCTCTCCAGCAGCGCGAGCGCCCGCGGCGGAATGTCGATGCCATGTCTGCGCAGGATCTCGAGCGCGTCGCCGCAGGTGCTCGGGTCGGCCACCGTGGGGCCCGAGGCGATGTCGACCGGATCGTCGCCGGGCACGTCCGACAGCAGCAGGTTCACGACCCGGGCCGGCCGGCAGGCCGCGGCCAGCCGGCCGCCCTTGATCGCCGACAGGTGGCGGCGCACGCAGTTCATCTCCGAGATCGGGGCGCCGCTGGCGAGCAGCGCGCGGTTCAGCGCCTGCTTGTCGGCCAGCGTGAGGCCTGGCAGCGCCAGCGGCATCAGCGAGGAGCCGCCGCCGGAGGTCAGGCACAGCACCAGGTCGTCGGCCGTGAGCCCTTCGACCTGCTGCAGCATGCGGCGTGCGGCCAGCTCGCCTGCGGCGTCCGGCACCGGATGCGCGGCTTCGACGATCTCGATGCGGCGGCAGGGCACCGCGTAGCCGTAGCGTGTCACCACGAGACCGGACAGCGGCCCCTGCCAATGGTCCTCGACCGCGCGAGCCATCGCCGCCGACGCTTTGCCGGCGCCGATCACCACCAGCCGGCCCTTGGGTGGCGCCGGCAGGTGGCGCGGCACGCACAGCGCGGGCTGGGCGGCCGCCACCGCGGCGTCGAACATGGCGCGCATCAGCTGGCGGGTCGCGGTGTCGTTCATGACGGGGCTCCGTGCCGGGGCATCAGGCGGCGATGCGGACATCGGCGGGGGCGCGCAGCGGCTTGACGTTGGAGTCGTCCGGCTCCTCGTACAGGTCTTCGAGCCGTTCGGGCTCCGACCGGCCGTCGAGCACCTGCGCCAGCCGCGGGCGGTCGACCGCGCCGACCCAGCGCGCGATGGCCACGGTGCCCACGGCATTGCCGATCGTGTTGGTGATCGCGCGGGCCTCCGACATGAAGCGGTCCACGCCGAGCAGCAGCACCATGCCTGCGACCGGGATCTTGCCCATCGAGGCCAGCGTCGCGGCCAGCGTGATGAACCCCGACCCGGTGACGCCGGCCGAGCCCTTGGAGGTCAGCAGCAGCACGCCGAGGATCACGAACTGGTCGGTCATCGACAGCGGCGTGTTGGTCGCCTGGGCGATGAAGATCGCCGCCATCGTGTAGTAGATGCACTGGCCGTCGGGGTTGAAGGTCAGGCCGGCAGGCACGACCAGGCCGACCACCGGCTTCGACACGCCCGCGTGCTCCAGCTTGCGCATCAACTGCGGCACCACCGATTCGGACGAGCTGGTGCCGAGCACCGTGAACAGCTCGTCCTTGATGTACTTCAGGAACTTCCACAGGCTGAAGCCCGAAAGGCGTGCGATGCCGCCGAGGACCAGCGTCACGAACAGGAAGCAGGTGAGGTACATCGTGCCCATCAGCTTGCCGAGCGAGAGCACCGAGCCGAGCCCGTACTTGCCGACCGTGAAGGCCATGGCGCCGAAGGCGGCCAGCGGCGCCAGCCGCATGATCATCCCGACCACCGCGAAGATGCCGTGCGTGAACGAGTCGAGGAAGTCCACCACGGGCTTGGCGCGCGGCCCGATGTGCGAGAGGGCGACACCGAACATCGTTGCAAAGACCAGGATCTGCAGGATGTCGTTCTTCGCCAGGGCATCGACGATGCTGATCGGCACCAGGTGCATGACGAACTCGATGAAGCCCTCCGGCCTGGCGGCCGCCGCCGTGTAGCTGGCGATGGCCTTGGCGTCGAGTTGGGAGACGTCGATGTTCATTCCCCGGCCCGGACCGACCACATTCACGACCACCAGCCCGAGCAGCAGGGCGAAGGTCGACAGCAGCTCGAAATAGATCAGCGCCCGGACGCCGACCCGGCCGAGCTCCTTCATGTTCTCCATGCGGGCGATGCCCAGCACCACGGTGGCGAAGATGATCGGCGCGAACACCATCTTGATCAGCTTGATGAAGATGTCGCCGAGCGGCTTGAAGTCGCTGGCGAGGTTCGGGTGGAAGAAGCCAAGCGCGACGCCGGCAAACACGCCGATCAGCACTTGCACGTAGAGTTTTCCCAAGAAGCGGCGCATGGTTTGTCTCCTGGCGTTGGGTAGGCACGAGCGGGCCCCGGCAGCTCTTGCGGCTGCTTCGGAACCGGGGTTGGAGGGCGGCGCGGCCTCAGGCCGCCTTGCGCTGCGACGCCGCCAGCACCTGGCCGCAGACCGCCTGGGTCACGTCGGCGGTGGTGGCCTTGCCGCCGAGGTCGCGGGTGTGCAGGCTCTTGTCGGCGGTGACCTTCTCGATCGCCGCCATGACGCGCTTGGCGGCGTCGAATTCGCCCAGGTGCTCGAGCAGCATCACGACCGACCAGAAGGTGCCGACCGGGTTCGCCAGGCCCTTGCCCATGATGTCGAAGGCCGAGCCGTGGATCGGCTCGAACATCGACGGGTAGCGGCGCTCCGGGTCGATGTTGCCGGTCGGCGCGATGCCCAGGCTGCCGGCCAGCGCGGCCGCGAGGTCGCTCAGGATGTCGGCATGCAGGTTGGTGGCGACGATGGTGTCGAGCGAAGCGGGGTTGTTGACCATGCGGGCGGTCGAAGCGTCGACCAGCTCCTTGTCCCACTTCACATCGGGGAACTCCTTCGAGACCTGCAAGGCGATCTCGTCCCACATCACCATCGCGTGGCGCTGGGCGTTGCTCTTGGTGATCACCGTGAGCTGCTTGCGGGGGCGCGACCGGGCCAGCTTGAACGCGAAGCGCATGATGCGCTCGACGCCGGCGCGGGTCATCATCGAGACGTCGGTGGCGGCCTCGATCGGATGGCCCTGGTGCACGCGGCCGCCGACGCCGGCGTACTCGCCTTCGGAGTTCTCGCGGACGATGACCCAGTTGAGGTCGTCGGGTCCGCAGCGCTTGAGCGGGCCGTCGATGCCGGGGAGGATTCGTGTCGGGCGCACGTTGGCGTACTGGTCGAAGCCCTGGCAGATCTTCAGGCGCAGGCCCCACAGCGTGATGTGGTCGGGGATGTGCGGGTCGCCGGCCGAGCCGAACAGGATGGCGTCCTTGTCGCGCAGTGCGTTCAGGCCGTCGTCCGGCATCATCACGCCGTGCTCGCGGAAGTAGTCGCCGCCCCAGTCGAAGTTCTCGAACTCGAACTGGAACTTGTCGCTGGCCGAGGCCAGTGCGGCCAGCACCTGCTGGCCGGCCGGAACGACTTCCTTGCCGATGCCGTCGCCGGGGATGGTCGCGATCTTGTACGTCTTCATGGGCTTGTCTCCTGGGGGTTTGGGTAGGGGGTAGGCGTACTGTAGGAACTCGACGGGCCATTGGATCGGGGCTAAAGTGAATCCATCATTTACCTGGATTCAACAATCAGCGGCCCATGACACCCGGCATCCAACCTGCAGACCTCGGCTTCTTCTCGGCCCTCGCCGGCGCGGGGAGCCTCAGCGCGGCGGCACGCGAGCTCGGCATCACCACGCCCGCGGTGAGCAAGCACCTGGCGCTGATGGAGTCCCGCCTGGGCGTGGCGCTGGTCAACCGGACCACGCGCCGGATGAGCCTGACCCCCGAGGGCGAGCTGTACCTGGAGCACGCCCGGCGCATCCTCGGCGAGATCGACGGCATGGCGGAGATCCTCGGGGTGGCCAAGGCCACGCCCAAGGGCCTGCTGCGGGTCAACGCGACGCTGGGCTTCGGCCGCAGCCATGTGGCGCCGATCATCTCGAAGTTCGTGCGCAAGCACCCCGAGGTCCAGGTGCAGCTGCAGCTGTCGGTGAATCCACCGGCCTTGACCGAGGACTCGTTCGACATCTGCATCCGCTTCGGCGCGCCGCCGGATTCGCGGGTGATCGCCCGGCAGCTGGCGCCCAACCGGAGGCTGCTGTGCGCCGCGCCGGCCTACCTCGCGAAGCATGGCATTCCCAAGGTGCCGAACGATCTCACCAGGCACAACTGCATCGGGATCCGGCAGGGCGAGGAGGCCTACGGCGTCTGGCGGCTGGCGAGCGGCCGGGGCCGCAGCGCGACCACCGAGTCGGTCAGGACCCGGGGCAACCTGACCACCAACGACGGCGAGATCGCGGTCAGCTGGGCGCTCGATGGCCATGGCATCCTGATGCGGGCCGAATGGGACATCGAGCGCTACCTGCGCAACGGCCGGCTGGTGCAGGTGCTGCCCCATTGCTACACGCCGGACGCGGACATCTACGCCGTGTATCCGCAGCGCCACCAGCTGGCGGCGCGGGTGCGGGCCTTCGTGGATTTCGCGGCGCTCGTGCTTCAGCAGCCCAGGGCGTCGCCGGCGGCTGCTTGAGAACGGCGCCGGCCTTCCAACCCGGCGAGCCTTGACACCCGCCCCGGTTGCCATCGACACTTTTTTGGCTACAGCTGCCGCGAGGAGATGCAACCATGAGGCTCAAGCTCGTTTATGGCGACCAAGGCCCAGATGTCACCGCGCTTCAGCAGGCCTTGCTGGCGGCGGGCTTCAACCCCGGCGTCATCGATGGCGACTTCGGAACCGGCACCTTCAACGCGGTGTCCGCGTTCCAGCAAGCCAAGGGACTGCTGGCCGACGGCATCGCAGGGCCTCGAACCCTCCATGCCCTGGGCCTGGTCGAGTCCGCGGACCTGCCCGACGCCACCGGCGACATGAGCGTCCAGGTCGCCTCCCTGATGCTGCCGGGTGCGCCGCTCGCGAACATCAAGACCCATCTGCCGGTCATCCTGGCTTCGCTTCGCGCCTTCGAGATCCCGGACCGGACCATGGTGCTCATGGCCATCGCCACCATCCGTGCCGAGACGGCGGGCTGCGCGCCGATCAGCGAAGGCATCAGCGCCTTCAACACCTCGCCCACCGGGCATCCCTTCGATCTCTACGACCACCGCAGCGACCTCGGCAACCAGGGCCCGCCCGACGGCGCGCTGTTCAAGGGGCGCGGCTTCGTGCAGCTCACGGGCCGCTCGAACTACCTGCGCTACGGGCCACGGCTGCCCACCCCCGCGGACCTGGTGAAGAAACCCGAACTGGCGAACACGTCCAGCGTCGCGGCCGACCTGCTGAGCCTGTTCCTGGCCGACCGGGAGCTGCAGATCAAGGATGCGATCCTGCATGGGAACTTCCAGGCGGCGCGGCGCCTGGTCAACGGCGGCCTGCACGGTTGGGAGCAGTTCGAGACCTCCTTCAAGAGGGGCGACATGGCCATGCCCCGCTGAGAGACGAGCACGCCATGCGAACTTCCTGCCTGGTTGCCGCCCTCGCCCTGGCGACCTGCGTCTGCGCCCATGCGGACCGGACCGAGTACGCGTTCCGCTGGGACCCGGCACAGGGCGGCCCGGCGACGGCGCAGCAGGCGGCCAGGCAACTCGGCATCGCGGACGACAAGCCCAAGGCGCTGGTGGTCCGCTACCTCGACGTCCGGCGACCCGCGGGGCTGCCCGACGACAGCTACGGCGCGGTGGCGCGCGAGCGGACCGACGATGACGGGCCGGAGTCGATGTACAAGGTGCGAGCCCCATTGTCGAAGGCGGCCAGGAAGCTGCTGTCGACTTGGTCCTGCCCCCTGGCCGGCCCGAAGCGCGAGGGCAAGCTGGAGGTGGATGTGAACTGGGCGGCCGACGAAGGGGCGGATGCCGCGCCGACGCCGCGCGAAGCCATCTCCTTCAGCTGTTCCGTCGAGGCCGCCGCCGCTGCGGCCTTCCCGCCGGCCACCGGCATGGTGCCCAAGCCCTGCGTCAACCACGTTCGCCGGTTCAAATCGCAGGACGACTGGAAAGTCGAGGAGTGGCTGCTCCCGACCGGCAAGCGGGTCGTCGAGCTCTCGTTCAGCGTGAAAACGGGAAGCCCCGCGCACCGCAGCGCCTTCCAGCAACGGGTGGACGCGCTGCGCGAGGCCGGCGCGCGACCGCTGGCGGACTCGAAGACCTTGCTCGGCAGTACCTGCCCGGCCTGAGCGTCAGCGCCGGCCGGCCGCTGGCTCAAGTGGCGTAGGCATCCTTGCCCGACGCCTTCCTGGCCCGCAACTCGCGCAGCATCTCGCGCTCCGACATGCCTTGCGACCAATCGGGGCGCAGCTGGTAGTGCGGCATGTCGACGAAGCTTTCCCACTGGCCGCCCCATTCGAGGCCGATGTCCATGCCGATCGCACCCACCGTGGCGTAGAGCGGGCTGTCGCCAAGGTAGTCCTTGCCGCGGAACACCCCGACGTCGAAGGCGATGCCGAAGTTGTGGTTGGACTCGCCTCCCTTCGCATTGGTCACGGGCCGCCTGTTCTTTTCCTTGGTGCGGCCGATCGCGAACAGGGCGTCCTGCTCGGCATAGGTGCGCGTACCGCTCAAGATCTTGATCTCGATGTTGGCGGCCGCCGCGCGCTCGACCAGCATCCTCGCGTAGGGCGCGACCTGCGGGTGCAGCGTGGCGATGGTCTTCTCGCTGCGCTCATCCGCCTTGCCTGCGAAGGCGGCCGATTTCGGGACCGACTTGCCGACGATCTTCTCGTGGATCGCTCGCCATGTCTCGGGACCCGGATTGCCATCGACCGAGACACCCAGCGCCGCCTGGACGCTTCGGACCACCGCGTTGATGTTCATGCACGACCTCCTGTTGCGAGACGGCCGAGCTTAGGCAGAGCGGCGGGATGCGCAATATCGCGTTCGCCAGATGCGGCAGGCCCGGGCTGTCGCAGAATGCGGATGCAGGAAATTGGGGCGATTGGACTAACTTTGTGATGAATCTAGTTTTCCTGGCCTAGGCCCTTGCGAAGAACATCAGGCTGTCGCATCCCGCGAATCGTCAGTCACAACCAAGGAAAACCTCATGTCCGCGCAAAACCTCTCTTCCGTCGCCGTCCACGTCGTTGGCCAATACCACGAAGTCGGCAAGACCCTCGTCGGCGCCTGGCGCAGCGGCGCGCGCCGCCTGCTCGATGGCGCCGCGTCGCGCCATGGCCAGATGCAGAAGGTCACCGAGTTCCTCTCCAACCGCCTCGACATCGACAGCGGCCGCGTGGTGGAGGTGCTCGACCGCATGGCCGAAGCCGGCACCAAGGGCATCGAGGCCGTGGCCGACCGCGCGGCCCGGATCGAGTCGCCGATCGCGACCTCCCTGTTGAGCACTTTCAGCGCCATCAACCTGCCGATCGCCAACGTGCACGCGCAGATCGCCGACAAGATCGCCGAGGGCGCCAGGAAGCTCGAGACGCGCGTGGCCGACGCCGAAGAAGCCCCGGCAGCGAAGGGCGGGGCCGTGGCCGTCGCCAGGACCGCCCGCCGCGCCAGCCGCAAGGCCGCCTGATCCCCGGGGACCGAAGCATGGCGACCCGCAAGGACTCGGCGCTGCCGAAGAAGCCGGCGCCGGCCAGGAAGCCAGCCGCGCCTCGCAAGAAGGCGAGCGCGGCGACGCCACCCACCGAAGCCGCCGGCAAGCCCGCCGGCGCCGAAGGCCTGCTGCGCGCGGGCCTGAAGGCGCTGGGCAACGTCGGCACCGACGTCGTCAAGCGCCACACCCACGTGATCGAGGGCCTGCTCGGCATCCAGAAGACCGATGCCGGAGGCGCCCGGCCCGCGGCCGGGTTCCCGGGCCTGGACAGCTTCGGCATCCGCAAGTTCGAGGACGTGTTCGACCAGCGCGTGGCGAGCGCACTGCAGCGCCTGGGCCTGCCGAGCGCCGAAGAACTCCAGGCCTTGCGCGACGAGGTGAGGCAGCTGCGCGAGCAGCTCGATGCGGCGAGGCCGGCCGCCCGGCGCAAGCGCTGACCCCCCGATCCCGAGCGCCATCCTTCATCGCCCGTGGCCAGTCCCAACACCCGCGACCGGATCCTGCTGACCAGCCTCGCGCTGTTCAATGCGGAAGGCCTGGCGGCCGTGTCGACGCACAAGATCGCGGCCGAGATGGGCATCAGCCCCGGCAACCTGCACTACCACTTCAAGGCCAAGCAGCTGATCGTCGAACGGCTGTTCATGCGCTTCGAGCAGCGGCTCGGGCTGCTGAACGGGTCGACCGCCGCCGTCGCCGCGATCGACGACCTGTGGCTGGCGCTGCACCTGCGCTTCGAAGCCATCGACGAATACCGGTTCGTCTACCGCGACATGGCCTTCCTGGCCGCCGAATACCCCGCCCTGGGACAGCGGGCCCAGGACCTCACGGCGCAGAACCTGCTTGCCGCGCAGTCCCTGTGCGAGGGGCTGGTGGCCTCGGGAGTGATCCAGACCAGCGCCGAGCAGGCGCGCATCCTCGCCCTGCAGATCGTCTTCACCACCACCTGCTGGCTGTCGTTCGAGCGCCTGGTGCCGGGGCGGGAGGCAGAGGCGCAGGCCGACCCCGGATTGGCGGCCTTCTACACGCTCACGCTGATCTCGCCCTACGTCTCCAGCGACTCGCGGGCCTACCTCGACTACCTGCGGGGCAAGTACCTGGGCTAGCTGTCGAGTTTCAGCAGGTTGTTCATGGCCGGTATCCGGCTCATGGGCGGCTGATGGTTGAGGGCTGAGTGTGGCCGATGCCAGTTGTAGTGATGGATGAAGGGCTGTAGCGCGGCCTCGCGTTGAGCTGAGCTTTCGTAGGGCCTGGCG
>NZ_JBFTHX010000055.1:0-33604 GCF_056394465.1 Variovorax sp. 10N432
GCTGTCCATGAGGCCGGCGGCCGTCCCGCCCACGGTCCAGCTGAGCTGGGGCGTCTGGGCGAAGGTGTTGTACTGGTAGCCGGTTATCTGCAGATCGGTGACGCCCATGCGCTGCGACGGATCGTCGGCGACATAGGTGAGGTTGGCCGMGCTGGTGGAATAGAGGCCGGCGTCGGCCGTCGGCGCACCACCGATCTGCCAGGTGCCGGCCAGGGTGCCGCGGCCCGGGATGTYGAGGGGATTGGCCGGATCRTGSGCGWAWAGCGTMGGAAYGCCRGTGTTGTCGACGGCAGCGACCCCGGCGGCGGGGCCGTAGCGRTAGGCGATGCCGGCRTCCTTGCTCATCTGGGCCGCCATGGCCCGATAGGACGTGGCGATGACGTTCATCGACGAATCCACGACGTCGCCCGAGATGGGGGCGGGTGCTGGTGCCGGAGCAGGTGCCGGAGCCGGAGCCGGAGCGGGAGCGGGAGCCGGAGCCGGCGTTCCTGCCGTCAACGATTCGCAGACACGGGGCGCGGCAACGCCAGGCTCACCGAAGATTGTTGCACCGCAATAGACGGGCTGGTTCCCGGGCACGGGACTGATAGACCAGTTCGTTCCCTTGCCGAAGCGCACGATCGCGTTGGTCGGCAGCGTGAAAACCTGGCCCTCGTTCGCGACGAAAGTCGCGACTTGGCCTGCCGGAGCCGGAGCCGGAGCCGGAGCCGGGGCCGGGGCCGGGGCCGGGGCCGGGGCCGGAGCCGGAGCCGCCGGTGCCGGTGCCGGTGCCGGTGCGGGTGCCGGAGCCGGAGCCGGAGCCGGCGTTCCTGCCGTCAACGATTCGCAGACACGGGGCGAGGCAACGCCAGGCTCACCAAAGATTGTTGCACCGCAATAGACGGGCTGGTTCCCTGGCACGGGACTGATAGACCAGTTCGTTCCCTTGCCGAAGCGCACGATCGCGTTGGTCGGCAGCGTGAAAACTTGGCCCTCGTTCGCGACGAATGTCGCGACTTGGCCTGCTGGAGCCGGGGCTGGAGCCGGAGCCGGGGCCGGAGCCGGAGTGGGAGCCGGAGCCGGAGCCGGAGCCGGCGTTCCTGCCGTCAACGTTTCGCAGACACGGGGCGCGGCAACGCCAGGCTCACCGAAAATTGTTGCGCCGCAATAGACGGGCTGGTTCCCGGGCACGGGACTGATAGACCAGTTCGTTCCCTTGCCGAAGCGCACGATCGAGTCGGTCGGCACTGTGAAGACCTCGCCCTCGTTGGCGACGTGGGCCGACACCTGGCCGGCCGGAGCCGGGTAGGCGGCGACCGTGACCGCAGCAAGTACGGCACCCTGTTTGCCGGTCGGCGTGGCCACCGAAGCGCTCGCATCGGCGATCAACGTGCCGGTTCCATCCACAGTGGATGCGGACTCGACTTTGTCGATCCCGCCCGGCGCGGCGACACCCAGTCCACCGCTGCTACCCCCACCCCCACAACCTGCCAATGTCCCCGCTGCGATAAGAAGCAGTAGAGAACTTTTATCTAATGTTTTCAACAAAAAGACCTCGAAATTAAGACGAATGCCGGTTTGTACGTGGGAAGGGTCCTACGCGGCAAGTATTCTTTCAATTCTTTTCGTTATGTGTATTAACTGCTTGGGCGCTGTTACAACCGTATTGGCCAGTGACGAATTCGGCGACAACTGCCTGTTATCCGCCGGAAAATGCATGTAAGCGCAGGCAACATTCTGTCAACTGATTTCATCATGCGGGATTAATAGATTCGTATTCAGCCTACAGCGAATTGAGGCCCCGTCCGCCGCGCTATTACAGGCACTCCTAACACAATTCGCGGACGCGAGAAGCCGTCGGGTCGGCTCTCGCGCCAACCGTGAATAGGAGAGTCTTCGATGAGCAAGAGGTGGATCAGCGGCCTGGCAGCGGCGAGTTGCGTTCTTGGGCTGATCGCGTGCACGGAGCGGGCCGGAGATTCGACAGGCAAGCGCGCGGACACCGTCGGTCAAGCGGAGAAGGCGGCGGCCGCCGCGGGCAACAAGGCGGCCGAAATGGCAGAGTTGGCGCGCGACAAGACCCGCGCCTTCATCACCTCGCCGGAGGTCAGGCAGGACGCCGCGGCGGTCGGAAGCGCGATCAAGAACGCCGGCAACGCAGCCGTGGGCACCGTCGACGACGCCGCCATCACCGCATCGGTGACCCGGGCCCTGGCCAAGGATCCGGCGCTGAACGCGGGCCGGATCGAGGTCGAGACCCGCGCTGGCGTCGTGCATCTGGCGGGCCACGCCCCCAGTGCGGCCGCCAAGGCGCGGGCGGGCGAACTGGCCGGCGGCGTGCAGGGCGTGAGCGCGGTCGACAACGCGCTCGAAGTCCAGGCCCTGTGATTCAGTCCCAGGCCGGCGCGAGGCCCTCGGGACTGGTCAGCCGGCCGTTGCGGTCCAGCGCGGCGATCCGCGCCATCTCGGATTCGCTGAGGCGCAGTTCGCGCGCCAGCAAGTTGCTTTCCAGGTTGGCGCGCCGGGTCGACGACGGGATCACCGCGTACCCCAATTGCATGGCCCAGGCCAGCGTGACCTGGGCCGGAGTCGCCTGCCGCGCCGCCGCGATTTCGCCTATCACCGGGTCCTTCAGCACCGCGCCGTAGCCCAGCGTCATGTAGGACGTGATCGGGATGCCCTGCCCGAGGGCGAAAGCCACCGCCTTGCGGTTCTGCAGGTAGGGATGCAACTCGATCTGGTGGGTCGCGATCTCGCTGGCGCCGACCGCCGCGATGGCTTGCCGCATCAGTTCGATATTGAAGTTCGACACGCCGATCTGCTTCGCGAGGCCCTGCGCCTTGGCGTCAGCCAGTGCGCCCATGAACTCGGCCACCGGCACGGCACCTCCGGGCGACGGCCAATGGATCAGCACCAGGTCCGCGCGGTCGGTGCGCAGCTTGGCAAGGCTGTCCTTCAGGCTCGGGACCAGCTTGTCGGCCGCGTAGTTGTCGGTCCAGATCTTGGTGGTCAGGAACAGCGCGTCGCGCGCCACGCCGCTGGCGGCGATGGCTTGCCCGACCTCGGCCTCGTTGCCGTAGATCTGGGCCGTGTCGATGGCACGGTAGCCGAGTTCCAGGCCGGTCGCGACCGAATCGATGGCGGACTGGCCCTGCAGGCGGAAGGTGCCGAGGCCGAAGAGAGGGAGGGTGTGGATCATGAGGTGGTCCTTGGTTGACGGAAATCGAGGGAGGGCGTGGCCGGGCGGGCGCGGTCGAGCCGACCGCTCCAGGCCGTGAGCGTCAGCGCGACCAGCACCACCAGCGCGCCGATCCAGCCCGTATGGACCAGTCCCAGGTGCGTGACCACCAGGCCACCGGCCCAGGCAGCGCCGGCGATGCCGAGGTTGAAGGCCGCGATGTTGAGGCCCGAGGCGACGTCCACCGCCTCCGGCGCGTGGCGCTCGGCTTGCTGCACCACGTAGACCTGCAGGCCGGGCACGTTGCCGAAGGCCACGGCACCCCACATCAGCACGGTGGCGAGGGCGAGCCACTTGTGCGGCGCCGTGAAGCTCAGCGTCAGCAGCACCGCCGCCAGCAGGGCGAAGATGATCTTGAGCGCCGGCACCGGCCCCAGCCGGTCGGCCAGCTTGCCGCCCCACAGGTTGCCGGCGGCCACTGAGAGCCCATACACCAGCATCACGCCGCCGACGGCGCCGGGGCTGAAGCCCGACACCTCGGTGAGGATCGGTGCCAGGAAGGTGAAGGGAATGAACGAGCCCCCGTAGCCGATCGCGGTCTTGGCATAGACCAGCAGCAGGCGCGGCTCGGCCAGCACGCGGAGTTGCTGCCCCAGCGAGGCGGGCGGCCGGTGGCGGATGTCGTTCGGTACGAACAGAGCACTGCCGATGAAGGCGATCACGCCGAGCGCAGCGACGGCGAGAAAGGTCTCGCGCCAGCCGAAGTGCTGGCCGATGAAGGTGCCCAGCGGCACGCCGGTGACCAGCGCCACCGTCAGGCCGGTGAACATGATGGCGATCGCGCTGGCGGCCTTTTCCTTCGGCACCAGGCCGGTGGCGATGGTCGAGCCGATCGAGAAGAACACGCCGTGGGCGAGCCCGGTCAGGATGCGCGCGGCGATCAGCGTCTCGTAGCCCGGCGCCTTCCAGGCCAGCAGGTTGCCGAGCGTGAAGAGCGCCATCAGGCCGAGCAGCAAGGCCTTGCGCGGCAGCTTGCCGGTCAGCGCGGTGAGCACCGGCGCGCCAATGGCGACACCCAGCGCGTAGAGGCTGACCAGCAGCCCGGCGGAGGGCAGGCCGATCTGAAGGTCGGCCGCGATGGTGGGGATCAGGCCGACGATCACGAATTCGGTCGTCCCGATGGCGAAGGCGCTGATCGTCAGCGCCAGCAAAGCAATGGGCATGAATGCACTCCTTGGAATCAGGGGTGCGAGTGTGGCGGCTTGACCTTTGCAGAATAAGAGGGTTGGAAGCACAATTTATTTGACTTGAAATCAACAATAGGAAAACTGTGAAAACCACTGTCGAGGAGTTGCAGGCCTTTGTCGCGGTGGTCGATGGCGGCTCCATCACCGCGGCTGCCGACCAGCTTGGCCAGACGGTCTCGGGCATCAGCCGCGCGCTCGGCCGGCTCGAGCGCAAGCTGGCCACCACGCTGCTGCGCCGGACCACGCGCCGGCTCGAACTCACCGAGGAGGGGCGGGCCTTCCTGGCGCGGGCGCGGGCGATCCTGATCGCGATCGACGAGGCCGAGGAGCAGATGGCGGCGCGGCGCCAGCAGCCCGCCGGGCGGCTGCGGGTCAATGCGGCGTCGCCGTTCATGCTGCATGCCATCGTGCCGCTGGTGCCGGCGTTCCGCATGGCCTATCCGCAGATCGAGCTCGAACTCGACAGCGACGAACTCAACATCGACCTGCTTGAGCGTCGCACCGACATCGCGATCCGCATCGGCGCGCTGCGCGATTCGACGCTGCATGCGCGCCCGCTCGCCACCAGCCGGCTGCGGGTGCTGGCGAGCCCGAAATACATCGCCGAGCAAGGCCGACCGAAGAACGTGGGGGGACTCGCCCGCCACACGGTGCTGGGCTTCACGCAGCCCGAGTCGCTCAACCGCTGGCCGCTGCGCGGGCCGCATGGCGACGAATGGCCGATCACGCCGGCGCTCACGGCATCGAGCGGCGAGACGCTGCGCCAACTCGCGCTCGCCGGGGCGGGCATCGTCTGCCTGGCCGACTTCATGACCGCAGCCGATTGCGCCCGGGGCGATCTGGTGCAACTGCTGGCGCGCGACACCGTCGAGGTGCGCCAGCCGATCAACGCGGTCTACTACCGCAACACGCAACTGTCGGCGCGGATCACGTGCTTCCTCGACTTCGTCGGCGAGCGCCTGGGTTGAGGCGAAGGTTCTGGAAAACCCTGTATGAAAAAAAGTCAACCGTCTGAAAAAAGAACAATTCGAATGTTCTCTATTCGGTCGAAACGGTTGATTCTCCAGTGAAAATCCCTGAAAGGCGGGTGTCCCAGGCCTGGCATGAACTGTGCAAGTTCCAGTCATCGTTCTCAGGAGGCTTCGCCATGCATCCACGCCATCCCACCCACGCCGCCACGCCCGACCCGATTCTCGACGCCGACATCGCCGTCCTTCGGCTGTGCGACCGAACCACCAACCTGCTGCGCGTCAACGAACTCAACACGGTCCGCGACCTGGTCCGGCTGCCGGCCCGCAAGCTGTTCGCGCTCTCGCGGCTGGGCCGCAATTCGCTGCGCGAGATCGTCGACAGCGTCGACCGCCAGGGCCTGCGGCTGGCTGAATGAGCCGGCGACCCGGCGATCGCGGTCTCAGCGACCCTGGTTCAGGCGTTCGCGACCCTGTTCGGTCAGGAACTTGCCGCCTTGCCGGTCGCAGCCGACCAGCCCGTTCGACAGCAGGCGCTCCGACACGCTGATTGCCTCGGTCGGCGAGCGCCGCGTATGGGCCTCGTGCAGGGCTTGCAGCGTGCGCCATTGTTCGTCATTGAGCTGAATCTTCTTGACCAAGTAAAACCTCCGTCGACGCGCGGGAGTGTGGCGCAATCGGCGGCTTGCTTCCTCCCCCCTACAGACGAGGCGCGAAGCTGGTAAAACCGCAGCCGACCTCGAATGAACCCAGCTTCTCACTCTCCCCCGTTGGCGCCCAGGCGCCCGATCCGTTTCGCGGCCACGCTGATCGTCCTGCGCGATGGCGCCGCCGGCCTCGAGGTGCTGATGCTGCGCCGCGCCGAGAAGGAGGGCGACCAGAACAGCGGCGCCAGCGTCTTCCCCGGTGGCGGTGTAGACCCCCAGGACCGCCTGCTCCATGGCTGTTGCGACGCGCTCGACGATGTCGCGGCGAGCCGCCGCCTGGCGTTGCCGGCGGGAGGCCTCGATTTCTACGTGGCGGCGATCCGCGAGTGTTTCGAAGAGGCCGGCCTGCTGTTCGCCAGCGAGGCCGAGGGCCGCCCGGTCGCCCTCGACGTGCTCTCCGATGCCGAAGTCGCGGCGCTGCGGGCCACCGCGGAGGAGGGCGCGGCCTCGCTGCGCGGGTTGTGCGCCGAGCGCGGCTGGCGACTGGCGGTCGATCGGCTGGCCTACTTCGCCCACTGGCTCACGCCGCCGGGCATGCCGCGGCGCTTCGACACCCGCTTCTTCGTCGCGCTGGCGCCGGACGGGCAGCAGGCCCGCCCCGACGGCCGCGAAACGGTCGAGCATTTCTGGTTGCGGCCGGTCGAGGCCCTCGATCCGGCCCGCGGGCTGCGGCTCATGAACGTGCAGCGCCGCGTGCTGCAGCAATTGGCGGCCTTCGGCAGTGCCGAGGCTTGCCTGGCGCACGCCCGCGGGTTGCCGCAGATCCCGCTGGTCATGCCGCGCCGTGCCTTGGCGGCGGACGGGCTGCGTGCCGTGAACCCGGACGAGCCCGCCTACGCCGAGATCGCCCGCATCGACCCGGAGGGCGAGGGCCACGGCCGCTGCGAACTGGAGGACGGCCTGGTCATGTCCCTGTCGCCGCGCGTGCTGCGGGTGACCGTGCGTCGTGCCGGCGTGCTGGTCAATGGCTATCTGGTCGGGGGCGCCCGCAACGAATGGGCGCTGATCGACGTCGACGGCGGCGACGAGCGGCATCGGGCCTTGTTGCTGTCGTCGGCGCCCGGGCCGGTGCGGTGGGTCCTGTCGGTGCAAGACATGCCGATCGCCCTGGGCGAGCGCATCGACCTCGGCGGCTGCGGGCTGCGGGTGCTGCGCCAGGGCTGGCTGCTGGAAGAAGAGCGGATGCTGTTCGCGGCCGAGGCGCCCTCGGCCCCGGCCCTGCCCGCCGGCGAGGTCGAGTGGCTGGCATTGCGCAGCGGCTTCCTGCTGCGCATCTGAGATGCTTGCGGGACAGATCAAGAAACTGCACAGCGGTTTTTGCTCTGTCCTCAACTGACTAGGATGCTTGCGGGACAGACCAAGAAACTGCGCAGCAGTTTTTGCTCTGTCCTCAACTGACCAGGGCTTGCGGGACAGACCAAGTCCGACAGCGCCGTCAGAGGCTCTGGATCACCGCCATGATGTTGCCTTCGCTGTCCTTGAACCACGCGGCCCTGGCGCCGCCCTGGGTCACGATGCCGCTGGCGTCCTGGCCCGGCATGCCGTAGGTCTCGAAGACCACGCCGCGCGCCTTCAGCTCGGCCACCTCGCGCTCGATGTCCGCCACCTGCCAGAAGGCCTGGCTGGCCTGCGAGGTGCCTGCGTTGGGGGTCGGATAGAGAAAGCATCCGGTGCCGCCGGCGAACGCGTAGTGCACGCCGCCCGCGATTTCGGCCGCGGGCGTGAAGCCCAGTTTCTCTTCGTAGAAGCGGCGCGCGCGAGCCATGTCGCTGGCGGGGATGTAGGCGTACAAGGGGGATTGCTGCAGCATCGATGTCTCCTGGGCGGGAATCACGTGCAATGGCGCGGCGGACAGGAATCGAACCCGTAACCCCCAGCTTAGAAGGCTGGTGCTCTATCCGGTTGAGCTACCGCCGCGCAGAGAAACTGAAAAGCCGCGACCGGGCATGCCGGGGGCAGCGGGTGCGAGACCGCGATTCTACGGTGGCCGCGGGCGTTGGCGGCGGCGAGGTGGCCGGTGATACTGGCGGGCGGCACGAACGCCACAGGCAGGAGGCCTTCATGGACACACCCGGTTCCGACGCGAAGTTCGCGGGCTCGATTCCCGAGCTCTACGACACGCACCTGGTGCCCCTGATCTTCGAACCCTATGCGCTCGACCTCGCGCGCCGGGCGGAGGCGCTGGCGCCGGGCCGCGTGCTCGAGACGGCGGCCGGGACGGGCGTCGTCACCCGCGCGCTCGCAAGGACGCTCTCGCCGCAGGTCGAGCTGGTGGCCACCGACCTGAACCCGCCGATGCTGGCGCGCGCGGCGGCCGTCGGCACCGCGCGGCCGGTGACGTGGCAGCCGGCCGATGCCATGCAGCTGCCGTTCGAGGCGGCGAGGTTCGACCTGGTGGTCTGCCAGTTCGGCGTCATGTTCTTTCCCGACAAGGCGGCCGCCTTCGCCGAGGCGCGGCGCGTGCTTCGGCCCGGTGGCGCGCTGCTGTTCAACGCCTGGGACCGCATCGAGGAGAACGAATTCGCGGACGTGATCACCGCCGCGCTCGCCGTGCTCTATCCCGACGATCCCCCACGTTTCATGGCGCGCACGCCGCACGGCTATTTCGACCGCGAACTGATCGCGCGGGACCTGGCCGCGGCGGGATTCGAAACGGCACCGTTGAGCGAGACCGTGACGGCGCGCAGCCGCGGCCCCTCGGCCCAGGCGGTGGCGCTTGCCTACTGCCAGGGCACACCGCTGCGCAACGAGATCGAAGCACGCTCGGCGGATGGATTGGCGAGCGCCACCAGCGCCTGTGCACAGGCCCTGGAAGCGCGCTTCGGCAGCGGCGCGGTCGACGGGCGGATCCAGGCCCGGGTGGTCTTGGCAAGGAACTGAACCATCGAGGCGTCGTTGAAGTCGAACGAGGGTCGCCGCGATCATGCGACGACAGGAGGTTAAAGCCATGAAGCACGTCAAGCACTGGCAGGATCCGCTGAACGCGGCGCTCGGTGTCTGGTTGATTCTGTCGCCCTGGGTCGTGGGCTTCCAGGACCAGGCCACGCCATCCATGAACGCGGTGGCCGTAGGCATCTTGCTGGGCGCCACGGCGCTGGGCGCCACCTTCGTTCCCCGCGCATGGGAAGAATGGACCGAAGGCGCTCTTGGGCTCTGGATGGTCATCTCTCCGTGGGCGCTCGGCTTCGCCTCGGTGCGCGACCCCAAGATGACCGCCGTGGTCACGGGCGTCGCTGTCGTCGTCCTGGCCCTCTGGGTGCTGGCGACCGACAAGGACTACATCCACAGGGGCAAGCCGGCGCACTGACTGCCGGCGCGCGAGCCGCGAAAGGCAAAACGCCTGCAAGAACCGAAGTCCGTGCAGGCGTCTACTTTCTTGATGGTCGGGGCGAAAGGATTCGAACCTTCGACCCTCTGGTCCCAAACCAGATGCGCTACCAGGCTGCGCTACACCCCGACGAGCCTTCGATTCTAACCCGGGAATCGGGGCCAGGCCGGGCAGCGCGCCTCAATGACGCTGATACTGCGTGCTGCCGAACAGGATTTCGCGTTCCTTGTCGCCCGTGAGCGGCTGCCGCAGGTCGGCCAGCACCTTGACGCCGCGCTGCACCGCGGGCCGGGCGGCGATGCCCTCGAACCACTTCTTCAGGTGCGGGTAGTCGGCCAGCACGATGCCCTGGTTCTCCCAGCTGCGCAGCCACGGGAAGATCGCGATGTCGGCGATCGAATAGCTGTCGCCGGCGATGAACGGGTGGCTCGACAGCTGCTTGTCGATCACGCCGTAGAGCCGCTTGGCCTCGTTGCTGTAGCGCTCGATCGCATAGCCGATCTTCTCGGGCGCATAGAGACGGAAATGATGGGCCTGGCCAAGCATCGGGCCCACACCCCCCATCTGGAACATCAGCCACTGAAGCACTTCGTAGCGCTCGCGGTCGCCCGTCGGCAAAAACTTGCCGGTCTTGCCGGCCAGATAGACCAGGATCGCACCGGACTCGAAGAGCGAGATCGGCTGGCCGTCGGGTCCGAGGGGATCGGTGATGGCTGGAATCTTGTTGTTCGGGCTGATCTTCAGGAAACCGGGGTCGAACTGGTCGCCCTTGCCGATGTGGATCGGGTGCGCGCGGTAGGGGAGGCCGCACTCCTCCAGCATGATGTGGACCTTGTGGCCGTTGGGCGTGGCCCAGGAATAGACGTCGATGGGGGCTTGGGTCATTGTTGCGTCGGGATGAAAAGCCGGCCAGCATAGCCCCGGCCGGGATTTCTTGCCGGCCGCGCCCCGGGTTCGCCTACCCGACCTGGCTCCCATGCGCATAGCACCACATCCAGTCCTCGTCCGGCTCCAGCGACGCGACGACGGCATGCCCGGTGGCGTGGAAGTGCCGCGTCGCGTGCTGGTTCTTCGACGAATCGCAGCAGCCCACGTGGCCGCAGTGGACGCACAGCCGCAGGTGGACCCAGCCGTCGCCGAGCGCAAGGCATTCCTCGCAGCCGGCCGACGACGGCGGCACGATGACGTTCGGCACGTGGGAGCRGGGGTAGACGGACATCGCGGGGACTCCTTTGTCGTCGGCCGCGTCAGGCCGCCGTCGCGGCTGCGGCAGCCAGATGCTGATGGATCAGGGCGACCACAGCGGCGCCTTCGCCGATGGCGCCGCCGACCCGCTTGACCGAGCCCGAGCGCACGTCGCCGACCGCGAACACGCCCGGAACGCTCGATTCGAGTGCCGCCGCGGTCTTGGCCGGAAAGCCGCCGCGCGCCACCTGGCCCGTGAGCACGAAGCCGTGCTTGTCGAGCGCCACGCCGCAGCCCTGGAGCCAGTCGGTCTCGGGCAGGGCGCCGATGAATAGGAAGATGTTGCGCGCCGGGCAGTCTTCCTGCAGGCCGTTGCGGCGGTCGCGCCAAGTGGCGCCGTTCAGGCCGCTGGCCGGCTCGCCATGGAGCGCCACCAGCTCGGTGTGCGGGTGCAGCTCGATGTTGTCGCTGGCCTCGATGCGATCGATCAGGTAGCGCGACATGGTGGCGGCCAGCGAAGGCCCGCGCACCAGCACGTTGACCTTGGCCGCATGCTGCGACAGGAACACCGCCGCCTGGCCGGCCGAGTTGCCGCCGCCGACCAGCGCGACCTCCTGCTTGGCGCAGAGCTTGGCTTCGAGTGCCGACGCCCAGTACCAGATCCCCCGGCCCTCGAAATCGGCCAGCCGCGGTACCTCGGGCCGACGGTAGCGCGCGCCGCTCGCGATCACCAGGGTCTTCGACCTCAGCCGCCTGCCATCGGCCAGGTGGACCGAGACTTCGCCGCGCGTTTCGGCGGCGCTGCAATCGAGCGATTCGACCTGGGCCGGGATCAGCATCTCGACGCCGAACTTCTGCGCCTGCACATAGGCGCGCCCGGCCAGCGCGCCGCCCGAGATGCCGGTCGGGAAGCCGAGGTAGTTTTCGATCCGGGCACTGGCGCCGGCCTGGCCGCCGAAGGAGCGGCAGTCGACCACGATCACGCGCAGGCCTTCGGAGGCGGCGTAGACCGCGGTGGCGAGCCCGGCCGGTCCCGCGCCGACCACCAGCACGTCGAACAGGTCGTCGTGGTCGATGCTGTCGACCATGCCGAGGCAGCGGGCCAGCGCGTGCTCGGTCGGGTTGGGCATCACGCTGCCGTCGGGGCAGACGGCCAGCAGTTCGGCTTCTCCGTATTGCTCGAGCAGCGCGGCCGCGTCGGCGTCCTGGGTCACATCGACCACGTGGTACGGATAGCCGTTGCGGCCCAGGAAGTTCTGCAGCCGCAGCACGCCGGCCGATTGCGGCGGCCCGATCAGCACCGGCCCGCTGGCGCCGGACTCGATCAGCGCGACCCGGCGCAGGATCATCGCGCGCACCAGCCGCTCGCCCAGGTCGGCCTCGGCGATGATCAGCGCCCGCAACTGGTCCGGGGGCACCAACAGGGTCTCGACGTCTGCTTCGGCGTGGCCATCGACCAGGGCGGGACGCCCCGACAGCTGGGCGATCTCGGCCAGGAAATGCCCCGGGCCCTGGTGTTCGATCGGCACCACGTGGCCGAGGCCGTCGCGCTGCGTGATCGCCACCACGCCTTCGAGCACGACGAACATCCCGGGCCCGGGCTCGCCGGCCCGGAACAGGCAGTCGCCGCGCGCATAGCGCCGCACGCTGCCGAAGCGCCGGATGCGCCCGATGTCCTGCGCGCTCAGGACCGGAAACATCTGGTGGCGGCGGGTCTCGACTTCGATTCTTGCTTCGGTGGCCATCGGCTCTCCATTGGAACGAATTTGCGGATTAAACGCTGAAGCGGCCGGCAGCGCCGGCCGTCATCGAATTGCCTTCGAACGGACATGCTTGTTTCACCGCGGATGCCGAGACTGCCTTCGCAGAAAGGGTCCCCATGAAAGAACTGCCCACGCCCACCTTCCCGTTTTCGCAGCTGGGTCTGCGCGGCGCCTTGTGGCCCGCGCCGGAACCGGCACGCCCTGCCGATGCAATTGCCGTGCCCCGCGCCCGACCCGTGGCCGCCGACAGCGCCGCCGCCATCAGCGTCAGCTGGGCCCGCCACCAGGACGAGGTCCGTGCCGCCCAGCGGCTGCGCTATGCGGTGTTCGCCGGCGAAATGGGCGCGCGGCTGACGACGCCCGTCGCCGGCCATGACATCGACCTGTTCGACGACTTTTGCGAGCACCTGCTGGTGCGCGACGACGCCAGCGGCCAGGTGATCGGCACCTACCGGGTGCTGACGCCGGCCCAGGCCCGGCGTGTCGGCAGCACCTACAGCGACATCGAGTTCGACCTGACCCGGCTGCGCGACCTGCGCGAGCGCATGGTCGAGCTGGGCCGCAGCTGCGTCCATGCCGAGCATCGTCAGGGCGGCGTGATCCTGGCGCTCTGGGGTGCCCTGGCGGGCTTCATGAGCCGCAACAAGCTGGACACGATGATCGGCTGCGCCAGCATCCCGATGTGGCATCACGGCGTGACCAGCGGCGATGCCGCGGCCAGCATCTGGCGTCAGCTCTCGGCCACCCACATGGCGCCGATCCAGTACCAGGTACAGCCGCGCCTGCCGCTGCCGGTGCAGCGCCTGGACGGCGCACTCGACGTCGAGCCGCCGGCGCTCATCAAGGGTTACCTGCGCCTCGGCGCCAAGGTGCTCGGCCCGCCGGCCTGGGATCCTGATTTCAACACCGCCGACCTGCCAATGCTGATGCGCATCGACGATCTGCCGGCGCGCTACAAGCGTCATTTCCAGGGCCGGTGAGCAGCGCCGGCGCCGCGGAAACTTGTCATGTGACAGTCACAAAATTGTCATGTTCGGACTCGACACTGGCAAGCTGCGACCACTTAGCATTTCTGCGGCGGTTGTTACAGAATCCTTCTTCATGTCGCCTGCCACTCTCGACACCACGCCCGCCATCGCCGAACCCGCCCTGACCCTGCTCGATCGGGACCATGCCATCCTGGCCTTCAACGAGCGCGTGCTCGATTGGGCCTACCGCGCCGAAGTGCCGTTGATCGAACGGCTGCGCTATCTGTGCATCGTTTCTTCGAATCTCGACGAATTCTTCGAGGTCCGGGCCGCGCCGCATCTGGCGGCCGGCGTCGCCGGCGAGCAGAAAGGCAACTACACGGTCGAGAGCTTCGAGCGGCTGGCCGCGGCGGCGCATTCGCTGGTGGGGCGCCAGTACGGGCTCTACAACGAAGCCCTGATCCCGGCCTTCGCGGCGCAGGGCATCCACATCATCTCGCACGGCGAGCGCAACCCGGCCCAGCGCAAATGGGTGCACGAGTACTTCGAGCGCGAGGTGCGCCCGCTGCTGATCCCGGTCGGCCTCGATCCGGCCCATCCGTTCCCGCAGGTCGCCAACAAGTCGCTCAACTTCATCGTCCGGCTCGGCGGCAAGGACGCCTTCGGCCGCGAGAACCCGATCGCCATCCTCAAGGTGCCGCGCGTGCTGCCGCGGGTGATCCGGCTGCCGGCCAAGCTGTCGGGCGGCAAGACGCTCTTCATCGCGCTGTCGAGCGTGGTGCGGGCCCACCTGTCGAGCATGTTCCCGGGCCGCGAGGTCGGCGAGTTCTCGCAGTTCCGCGTGACGCGGCATTCCGATCTCGCGGTCGACGAAGAGGACGTGCGCAACCTGCGCACCGCGCTGCGCCAGGGGCTGCAGCATCGCCACTACGGCCAGGCCGTGCGGCTGGAGGTCTCGGCCAGCTGCGCCGAGGCGCTGGCGAGCTTCCTGCTGGCACAGTTCAACCTGCCGGCGCCGGCGCTCTACCGGGTCCACGGGCCGGTGAACCTGGCACGCCTGACCCAGCTCATCGACCTGCTCGAGGAGCCGCAGCTGCGCTTCCCGCCGTACCAGGCCTCCTATCCGATCACGCTGTCGCCGGGCCAGTCCTTCTTCGACCGGCTGCAGCGCGGCGACGTGCTGATCCACCAGCCCTTCGAGAGTTTCGGCGGCGTGCTGGCCTTCTTGCGCGAGTCGGTGCAGGACCCGCAGGTGCTGGCGATCAAGCAGACCATCTACCGTACCGGCACCGACTCCGAGCTCATGGACCTGCTGCGCGAGGCCGTTCGCCGCGGCAAGGAGGTGACCGTGGTGGTCGAGCTCAAGGCGCGCTTCGACGAAGAGGCCAACATCAACTGGGCCGAGATGCTCGAGTCGATCGGTGCCCAGGTGGTCTACGGCGTGGTCGGCCTCAAGACCCACGCCAAGATGCTGCTCGTGACCCGCCGCGAGGGCAAGAAGATGCAGCGCTACGGCCATCTGTCGACCGGCAACTACAACCCGCGCACCGCCGCGCTCTACACCGACATCAGCCATCTCACGGCCGACCCGCTGCTGACCGCCGACATGGAGGCGGTGTTCGTCCACATGGCCAGCCAGAGCCGGCTGCCGAAGCTCCATCGGATGTGGCTGGCGCCTTTCGACCTGCATCGCAACCTGATCGCCCGCATCGATGCGCTCGGCGCGGCGTCCGCAGCCGGCGAAGCCACGCGCATCGTCGCCAAGATGAACGCACTGACCGACGAGGCATTGATCGCCGCGCTGGTCCGCGCGGGCCAGCAAGGCACCAGGATCGACCTCATCGTGCGCGGCGCCTGCACCTTGCCGGCGCAGGTGCCGGGGCTGACCGACAACATCCGGGTGCGCTCGGTGATCGGCCGGTTCCTGGAGCATTCGCGGGTGTTCTATTTCCGCCAGGGCCAGGACGAGTCGCTCTACCTGTCGAGCGCCGACTGGATGAACCGCAACATGCTGCGGCGTATCGAACTGGCCTGGCCGGTGACCGATCCGGTGCTGCGCCAGCGGCTGATCGACGAGTGCCTGGTGGCCTACCTTCACGACGGCCGCGATGCCTGGGACCTGGGCGCCGACGGCGCCTACCATCGGGTCTACGAAGATACCCATCCGGGCGAGGAGGGCGCCTCGCGGGCCATCGAGGCCCATGGCGCCCAGACCGCGCTCATGAACCGCTACGCATCGCGCGGACGCAGTCGCGCCGCATCACGGGACTGAACCATGGACCTCATTTTCTGGCGCCACGCCGAGGCGGACGACTGGGTGGAAGGCTGCGACGACATGCAGCGCTCGCTGACCGCGCGCGGCGAGAAGCAGGCCAAGCGCATGGCCGCCTGGCTCGATCGCCAGCTGCCCGAGGGCACCCGGATCATCTGCAGCCCGGCGCGGCGCTGCGAGCAGACCGCCCTGGCGCTCGGGCGCAAGTTCAAGATGCGCACCGAGCTCGCCCCCGACACCACCCCCGATGCGCTGCTGGCGGCCGCCGGCTGGCCGAACGGCAAGTCGGTGGTGCTGCTGGTCGGCCACCAGCCTTCGCTGGGGCAGGCGATCTCGCTGCTGCTGGGGCTTCAGCAGGACAGCTGCCCGGTGCGCAAGGGGGCGGTCTGGTGGATTCGCACGCGCGAGCGCGACGGCGACGTCCAGACCGTGGTGGTGACCGTCCAGGCGCCCGAACTCTTGTAGCCGCCTCAGGAGCCCGAGAGCTCCACCCGCCACGGCGTCTTCTGCCAGGCCAGGACTTCCTCGCGCAGCAGGTGGGCGGACTGCGGGAACAGCGCCGACCAGCCGGGACGGCAGCCGACGATGAAGCGCCGCCCCTCGGGACGCTCCAGCGTCAGCCCCTGCAGGTCCGGGTCGCGGCGCGCGTGGCACAGGATCACGGCCAGCCGCAAGGCGATCAGCTGCGAGACGAAAGCCTCGTCGTCGAGTGCGCTTTCGAGCTTGCGCAGCTTGCCGCGATGCCCGAGCACCAGCTGGCTCAAGGCATGCATCTCGTTGACGGCGAAGCCGGGTGCGTCGGCGTTGTCCAGGATGTAGGCGCCGTGCTTGTGGTATTCGCTGTGGGAGATCTGGGCCCCGATCTCGTGCAGTTGCGCGGCCCAGCCGAGCTTGCGCAGCGCCCGGCCGGCCCGGCTGGTGGTGCTGCCGCCGCGCGCCGCGGGGTTCAGCTGCACATACAGGGAGGCCGCGGTCTCGCCCACCCGCTTGACCTGGGCCCGGTCGACCGGGAAGCGGGCCGCGAGCCGGGCCACGGTGGCGGTGCGCAGGTCGGCGACGACGTCGTCGCGCTCCAGCAGTTCGTACAGCACGCCATGGCGCAAGGCCCCCTGGGCGACCCGCATCTCCTCGATCTCGAGCAGGTCGAACACCGCCCGCAGCACGCTGACGCCGCCGCCGATCACCGGCTTGCGGTCTTCGCGCATGGCATCGATGCGCAGCCGATCGGCGCTGCCGGCCCGCAGCAGCCGGTCGACCAGCCAGTCGAGGCCTTCGCGGGTGACCAGGCCCGGCTCGTAGCCGGCCGCGGCCAGCACGTCGCCGACGGCACCGATGGTGCCCGAGGCGCCATACACCACGTCCCAGCGGTCGGGAAAATAGGTGCCCAGCGCGTCGTCGAGCACGGCCTTGGCCGCCACTTCCGCGGCCTGGAAGGCCGCCGGGGTGAACAGGCCCTGCGGGAAATGCTTCATCGACCAGGCGACGCTGCCGACCCGGTACGACTCCATGACTTCGGCCTCGTGCGCCTGGCCGATGATCATCTCGGTCGAGCGGCCGCCGATGTCGACCACCAGGCGGCGTTCGCGGTCGCTGGCGTCGGTGTGGGGCAGGGTGTGGGCGACGCCCTGGTAGATCAGCCGGGCCTCTTCGCGCCCCGTGATGACGTCGATGCCGAAACCGAGCACGGTGCGCGCGCGCAACAGGAATTCGTCCCGGTTGCGGGCCTCGCGCAGGGTCTGGGTGGCGACCGCACGGACCTGGGAGCGGTCGAAGCCGGCCAGGCGTTCGCCGAACCGGGCCAGGGCATCCCAGCCGCGCTGCATCGCCTCGGGCGTCAGGTTGCGCGCGTCGTCCAGGCCGTTGCCCTGGCGCACGGTCTCCTTGAGGTATTCGGTGCGGTGGATCTGGCCATGGTCGACCTGGCCGATCTCGAGCCGGTAGCTGTTCGAGCCGAGATCGACCGCGGCGAGGCGGGTTCCGTTTTTCATGATGAGGTGGAGAGGTCGGGGCCTGATCGTAGCCCGGCGGGGTTCCGAGGCTAGGCGGGCTGTGTGACGAATCTGTGACAGCGACACATGGATACGTGTCGCCAAAGGCGATTTTCCCTCTGTGGGAGGGTGTCACGACGCTGTCACACAAGCTTTCTAGAGTCGCTGCCAAGCCCTCCAAGGGGGTTCACTTGCAGCTCAAAGGAAGCACCATGAAAACGACGTTCAAATTTGCAGCCGCCGGCATGATCGCCGCCGCCATCGCCCATATCCCGGCCTTCGCCCAGGAGGCCACCGGCGCCGGCGCCAGCTTCCCGGCGCCGCTCTATTCCAAGTGGGCCGCCGATTTCAACAAGGCCACCGGCGCCAAGATCAACTACCAGTCGGTCGGCTCGGGCGCCGGCATCAAGCAGATCGATGCCAAGACGGTGGACTTCGGCGCTTCCGACATGCCGCTGTCCGACGACGAACTCAAGGCCAAGGGCCTGATGCAGTTCCCGACTGTCATCGGCGGCGTGATCCCGGTGGTCAACATCCAGGGCATCAAGCCGGGCGAACTCAAGCTCAGCGGCCCGGTCCTGGGCGACATCTACCTCGGCAAGATCACCAAGTGGAACGATGCCGCCATCAAGGCGCTGAACCCCTCGCTGAACCTGCCCGACGCCACGATCGCCCCGGTGCGCCGCGCCGACGGTTCGGGCACTACCTTCCTGTTCACCAACTACCTGAGCAAGGTCAACCCGGACTGGAAGGCCAAGGTCGGCGACGGCACGGCCGTGAACTGGCCCACGGGCGCCGGCGGCAAGGGCAACGAAGGCGTCGCGGCCTTCGTGAACCGGCTGCCGAACTCGATCGGCTACGTCGAATACGCCTACGTCAAGCAGAACAAGATGACCTACGCGCAGATGCAGAACGCGGCCGGCCACTTCGTCTCGCCGGACGACGACGCCTTCAAGGCGGCGGCCGCGGGCGCCGACTGGTCGAAGACCTTCTACCAGGTGCTGACCGACCAGCAGGGCAAGGATTCGTGGCCGATCACCGGCGCGACCTTCATCCTGATGCACAAGTCGCAGGAAAAGCCGGCCCAGGCCACCACCACGCTCAAGTTCTTCGACTGGGCCTACAAGAACGGCGACAAGACCGCCGGCGACCTGGACTACGTGCCGATGCCCGACAAGGTGAAGGGCGCGATCGCCACCGCCTGGGGTGACATCAAGGACGCGTCGGGCAAGCCCGTCGCGATCAAGTAAGACCACCCCCCGGCGCGCATGAGCACTCCGCTTGATCGTGCGCCGGCTTCGGAGCGACCTGTGTCATCCACATTCCCCGCCGGCGCCGGCCCGCTCGACCTCCCGGCCGAGCGCGCCCGTGCCAAAGTCACTCCGCCGCCGGCCAAGCGGCCGCGCAGCGGCCCCGCCACCGACCGCCTGTTCGGCTGGGCCGCCAAGGGCGCCGCTCTGCTGACCCTGGCGATGCTGATCGGCATCCTGCTGTCGCTGCTGTACGGCGCCTGGCCCGCGATCGCGAAGTTCGGCCTCGGCTTCCTCACCAGCAGCGTCTGGGATCCGGTGCAGGACCAGTACGGCGGCCTGGTGATGATCTACGGCACGCTGGCGACCTCGCTGATCGCGCTGCTGATCGCGGTGCCGGTGAGCTTCGGCATCGCGCTGTTCCTGACCGAAATGTCGCCGGCCTGGCTCAAGCGGCCGCTCGGCACGGCGATCGAACTGCTGGCCGCGGTGCCGTCGATCGTCTACGGCATGTGGGGCTTGCTGGTGTTCGGCCCGATCCTGTCGACCTATGTGCAGCAGCCGCTGCAGAAGCTTTTCGAGGGCGTGCCATACCTGGGCGCGCTGGTCTCGGGGCCGCCGGTCGGGATCGGCATCCTGTCGGCCGGCATCATCCTGGCGATCATGATCATCCCGTTCATCGCCTCGGTGATGCGCGACGTCTTCGAGGTCACGCCGCCGCTGCTCAAGGAGTCGGCCTACGGCCTCGGCTCCACCACCTGGGAAGTGGTCTCCAAGGTGGTGCTGCCCTATACCAAGGCCGGCGTCATCGGCGGCATCATGCTCGGCCTCGGCCGGGCGCTGGGCGAGACGATGGCGGTCACCTTCGTGATCGGCAACACCAACCAGCTCAACTCCCTGTCGGTCTTCGAGCCCGCCAACAGCATCACCTCGGTGCTGGCCAACGAGTTCGCCGAAGCCGGCGCCGGGCTGCACCAGGCTTCGCTGATGTACCTCGGCCTGGTGCTGTTCTTCATCACCTTCGTGGTGCTGTCGCTGTCCAAGCTGCTGCTGGCGCAGATGAAGAAGAGCGAGGGCACCAAATCATGACCACTGCGGAACGCCTCCTGAACGCCAAGACGCTGGAGGAGACGCGCGCGGCGCGCTTCGCCGGCCGCAAGCGGATCAACTTCGTCGCCCTGACCCTGTCGCTGGCGGCGATGGCCTTCGGCGTCTTCTGGCTGGTGTGGATCCTCTGGGAAACGCTGCGCCTGGGCGTCGGCGGCCTGGCCCTGAGCACGCTGACCGAAATGACACCGCCGCCGAACGAGGCCGGCGGCATCGCCAACGCGATCTTCGGCTCGCTGGTGATGGTGCTGATGGCGACCTTCGTCGGCACGCCGATCGGCATCATGGCCGGCATCTACCTGGCCGAGTACAACCCCAAGGGCTGGCTGTCGACCATCGTGCGCTTCGTCAACGACATCCTGCTGTCGGCGCCGTCGATCGTGATCGGCCTGTTCGTCTACGCCGTGGTGGTGGCCTACTTCAAGTCCTTCTCGGGCCTGGCCGGCGCGCTGTCGCTGGCGCTGATCGTGATCCCGGTCGTGATCCGCACCACCGAGAACATGCTGCAGCTGGTGCCGCCGGGCCTGCGCGAAGCGGCCTATGCGCTCGGCACGCCGAAGTGGAAGGTGATCCTCAGCATCACGCTGCGCGCGGCCCGCGCCGGCGTGGTGACAGGCATCCTGCTGGCCGTGGCGCGCATCGCCGGCGAGACCGCGCCGCTGCTCTTCACCGCGCTCAGCAACCAGTTCTGGACCTCCGACGTGACGCAGCCGATGGCCAGCCTTCCGGTGACCATCTTCAAGTTCGCGATGAGCCCGTACGAGAACTGGCAGCAGCTGGCCTGGGCCGGCGTGTTCCTGATCACCGTCGCGGTGCTGGCGCTCAACATCCTCGCGCGGGTCCTCACGCGCAACAAGCTCTAAGAAAAACCATGCCTACCACCACCCTCGCACAGCCGACGCGCTCGAAGATCTCGGTCAAGGACCTGAACTTCTACTACGGCAAGTTCCACGCGCTCAAGGGCATCAACCTCGAGATTCCCGAGAACAAGGTCACGGCTTTCATCGGCCCGTCGGGCTGCGGCAAGTCGACCCTGCTGCGCACCTTCAACCGCATGTTCGAGCTCTATCCCGAGCAGCGCGCCGAGGGCACCATCGCGCTCGACGGCGAGAACCTGCTGACATCCAAGCAGGACGTCGCGCTGATCCGCGCCAAGGTCGGCATGGTGTTCCAGAAGCCGACGCCGTTCCCGATGTCGATCTACGACAACATCGCCTTCGGCGTGAAGCTGTTCGAGACGCTCAGCGCGTCGGAGATGGACGACCGGGTCGAGTGGGCGCTCAAGAAGGCGGCCCTGTGGACCGAGGTGCGCGACAAGCTCCAGCAAAGCGGCTCCGGCCTCTCGGGCGGGCAGCAGCAGCGCCTGTGCATCGCCCGCGGCATCGCGATCAAGCCCGAGGTGCTGTTGCTCGATGAACCCTGCTCGGCACTCGACCCGATCTCCACGGCGAAAATCGAGGAGTTGATCGCCGAGCTCAAAAGCGAGTACACCGTGGTCATCGTGACCCACAACATGCAGCAGGCAGCGCGCTGCAGCGACTACACCGCCTACATGTACCTGGGCGACCTGATCGAGTTCGGCGCCACCGAGGAACTGTTCTTCAAGCCGAAGCGCAAGGAGACCGAGGACTACATCACAGGCCGTTTCGGCTAAGGGGACGACATGACCGAGAAGCATCTTTCCAGCCAGTTCGACAGCGAACTCAACACGGTTTCGTCGCGCGTGATGGAGCTCGGCGGCATGGTCGAGGCCCAGATCCACCAGGCGGTCTACGCGCTGCAGGAATTCGACGCCGAGGCGGCCGAGCGGGTCGCCGAGACCGAGCACCGCGTGAACGCGATGGAGATCGAGATCGACCGCGAGCTGTCGTCGATCATCGCCCGCCGCCAGCCGACCGCGCGCGACCTGCGCCTGCTCATCGCGATCTCGAAGACCACCGCCAACCTCGAGCGCGTGGGCGACGAAGCCAACAAGATCGCCCGCATGGTCAAGTCGATCATCGAGAGCGGATCGGCCCGCGCGCTGCCCTCGACCGAGCTGCGCATCGCCGCCGACCTGGCCTCCGGCCTGCTGCGCAAGGCGCTCGACGCCTTCGCGCGCCTGGACACTGCGGCGGCGCTGTCGATCCTCAAGGACGACGACCTGATCGACAAGGAGTTCGACGGCTTCGTGCGCAAGCTGGTCACCTACATGATGGAAGACCCGCGCAAGATCTCCGCCAGCCTCGACCTGCTGTTCCTGGCCAAGGCGATCGAGCGCATCGGCGACCACGCCAAGAACATCGCCGAGTTCATCATCTACATCGTCAAGGGCGCCGATGTGCGGCACACTTCGATGGAAGCCATCGAGTCGGCATTGCAGTGACCGGCAGACATTGAATTCATGAAGAAACCAAGGATCCTGATCGTCGAAGACGAGTCGTCGATCGCCGAGCTGATCGCCGTCAACCTGCGCCACAACGGCTTCGAGCCGATCTGGGCCGAGGACGGCGCGGCGGCGCAACGCGAGATCGACGCCTTCCTGCCCGACCTGGTGCTGCTCGACTGGATGCTGCCGGGCCAGAGCGGCCTGCAGCTGGCGCGCCAGTGGCGCAAGGACCCGCGCACCAAGACCATTCCGATCCTGATGCTGACCGCGCGCGGAGACGAGCCCGACAAGGTGGCGGGGCTCGATGCCGGCGCCGACGACTACATCACCAAGCCGTTCTCGACCCAGGAAATGCTGGCGCGGATCCGCGCCGTGCTGCGCCGGCGGGCGCCCGAGGCGGTGGCCGAGCGGGTCGAGATCGGCGAGCTGGTGCTCGACACCGCCACCCACCGCGTCACCTGGCAGGGGGCGCCGCTGAAGGTCGGGCCGACCGAGTTCAAGCTGCTGGGCTTCCTGATGCAGCACGCCGAGCGCGTCCACAGCCGGGCCCAGCTGCTCGACAAGGTGTGGGGCGACCACGTCTACATCGAGGAGCGCACGGTCGACGTGCATGTCAAGCGCCTGCGCGAGTCGCTCGGTGCGGCCGCGCCGATGGTCGAGACCGTGCGCGGCGCCGGCTACCGGCTCACCGCCCAGGCGACAGTCTGAGACCTTGCGGGACAGACCAAGAAACTGCAAAGCAGTTTTTGCTCTGTCCTCAACCGATTAGCTTTCCTGCAAGAGGCCCTGCCGGTTCCGGCCGGGCGGGATAATTGCCCGGCATGCCGTTTCGTATCGCTACCTTCCTCACGGCGTCCGCGCTTGGCGGTGCCCTGGCCACGGCCTTGCTGAACTGGCACCACGCCTGGCTCGGCGCCTGGCTGGGCGCGGTGCTGTGGCTGGTGCTCGACGCCTGGCGCGCCCAGCGGCTGCTGAACGTGCTGCGCCGCGATGCGGCCGGGCTGCCTTCGCGCGGCGCGGGCGTCTGGGGCGAGCTGTCCGAGCGCATCCGCAAGCTTCTGCGCGAGCGCGAACAGCAGACCCGCCAGGCCGAAGACCGGCTGCAGGAATTCCTGGCCGCCATCCAGGCCTCGCCGAACGGTGTCGTGCTGCTCGACGAGCAGGGCCGCATCGAATGGTGCAACCAGACGGCCGCCGGCCAGTTCGGCATCGATGCCGAACGCGACCTGCTGCAGCACATGGCGAACCTGGTGCGCGACCCGGCGTTCGTCGCCTACCTGGCGTCCTGGAACTACAGCCGCGACGTCGTGATCGATGCCCAGGGGCCGCAGCAGCGCAGCCATCCGGCCCGCCTGTCGGTGCAGGTGCACCCCTATGCCGGCAACCGCCGCATGCTGCTGACGCGCGACATCACCTCGCTCGAGCAGGCCGAGGCGATGCGGCGCGACTTCGTTGCCAACGTCTCGCACGAGATCCGCACCCCGCTCACGGTGCTGGCCGGTTTCGTCGAAACGCTGCAGAACCTGCCGCTCGACGCCGAGGAGCGGGCCCGCTACCTGGGCCTGATGTCGCAGCAGTCGCACCGCATGGAGACGCTGGTCAACGACCTGCTGACCCTGTCGCGGCTGGAGGGCAGCGCGGCCCCGCCGGCGACCCGCTGGACCCGCATGCGGGCCTTGATGGCGCAGTGCGAGGACGAGGGCCGGGGCTTGTCGAGCCGGCTGAGCTCGCACGGGCATCGCCTGTCGTTCTCGATGGAAGCCGACTCCGAGATCGCCGGCGCGCCGACCGAGCTGCAGAGCGCCATGTCCAACCTGCTGAGCAACGCGATCCGCTACACGCCCGGCGGCGGCCAGGTCGCCGTCAGCTGGCGCCTGCTGCCCGACGGCCGTGGCGAGTACGCGGTGCGCGACAGCGGTCCGGGCATCGCGGCCGAGCACCTGCCGCGGCTGACCGAGCGCTTCTACCGCATCGACCGCAGCCGCTCGCGCGAGACCGGCGGCACCGGCCTCGGGCTGGCGATCGTCAAGCACATCGCCCAGCGCCACGGCGCCGAGCTGCGCATCGAGAGCACGCTTGGCAAGGGCTCGCGCTTCGCGCTGGTGTTTCCGCCGGCCCGGCTGCGGCAGGCGACGCCCCTCAGCGCCGTCGCCTGAGCGTCGCCAGCAGCAGTGCGACGAACAGGCCGGCCGTGAGCGCCAGGGCCGCCGCGCCCATGAGCCAGAAGGCGAGCGGTGACGCCATCGCGCCCCAGGGGCCGATGCCGCGATAGGCCAGCAGGTAGCCGCCGCCCAGTCCCATGCCCCACAGCAGCGCGCAGTACAGCGCGAGCGGCATCACCGTGACGTGGTAGCAGCGCAGGACGAAGACGCACAGCGTCTGCAGCGCGTCCGCGAAGTGATAGAGCGCGGTGGCCAGCAGCAGCGTGGCGCCGAGCGCGATCACCGCCGGGTTGGCCGAATAGACGGCGGCCAGCTGCCAGCGCAGCGCCGCCATCGCGCCCGCGAACAGCAAGGCGAAGAGCACGGTCAGCTCGAAGCCGCGGGCGCAGGCGCGCCGCGCGAGCGCGGCGTCGCCGGCGCCGAGCCAGTAGCTGACGCGCGCACTGGTCGCGATCGAGAGCGACAGCGGCACCATGTAGGCGACCGCCGTGAGGTTGGCGGCGATCTGGTGGGCCGCCGAGGCCGCGGTGCCCAGCCGGGCGATGAACAGCGCCATCAGCGTGAACGACGTCACTTCGACCAGCACCGAGAGCCCGGCCGGCACGCCCAGCCGGGCGAACTGGCGCAGCTGGCGCCAGTCGGGCGGCTCGATGCGCTGCCAGAAGCGGTAGCCGGTGTAGAAGGGATCGCTGCGCAGGAGCCAGACGGCGGCGCCGAGCATCGCGTAGTTGACCACCAGCGTGGCCCAGCCGCAGCCCACCAATCCCAGCGCCGGCAGCCCGGCGCCGCCGAAGGCGAACCAGATCGACAGCGGCAGCTTCAGGCCCAGCGACGCCAGCTGCAGCCAGGTCACGAGCTGGGGCTTGCCCAGGCTCTGGCTGAGGGTGCTGAAGACGCGGAACAGCAGCGCCGGCGCCAGCGCGAAGGCCAGCACCTGGAGGTAGGCCTCTACGTCATCTCGCATGGCCGCCGGCACCTGGGTCCAGCGCAGCAGCGGTGCGGGAAAGAGCAGCAGCCCCATGCCGAGCGCGATCGCGGCGGCGCAGAGGTAGAGCGACTGGCGCACCGAGCGGCCGACATCGGCGGTGCGCCGGCCGCCGTGCAATTCGGCCCAGATCGGCAGCAGGGCCTGCAGCCCGCCCATCAACGAGACGTAGACGCTGATGAAGATCGCCGAGCCGACCGACAGGGCGGCCAGTGCGCCTTCGGCATAGCGGCCGGCCACGATCGTGTCGGTGACCCCGAAGGCCATCACCGCGAGCTGGCCGACCAGCACCGTCGCTGCGTGGCGTGCGATCAGGCCTCGATCCCGGGTGGCGCCCGGCTTGCTAGCCACCGCCACCGGCCGGCGTGATGCGTTGGTAGAGCAGCAGGTCGTCGCTCGGGCTGGTCGGGCGGCGCAGGGTGCCGATCAGGCGCCAGCCGTCGAGGCTCACGATGTCATGCAGGCGGGCGATCGCCGCCGGGCTCACCAGCAGCCAGGGGCAGGGCGCCTCGGTGGCGAGCGACCTCAGCTTGAAATTGCCGTGGTAGCGCAGCGCGGCGATGTGCGGCCGGCTGAGCGCGAGTTCGGAAATGCACTCGGTCTGGCCGACTTTTTCGGAAATCGCGTGGACCTGGGGGATGTAGCTGCGCGCGTAGTCGAGCAGCGGCAGCCACAGCGTCATCAGCAGCATCCAGCACAGCGCGGCGCCGCCGGCCGGCAGCACCAGGGTCTTCCAGAGCGCGGCGCGATGGCGGCCGGTGCGCCAGCGCACCAGCCAGGCCCAGGCCAGCGTCGCGACCAGCGCGAAGACGAAGGCCACGGCCGAGAAATGCGGCACGAAGCCGGGCGCCAGCTTGGCGACGTTGGCGGCCGGCTTGGCCGGCACCCCGGTCTGCATCGCCACCCACATCACCCAGATGATGATCGCCGAGCCGGTGAAGAACAGCAGCGTGAACCAGTCGATCAGCGCCGCCACGCTGCGCCGCAGGGTCGGCAGCGCGAACGCCGCCAGCGTGGCGAGGGCCGGCAGCCCGAGCAGCAGCGAGCGCTCGGAGAAATCGGTGGTCCAGGTCGCCAGCAGCGGCACCAGGGCGAACCACAGCGGCAGCGCCACGTGGCGCGCGAGCAGCTGCCGGCGCCAGCGCCAGAGGGTCCACACCGCCAGCGGCCAGGTCGGCCAGGTGAACCACAGCAGCAGCTTGGCCTGGTCGCGCAAGTCGGCGATCAGGCGCACGTTCGGGTCGCTGCCGGGCAGGTCGATCTTCCATTGGAAGAGGCCGAGCCCGGCGCCGAGCGCGGTGGCCAGCAGCGTCGTGCCGAGCACGGCGGCGATGGCACCGCGGCTGTAGGTCGGCTCGGATTCGGGCGTTTCGTCGTCGCTGCTGCTGCGGCGGCGCTCCGCGACGAGAACCCCGACGCAGCCCAGGCCCAGCGCCAGGCCGACCGTCGGTCCGCCGGACAGCACCAGGCCGAGGCTGCCGACCAGCAAGGCGACGAAGGCGCCGATGCGGTGATAGGGCAGCGCCGCGACACCGTAGAAAAGGTGCGCGGCGAAGAACAGCTGGGCCAGCGCCGGCGTGGTTTCATGGCCCAGCTGCGCCAGGCCCAGCGAGGCGATCAGCGCCAGCAGGGCGCCGTCGGCGATGGCCCGCGCATAGTCGGTGGGCCGGGCCTCGCCGCCAAAGGCGAAGGCCACCGGCTGCGCCCGCCGCGTGCGCGCCAGGTAGTAGGCGGCATACCAGGTGGCGGCAAAGGCACCGGCCAGCAGCAGGGCGAAGGCGATCCGCACTGCGAGGTCGGGATTGATCCAGGCCGGTGCGATCTTGATGGCCCAGGCGCCGATCCAGTAGGGCAGCAGCGCCGGCGTCTCGGGACTCAGGCTCAGCAGCATCGGATCGAACCAGCGGGCCAGGCCGCCGCCGCCCTGCGCGAGCTCGGCCATGAAGCCGAAGGCCGCGATGTCGGCGCTCTTCCAGGGCCCCCGGCCCAGCAGCCCCGGCATCAGGTAGGCCGCGCACAGAAGCAGCAGCGCGATCCGCGGCAGGCGGCGCACGGCGCTTTGGGCAACGATCGCGGGCGTCGGCTGGTTCAAGGGTCGGGAGTTCGAGGGAGGCAGATGTGAAAAAGGGCAGCGCGGTAAACCGGGCTGCCCTCGACGCGGAAGCGCCTTCCTTACTTGGAGGCGGCGCCGGTCGTCTTGCCGAAGCGGTTGCGGAACTTCTCGACGCGGCCACCCATGTTGTCGACCGACTTTTGCGTGCCGGTGTAGAAGGGGTGCGACTCGCTCGAGGTGTCGAGCTTGAAGAGAGGCAGTTCGCGACCGTCGTCGGTCTTGCCCATTTCCTTGGTGTTCGCGCACGAACGGGTCACGAACTTGAAGCCGTTCGAGAGGTCAACGAACAGAACTTCGCGGTAGTTGGGGTGAATGCCTTCTTTAGCCATGATTCAAATCCTTTGGGTCGATGCGAGAGCCACTTGCCGGGCAGGACGCCAACGAGAGCACTTTTCGCTAAGCCCGCAATTATCGCATACTGCCTTGTTTCAGCGCCAGAGGCCCGTTTCAACATGCCATCTCCCACCCTGAAGGCCGGCCTGGTCGGCTACGGATTCGCCGGCCAGACCTTTCATGCGCCCGTGCTGTCGGCGGTTCCGGGGCTCGAGCTCGGTGCCGTGGCCAGCTCCCAGCCGAACAAGGTGCATGCCGACTGGCCGCGTGTCGACGTGGTCCCGGATGTCGGTGCGCTGTTGCGTCGAAGCGACATCGACCTGGTGGTGGTGGCCGCCCCCAACGCCCAGCATCATCCGGTCGCGCGGGCGGCGCTGGAGGCCGGCAAGCACGTCGTGGTCGACAAGCCTTTCACCCTCGATGCGGCCCAGGCGCGCGATCTCGCGGCGCTGGCGAAGCGCCAGGGGCGGCTGCTGTCGGTCTACCAGAACCGGCGTTTCGACTCGGACTTCCTGAGCCTGCGCGACCTGCTCGCGCGCCGCGAGCTCGGTCGTCCGGTGTTCTTCGAATCGCACTTCGACCGCTTCCGGCCGCAGGTGCGCGAGCGCTGGCGCGAACAGCCGGTGCCCGGCGCCGGCCTGTGGGTCGATCTGGGCGCCCACCTGGTCGACCAGGCGGTGCAGCTTTTCGGCCGGCCCGACACGCTGCAGCTGGACACCGCCGCGCTGCGCGAGCGCGCGCTGGTCGAAGACTATTTCCATGCCGTGCTGCGCTACGAGAGCGGCGAGCACGCGCCCTTGCGGGTGGTGCTGCACGCGACCACGCTGGCGGCGTTCCCGGCGCCGCGCTACATCATGCACGGCACCCGGGGCAGCTACCTGAAGCGCGGCGTCGATCCGCAGGAAGACGCGCTGCGCGCCGGCGGCCGGCCCGGCGATGCCCAATGGGGCGCCGACCCGGTCGACGGCGAACTCACGCTGGTGGGGCTGGATGGCAGCGCACGCACGCAGAAGCTGCCCACGCAGGCCGGAAACTACGTGAGCTACTACGCGGCGGTTCGCGATGCGATCCTGGGGAAGGGCCCGAATCCGGTGACGCCGGAGCAGGCGGTCGAGCTGATGGAACTGCTCGACCTGGGTCGCCAGAGCGCGGCGGAAGGCCGGGCCCTGGCGGCGCGCTGACAGGGCGTCAGCGCGAGGAGGCGATCAGCCTCCGCGACGCATCATGTCGAAGAACTCGACATTGGTTTTCGTCGCCTTCATGTTCTTGAGCATCAGCTCCATCGACTCGATCTCGTCCATGTTGTACATGAGCTGGCGCAGGATGCGGGTCTTCTGCAGGATCTCGGGCGCGAGCAGCAGCTCTTCGCGGCGGGTGCCGCTGCGGTTGAGCTGGATCGAGGGGAACACGCGCTTTTCGTAGAGGCGGCGGTCGAGGTGGATTTCGGAGTTGCCGGTGCCCTTGAACTCTTCGAAGATCACTTCGTCCATGCGGCTGCCGGTGTCGATCAGGGCGGTGCCGATGATGGTCAGCGAGCCGCCTTCTTCCACGTTGCGCGCCGCGCCGAGGAAGCGCTTGGGGCGCTGCAGCGCATTGGAGTCGACACCGCCGGTGAGCACCTTGCCCGACGACGGCACGACGTTGTTGTAGGCGCGGGCCAGGCGGGTGATCGAGTCGAGCAGGATCACGACGTCCTTCTTGAGCTCGACCAGGCGCTTGGCGCGCTCGATCACCATTTCGGCGACGTGCACGTGGCGCGCGGCGGGCTCGTCGAAGGTCGAGGCGATGACCTCGCCCTTCACGGTGCGCTGCATCTCGGTCACTTCTTCGGGCCGCTCGTCCACCAGCAGCACCATCATGTGCACTTCGGGGTAGTTGGCGCTGATCGCGTGCGCGATGTGCTGCATCATCACGGTCTTGCCGCTCTTGGGCGGTGCCACCAGCAGGGCCCGCTGGCCCTTGCCGATGGGGGCGATGATGTCGATGATCCGGCCGGTGATGTTCTCTTCGCCCTTGAAGCCGTCGCGCTCGAGCTTCATCTGCTCCTTCGGGAACAGCGGCGTCAGGTTCTCGAACATGACCTTGTGCTTGTTGTTCTCGGGCAGGCCGTCGTTGACCTTGTCGAGCTTGGTCAGCGCGAAGTAGCGCTCGCCGTCCTTGGGCGTGCGCACTTCGCCTTCGATCATGTCGCCGGTGTGCAGGTTGAAGCGCCGCACCTGGCTCGGCGAGATGTAGATGTCGTCGGTGCTGGCGGTGAAGCTGGTGTCGGGGCTGCGCAGGAAGCCGAAGCCGTCGGGCAGGATCTCGAGCACGCCGTCGGCAAACACCTGTTCGCCGGCCTTCGCGCGCTTCTTGATGATCGCGAACATGAGCTCCTGCTTGCGCATGCGGCCGACGTTTTCGATCTCAAGGGCTTCGGCCTGCTTGAGGACTTCGGACACGTGGAGTGCCTTGAGTTCGTTTAAGTGCATGGAATGACCCCGTGCGGGGAAATCAGTCTGAAACCAGGAGGGGGAGGTTTGAGGAGAGGCGAGAAATGCCTCACAAACCGGGGAACTCGAACCGGGTCCCTGGAAGGGCCGGTGATCTGCGGGAGATTATGACAGGAAAATCGGCGGCTGCCGGCGCATTGCGCGCAGGCAGCCGGACAAGGCTCAGGCGAGCTGCTGGTCGATGAAGGCCGTGAGTTGCGCCTTGCTCATCGCGCCGACCTTGGTGGCGGCGAGTTGGCCGTCCTTGAACAGCATCAGGGTGGGGATGCCGCGGATGCCGAACTTGGCAGGGATGTCGCGGTTCTCGTCGACATTCATCTTGGCGATCTGCAGCTTGCCTTCGTAGGTGTTGGACACCTCGTCGAGGATGGGCGCGATCATCTTGCACGGGCCGCACCATTCGGCCCAGTAGTCGACCAGCACGGGCTTGCCGGACTTGAGCACGTCGGCTTCGAAGGAGGAGTCGGAGATGTGTTTGATGAGGTCGCTGGCCATGGGGTTGTGTCCTTCTGCGCGGAGAGTTTCGGTGTCGCCAAAGTGCAGGTCATTGTGACAGAAACCAAGTGGCGGCGTGGTCGGCCCCCAGGCTATGGCGGCGATAGGCAAAGCGGTGACACTCGACGCATGAACCAAGTAAAGAAAGTCGCGGTGGTCGGTGGCGGCCCCGCCGGATTGATGGCCGCCGAAACGCTGGCTGCCGAAGGCGTCGAAGTGCATCTCTACGACGCCATGCCCTCGGTCGGGCGCAAGTTCCTGCTGGCGGGACGTGGCGGCTTGAACCTCACGCATTCCGAACCCTTCGAACGCTTCGCCGGCCGCTTCGGCGAGCGCAGCGAGCAACTGGCGCCGCTGCTGCGCGCCTTCGGTCCCGACCAGGTAAAGGCCTGGGCGCAGGGCCTGGGCATCGAGACCTTCGTCGGCACCTCGGGGCGCGTGTTCCCGAAGGACATGAAGGCCGCGCCGCTGCTGCGTGCCTGGCTGCATCGGCTGCGGCAGGCCGGCGTGCGCTTTCACATGCGCCATCGCTGGCTCGGCTGGGACGACGCGCAGGCCGTGGCCACCACGCTGCGCTTCGCCGCGCCGGACGGCGAAGCCGCGGCCTCCCATGACGCCGTCGTGCTGGCGCTCGGCGGTGCCAGCTGGTCGCGGCTGGGGTCCGATGGCGCCTGGGTGCCGTGGGTGGCTGGGCGCGGCGTCGGGGTGGCGCCCCTGCTGCCGGCCAATTGCGGCTTCGACCTCGGCTGGACGCCGCACTTCGCCGAGCGTTTCGCCGGCATGCCCTTCAAGTCCGTGGCGATCGCGTTCAGCGATTCGCACGGTCGCAGCTTTGCGCGCAAGGGGGAGTTCGTCGCCACCGCCACCGGCATCGAGGGCAGCCTGGTCTATGCGGCGTCGGCCTTGCTGCGCGACGAGATCGCCGAGCGCGGCAGCGCCACGCTGATGCTCGACCTGCTGCCCGATCGCAGCGCCGAGCAGGTGCGCGCCGCGGTGCTGCACCCACGCGGCGCACGGTCGCTGGCCAGTCACTTGAAGAGCCGGCTCGGCATCGAGGGCATCAAGGCCGGTGTGCTGCACGAGGTGCTCGACCGCGACGAGATGCATGCGCCGGACAAGCTGGCCGAGACCCTCAAGGCGGTGCCGCTCCGGCTGAAGGCCGCGCGACCCATCGACGAGGCGATCAGCACCGCCGGCGGCGTGCGTTTCGATGCGCTCGACGACCAGTTGATGGGGGTCGCGCTGCCGGGAGTTTTCTTTGCCGGCGAGATGCTCGACTGGGAGGCGCCGACCGGCGGCTACCTGCTGACCGCATCGATGGCCAGCGGTGCAGCGGCCGCGCGCGGCGTGCTGGCACGCTTGAAGTAGCGTCCGTTGGCCTCAGGCCGGGCCCAGCCAGTGGCGGGCGGTGGTGGCGATGACCTGTGCCGCCCGGGCCTTGATCTGCGGCGCTGCGGGCAGCTCGCAGGCCACCGGAAACGGCCAGGACCTGCGCCTCGCAACGCGGGGTCGAGGCTCGAACGGCAGCACCCTGCCGGCGTTCGACGAGGGCGTGGGGTGGGGCATGGTCTCGCCTTGTGTGGTGATGGTGGGCGGTTCATTCTACAGAAGTAACTGTATAAAAACACAGGATCTTCAAACTCGACCAATACCTTCGACTTAAGGCAGTCCTCAGCAACCTCGTCGATGCTAGGGTCATGAGCCCGAACACCACACACACCGCCGCGGACCTGCTTGCCAGGGGTGGCCGCGCGGACGCACAAGCTTCAGCCCTGAGCCCCGAGACATTGACCGCCTGCCGACGCGCTGCGCGCGCGCTGACGGCCCATCTGCGCGCCTGCGGCGAGCAGGCGCTGAGCTATCCGCAGGTCAACCTGGTTCGGGCCCTGTATCTGGCCGAGACGGCCACCGGCCGCCCGCTGCGCAGCGCCAACCAGACCATGGGCATGGTGGCGCAGTTCTTCACGCCGACGCAGATGGACTTCGCCGTCGAGTTGCTGACCGAGGCTTTCGATGGGGAGGAGGGCGAAGCCTGGGCCATCCTCTCGGAGCTCGAGCGCATCGCCGATGAAGCGGTGCCGGGTCGCCCGGACGCGAGCCGGCATCCCGACTGAGCGTGGAGGCGCCGCAGCCCATGTTCACCAAGCTTCTGGCGCTGGCCGGGGACTGCGCGCGCCCGCGACCGCCCCGGCGGCCCCTGGCTCCGATCCACATCGAGGTCCAGTGGGAGACGGCCTTCGAGGAGCGGCCCCGGATCCGGGTCCTGCCCCTCCGGGGCGCGGTCTGGGTGCCGACATCGGATGTGCGCCATGCGTTGAGCCCGTCGGCCGACGAACTGGCGCACGGGATGCGGCAGTCGATCGCCACCCACCGACCGGCGCCGGTTGCAGTGACGCTTCCGGTGTTGTCGGGGTGCCCCGGTGCGGCGCACGAGGCGCTCGGCTGCGTGCGGATTTCCCAGTTGGACGCGCTCGGGGCTTATTGGGGGTGCGAGGCCCGCGCTCGCTACCTCCGGCATTACCTGTCGCTGGCCTTGGGCGAAGGGGGGCGGGCGCTGACGCGCTAGATGTCGAGTTTCAGCAGGTTGTTCATGGCCGGTATCCGGCTCATGGGCGGCTGATGGTTGAGGGCTGAGTGTGGCCGATGCCAGTTGTAGTGATGGATGAAGGGCTGTAGCGCGGCCTCGCGTTGAGCTGAGCTTTCGTAGGGCCTGGCG
>NZ_JBFTHX010000056.1:0-33156 GCF_056394465.1 Variovorax sp. 10N432
GCCGCCCACTGCGACGGGTACTGGTCCTTGGCGTCAAAGACCATGCGCACCGCGCGCTCCATGACCTCAGGGGAAAACTTCGGTGACTTTCTCATCTTGGCTCCATTCTCAATCGAAGGAGCCTCCTCAAAATCCGGGGCGGTTCAACTTGCGAACTCGACCCTGCGAGGGGTCATCAGGCGTTTGCATTTCCCGCTAGAGATCATGCTTGTGTGCGTTCGCTGGTACGCGGCCTACCCTTTGAGCCTGCGCAACCTGGAAGAGATGATGGCCGAGCGCGGTGTGCTGGTCGACCACGCCACCGTCCACCGTTGGTCACTTAAGATGCTGCCCGTCTTGGCCAAGGTGTTTCGTCGGCGCAAGCATCCGGTGGGCCGCTCCTGGCGGGTCGACGAGACCTACGTGCTCGTGGGTGGCCAGTGGAAGTATCTATGCCGAGCCGTCGATCGGTTGGGCCAGACCGTTGAGTTCCTGCTGACCGCGCGCCGTGACGTGGCGGACGCACGCCGGTTCTTCGAGCGCGCAATCGGCCAGCACGACGTGCCCGAAAAGATCACGATCGACAAGAGCGGTGCCAACACCGCCGCCGTGCGTGGTCTGATCGCCGATAGCGGCGGCGTCATCGAACTACGGCAGTCCAAGTACCTGAACAATCTTGTGGAGCAGGACCACCGCGCCGTCAAACGACGAGTTCGGCCGATGATGGGATTCAAGTCTTTTCACTCTGCCGCCCGCCTGATTGCCGGCATCGAGACCATGCACATGATCAAGAAGGGGCAACTGCTCTGCCCCGGCGGCTTGGCATTCTCACACGCCGACTACTTCTATAGTCTCGCCGTCCGTTGACCCCGACAACTGCCGGACTTCGTCCGCCTCGACCGGCTTAGCGCGACAGAACCGGCGCGGCTAAACCCCTGTCGCGATCGTTGCCCTCGGCGACGGTTGCCAAGGAGCCGGCGGCCGGCGAGGCATCGCCGTCGCCGACCCAAAGGCGCGTGCGTTTACCCCAGCGGTGCTGATGGAGGTCCGAGCTCAGATCGCCGCGGCCGACCGCGCGGAAGACTGCCGCGAGGAAGAGGGCATGCTCTTCGGATTCAAAGTGCGTGAGCAGATCCTCGACGGTCCACACCGGGCTGCGTCTCATGAGAGCCAGGAGGCTCGCGTGCTGGCTCTCGATGGAATGATCTCGCGCGGCTGCGAGCGTTGCCGTGGCGACCTTGGCGTTGGCAACCAGGAGGTCGTTGGCCCTGAGCTGAGCAAGGCCGACTCGGAAATAGGAGCAGCCCAGAGAATATGCAACCTTCTCATGCACGTCGGCTTTCTTGCGGGCCTTCTCGCCGCCCGTACCGGGGAGTTCCAAGTCGTCTGACCGGACATCTCGCAGCTGGGTCGTTTCATCGGACAGCTTCACCGTTGCGGTGAACGAGAGATCCGAGATGGAGACCACCTTGCGCTGCGGCACGGGGCTGTCCACCGAGTACTTTCGCACGCTCGGATCCAGTTCTCTCCACCAGACGTCCATGGCCTGTGCATCGCTTGACACGACCAAGTCGCTGCCGGCTTTCGGGCCGTAGAGATACCAGAGGTTGTACGAGCGCTTGCCCCGTTTTAGCGCCTCATCAGCCAGAGGCCCAAGCGGGCGAAATCCCTTGGTGCGTGAGCGAGGCGACCCACTGTCAGTGCGGCCGCCAGATCGAATCTTGGGCATGGCGAAGCTCCGTGAATCGTGGAGGCCCTGGCGAGGCGTTGGTGTGCGAATCCCTCAGCGAGCCAGCCCCGACCGGCCGCATTCGTTGTGTTGCGCGGGGAAAGTTGACGGCGTGCCGGTCCAGAACGTCAGCAACTATTTTCCGTGGGAACGATCGCCGGGCATCGACGAAGTGTTTCGGTCATTCGGATGGGAGCCGACCGAGGAAGTGTTGTTTGCCCAAGATCTTTGCCGAACAGCGGCGTTGCGATTTCCGGCGCGAGCAGCGCGCGTTCGCTCGCGCCAACCTCGTCCCGAGATAGCAGGGAACCTCGAATCGCAGCGTTCGGCAATCACACCTGGAGACCGGATCGTGGATGCTTCAAATCGAGCGCTTTGTTACGCGGGACACCTCCTGCGCGATCAGTCGAGTGAAGGTGGTCGTCGATCCGCGGCCAGCGCTTGGCGCGCGCCTGCATGGCGCAGGTTATAGGGGAGGGCGATCGGATCGTCGACGTGCGCGCAGACCTGAATGCCGTCCCGCGATCAGCCAGAAGGTTTCTTTCCTCGCGGTGGCCGGCCGGACGACTTTTTCCCGGTATCGACTTTCTCACGCGCCTCAAGTTGCCGCAGCGCGGCGGCCGTCGCTGCGTGGCTATCGCGCAGCTGGGCCATCTCGCGCTCGACCTGCGCCTGCTGGTGCATCAGCTGCAAAGCAAGGTCGCCCGCTCGCTGCTCGGCTGCGCCGGCGCGCTCTCGAAGCGTGGCCAACTCGATCTGGGTCGTCTGCTCTTGACGCGACCAGGACGCGGCGGCATCGATGTGCGCGGCCTTCTCAGCCTGGAGTGCCTGTCGTGCTGCCTCCAGCGCCGCGCGCGAGGCGTCCTGTTCGGCAGAACGCGCACTCTGCTCCTTCTTCAGGTCGGCCACGGCTTGGCGCGCCGCCACCCGCTCGCGATCGATGTCAGCAAGGAGCCGGCGCGCGCGTGCGTCGTGGCGTTGCTCCGCTTCCTTCGCGTCGCGTTGCGCAGCGCCGAGCGCCATCTCGGACTTCTCGCGCAGGGCTTCCTTGCTGGCCAAAGCTTCTTCCTGCGCTTTGCGCAGGCGCCGCACTTCGGCTGCTGTTTCGCTCAAGATGCGTGCGGACTCCTGCTGCTGCGCATGCAACTCCGTCTCCTTCTCGGCAAGGCGCTGCTCGGCGACGGCCAGCGCCTTGTCGAGATGGGTGCGGGCCTGCTCGAACGTGGCCTCGCGTTGCTGCAATTGCGCTTGCTGGTGGGCGAGGGCGTCGCGTTGGAGTTCGATCTCGCGCCGGTCGGCCTCGCCCTTCTGGACCTGGACCTGCTCGGCTTCGCGCCGGGCGACGTCCCAGAACTGCTCGGCGGCCTGGAGCACGGCGAGCGGAGGGCCGTCGAGCTGAGGGCGTGCCTGCGGCGCGGCCAGACCCGCCAGACGCTGCGGGAGCCGCTCGAACCAGACATCGAGCATGGGGCTCACGGTGTTGGGCGAGCCGCTGCCCAGGTGTTGGCGCACGCGCTCGATCGTGGGCTTCTGGCCCTTGGCCACGATCGCGTCGGCCGCGGTGAGCACGTCCTCGAGCTGAACGCCACGCGTGCTGGGCCGACGCGTGAGGCGGTGCGTCGAACCTGGCGCCGCCGGTGGAGACGGTGAAGAAACGGAAACCGGGGTGTTGTCAGTCGTGGTCATGTGGGCTCACACCTTCCAGGCTCGGGGGGAATCTCGGACATAAATGGCCAACATTTCTGGCGACGGGGGCCGAGATCGGCGGATGTTGGACGTTTACGTCGCAGATGTTGGAACTTCATGTCACCTGGGTATGTTGTTGCTCGAACTTTTCAGATCCATGTCGGCTTTTCTCCCTTGGCTTTTACTTGCGATAATAATAGATTATCGGAAGTGATGTAGAATATACGTAAGACATCATACATGGCATGTTTAATAAATATGTGGTTCTAGTAATTCGTTTGACAAAGTTCAGGTAATTCCTTTGCGTCGTTCGGAGAGCGCCAGGCGAGGACATCCGCTTGCAGTGATGTGGGGTGGGGGCGCCTCGACCGACCTCTGAAGGGCCCCCGAGCCGCGCGGCAGCGGTCTAAGCGAAGGTCCCCCATCGAGGACGTCGCGCCGGCACGTGGAATGAAGGCCCCCCGGCGGATGTGCCGGTCTGATCGAGGAGCTGCTTGGAAATGCTCGCGTCGTCGTAGCCGGAGTACGATTCCAGCCTCAAAACCAAGCCGCCAGCCTCCCAGTCAAAGTAAAAAGTCGTTATAAATCAATGACTTAAGACATACAATGCGGCTTATGTTAAATGTCAGCAGACCTTGCTCGAGCTGTCAGTCGTCGTTCGCCAATGCCTGTTCAAGTTCGCTCCAGGAGAAGCCACGCAGGCATGCAGGCGCTTGCAATCTACGGGACGCGTGATTTCTCGCCGTCAGCGACTAGATCGTGGCCCAGCATCCAACCAATTGGCCCGGTTGCATGACCGCTAATGCGCCTGGCGCCGGGCGGCCGTCACGGCAAGCGATTCTCAGCTTTCGCCGGGGCTTCATTTACATCGGACTCGGCGCGTCCCACTGCATCGCCCATTCGGGGGAAAACACCCGCCCGTCTGGCCTGCGCAGGGCATGAATCGCGCGCATCTCCTCTGGCGACAGTTTGATACCGTTACGCTGGACGTTGGCTGCAATTCTGCGGGGGTTGGATGATCGCGGCACCGCGGCCACGCCCTGCTGCTGCATCAGCCACTCCAGGACCACGTCACCGGACGTTGTGCCGTGCTCAGCGGCGATTCGCTCGATCGTTGGATCTGAAAGGAGTGCCCCGCTGCCGAACGGCGCGTAAGCAATGAATGCCATTTCCCTGGCGCGGCAAAGTTCGAGCAACTTCGTCTGATCGAGGAAGGGGTGCTATTCACATTGCAGTGCCGCGATCGGCGTCAGCGACAGATCCAGCGCTTCCTTTAACAAGGCAGATGGAAAGTTCGATACGCCGATGTTGCGGACCCAGCCCTTTGCCTTCGCTTGAGCGAAAGCGTCGAGCGTTTCGGCAAGATTGACGGCAGGGTTGGGCCAGTGGATGAGCGCCAGGTCGAGGTACTCCGTGCCAAGATCCTCGATACTTTGCGAAATCGACGTCAGGACCTTGTTCGGCTCAAGATCGGTCCACCAAACCTTCGACGTGAGGAAGATGTCCTCACGTCGAACGCCGGCGATCGAGATGGCCTTGCCAATATCGGATTCGTTTCCGTACCGGCGCGCTGTGTCAAGGTGCTCGTAACCTGCATCCAGAGCGGTGTCCAGCGTCAGGTCCGCCACAATGCGTTCGGCGACGAGCGCTCTGCGCTTTCGCAGGCGAGCGAAGGAAGGGGCGAGGAGGGCATGACGGGGCTTCTGCCAGACTGCTAAATGGGCGAGAGTCGGCAATGCCGATCTGGCAAGGCCACGACAGTCTGTCGCAGGCCGGAGCGAGACCGGAGTGCGCTCTTCTTCCCTGCCGTGCGCACTTTTCCCACGCGGAGGGCGCGGGAGAAACGTCATCCCCTCGGCGGGCTTGCAGGCTTCTAAACCCCGTACTACCTTTCCCGCCCCTCCCTGCGGCCTTGAATGTGCTCCGTGGCCCCGGTGAACATAATTTGCCCCCGGATCGGTTTGGCCATGGAAGCTTGAGCGATGCGGGAGCGGCGAAGTGGCTCGACTTAGTTAAGCGAGATCTTGTACTTTCGAATGAGCTCACCGTATGCGTCGAAATCCGAACTCACCAGACGGGCAAACTCAGTTGACGTTCCGCCATTGCTGGCCACGATACCCGATTCGAGCAGCTTGGCCTTGACCTCCGGGTGGCTGAGTACTTCCTGCACGTCTGCCGCAACCTTCTGCTGAATGGTCGCCGGCGTTCCGGCAGGTGCAAACAACCCAAACCAACCTTGCAGGCCAAGGCCCTTCACGCCCGCCTCCTCCATCGTGGGAATGTTCGGCACAAGCGGCGAACGCGTCGGGCCCGTCACCGCGAGCATCTTGAGCTTGCCGGATGCAAGGTGCTGCTTGACCAAGAAGACTGAAAGGAAAGCCGATTCCACACGTCCCTCCATCAGGTCAATCAGTGCGGGCGAATCGCCCTTGTAGGCCACGTGCTGGATTTTCACCTGCGCTGAGTCGTTGAACACCTCCCCGAAGATATTGCTGAGCGAGCCTGCTCCGTAGGAAGCGTAGTTGAGCTTGTCCGGACGTGCCTTGGCATAGGCGATGTACTCCTGCACCGAATTCACGGGTAGGCTGCCGTTGACTAGAAGAGCGAGGTGCGTGCCCCCCAAATGGGAGACCGGAGAAAAATCTTTCTTCACGTCATAGGCCACGTTGGGGATGAGGTGGGGAAGTTGCACCAAGCTCGAGACAGCCAGCAAGTACGTGTATCCGTCAGGCGGCGACGTTTTCAAAGCCTGGGCCCCCAGCGCACCGCTTGCACCGGGCTTGTTGTCAATGATGACCGGTTGTCCCCACTTTGCCGACAACCGGTCTCCGACCAGTCGTGCCACGGCGTCGGGAGCTCCGCCTGCGAGAAAGGGCACGATGATCTTGACAGGCTTGTTGGGAAACGGCTGAGCGAGTGCCGGACCTGTGAGCCCAGCTGCGATGACAGCCGGCGCGAGCAATTTGAAGAGCCATCGGGTGGAAGCAATCATCAGGGGAAACTCCTTGCGCTGTGAGAATATGTGAAATCAAGGTTGGCATCGCGGCTCAGCCGGCCCGGGTGCTCGCTGCGGTCAGCCTGGCGACGCGCTCGGGCGGGAGTTGCCAGTCGTTGACGAGCGCCTCGGCTGTCACGAAACCTGCTCGCAGATCGTTCAGAACCAGCGCATCGGATCGCTCGGACGGCGGACCGAATCCACCACCGCCTGCCTCCTCGGTCATCAGGATGTCGCCCGGCGCGAGTTGATAGGCTTTCTTGGAGGGCACCGGCTCGTCATTGATCCAGTAGCGGCGCAGCTTGCCTGGCAGACCCCCGGCGAATCCCTCCGCGCCGAAATCGGTACGGCCCGAGAAGCAGGAGATCGAGACCGGCGCGCCACTGTCGTTGCGCATGCGAAGCCGTTGGCCAAGTCCGCCCCGTGCTGCTCCGGCGCCACCAGAATCGGGCAGCAGGGACTTTGATTCGATGAACATGCCAGTTTGTGCTTCCCAGACTTCCACAGGCATTCCACGGGGATTCGACGGCGCAGGCGTCGTTCCGTGACCGTCGAAGCCCGCCAGCGCCCCATAGCCACCGGCGCAGAAAAACACCTGCGCGTGTTTGCGCCCCTTGTACTGCCCTCTGACGTTGAGCATGTTGCCGCCCCCCGACTGCGCGTGCACACGGTCCGGCAAGGGTTCGACCATCGCTCCCATCAACAAAGGATAGAGTGCGTGCCCGACCGAGTGACGGACAGCGGTCGCCGCCGGCGGCTGCGCGTTCAGAATGGAGTTCACCGGCGCCTTCACCTCGATCACCGCCATGACCCCGTCGTTGCTTGGGACGCTCGGCAGCGTGAGGCACTTGATGGCGTAGCCCGTCATCGCGCGCGTGTAGCACATGGGCACATTCATGCCCCACGGACCCACCGGATCGCTGCCTTCGTAGTCGACAGTGATTCCGCTGGAATGCACCGTCACGGCGCAGACCAAGCGAATGGGGCCCGATTTCCCTTCGATCGTCATCTCATTGCGCCAAGTGCCTTGAGGCATCTGGGCGATGCTGGAGCGCATCGATGCTTGGCTTGTGGCGAGAATGTCATCGGCAATCGGCGTCAGATCGAGAATGCCGTACTCCTGCAGGAACTCGACGAACAGCCGCTCGGCCACGGCAGTGCAAGAGGCATTCGCCATCAGATCGCCCAGAACCTGATCGGATACCCGGACGTTGCCCGCGATGAGATCGACCAGCCACTCATTGCGAACGCCGGCTTCAAAGAAGCGGCTCACGGGAAGGCGCAGGCCTTCTTGGTACATCTCGGTCGTCTCGGGCGACCAGCCCGCGCCGCCCACGTCAGGCAAGTGGGAGACGCTCATGCAATAGCCGACCAAGCGTTCGTCCAGGAAAATCGGACGCATCACGCTGACATCGAACATGTGGCCTGTGCCCATCCAGGGGTCGTTGGTCAGAAGCACGTCGCCCGGCCGAAGGCTTTCTGCGGGATAGCGCGCGAGCATGTGGGCCAGCGTCAGAGGCGCGGTTCCGGTGAACGACGGGATCGCGCTGGTGGCCTGCGCAATGGCTCGGCCTCGGGCGTCGAAGATGGTGGTCGAGCAGTCGTGCGTTTCTCGCACGGTGCTGGAGAACGCTGTGCGAATGAGGGCCTGCATCATCTCGTCCGCGATGGAGATCAGGCGGTCCCAGTAGATGCCCAGGGCGATGGTGTCGGTAGCTGCCGTTGTCATAGGATCTCCAGAATCAAGTTGCGTTGGTCGTCAACGCGCCCGCGGACGCCAGCGCCCACCACGGTGGTCGACTCCATTTCTTCGACCAAGGTCGGACCGCTGAACTCGCTTCCCGGCGCCAGCCGGTACCGATCGAGCACACGGTGTTCAACAAACTCACCGGACTCGGGGTCGAAGGCTGGACGACTGCCTCGGTCAGCACCGCCGGGCGACTCGTAGGAGGCGAATCGCGTGGGCCGGGAGGCAACCTGCTGTCGCGACACAGCCTCCAGTCGCCATTGCACCGCTTCGAGGGGCTGGCCTTCCAATGCCAGGCCGAACACCTGCACGTAGGCTTCCTCGAACAGCTTCGGGACGGCGCCGCAGAGATCTGCCGCAGGCTGCGACAGGTCGACATCGACACCGACCTCGTAGCCTTGACCCGCGTAACGCAGGTCCAGCCTGCCACGCAGAGTCATGTCGTCCATCGACAAGCCAGCATCCTCGAGCACTTGCGCAGCCTGCCCGCGCAGATGGCCGAACACCTGCGACCACACGTTGGGGGTCACATCCTTCCACAGCACCACACGCGTGGTCCCGACTTCGAAAGACAAGGGGCTGATGAGCAGGCCGAGGGCGGACATAACGCCCGCGGCAGGTGGCAACACCACTGTGCCAACTTTGAGTTTTCGGGCTATGCGCACTGCATGCAGCGGCCCGCAACCACCGAACGCCACCATCGTGCAACGGCGGACGTCGACGCCGCGTTCGGAGGCGTGGACACGGAAGGCCGCCGCCACGTTCTCGTTGACCACTTCGTGGATGCCCCAAGCGGCTCGACTGGCGCTGGCGTCAAGGGGTGCAGCGACGCTGCCCGAGATCGCTTGCTTTGCCGCCTCGACATCGACTGACATCCGGCCGCCCAGGAATGACCCCGCATCGAGGTAACCCAGCGCGAGGTTGGCGTCGGTCAGTGCGGGCGTCGTCCCGCCACGGCCGTAGCAAACGGGCCCGGGATCAGCCCCGGCGCTGGTCGGACCCACGCGCAGCATGCCGCGCTCGTCCACGCCAGCCAAGCTGCCGCCGCCCGCGCCGATCTCGATCATGTCAAGTACGGGCAAGTTCATTGTGAGGCCGCTGCCCGCGCGAAAGTGATGGACGTGGGCCACCTCAAGCTCGTAGCGCTTCATCGGCTGGCCGTCGCGGATCAGCGCACCTTTGGCGGTGGTTCCGCCCATGTCGTATGCCAGGACATCCGGACGCTTGAGCGCCCGACCGACGGCCGCGGACATCAGAATCCCCGCCGCAGGGCCCGACTCAAGCAGACGAGCAGGAAAGCGACGTGCGATGTCAGGGGTCAGGGTGCCCCCATTCGACGCCATGATGAACAGGCGACCTCCAAAGCCGTTGGTCGCCAAGCCTTCCTCGAGACGCGTGAGGTAGCGATCGACCAGCGGCTGCACGTACGCGTTCAGGGCTGTCGTGGTCCAGCGTTCGTATTCGCGGATCACGGGATAGCCCTCCCCCGAAAGCGACACATGGAGGCGCGGATGCTCGCGCTGCACAATCTCCGCGAGCTTCCGCTCGTGCGTGGCGTCGACGTAGGAATGCAGCAGACAGATGGCGATGGCTTCGGGCCGCTCACGCGCCACGAGCTCGGCCAGCGGTGCGACCACCGATTCGCAGTCAAGCGCCTTCAAGACACTTCCTTCGTGATCCAGGCGCTCGTCGATTTCGAGCCGCGCGCTGCGCTCGATCAGTGGCGATGCGAAACGCAGTCGGAGGTCGTACAGGTCGTAGCGTGTCTCGCGACCCATGTCGAGCGTGTCGCGAAAGCCGCGAGTGACCAGCATGGCCACCTTGCAGCCACGGCGCTCGATCAGCGCGTTGGTGACGAGCGTGGTGCCGTGCACCAGCGTTCCGACCTGATCGATGGTGCCGCCCGCAAGCTTCAGGACCGCAGCGACGCCATCGATCACGGCGCGCTCGGGCGCTTGGGGGGTCGTCAGGAGCTTGTGGGTAAAGACCCGGCCAGTATCGTCATCGACCAGCGCAAGGTCGGTGAAGGTGCCGCCGATGTCCACCCCAATTCGGAAGTTCATATGGGATCGGATAGAGATTTGGGAAGGCCTCGAATGTCCCTCTCGACCGTCTTCGAGCCAAGCTCCGCTCATCAACCTGATGACCGGATGATCCAAAAAGCTGATCATGCGGGCTTGCCTAGGCTTCAGGCCGCACAATTGCGCCGTGAGCATGAACCTGCGCCAACTCGAAACGCTGGTCTGGATCTGCCGGCTCGGCAGCGTCCGCCAAGCTGCGACCCAACTCGGCACCTCCCAGCCTGCCGCCTCAGCGCGGCTGAGGGAGCTCGAGGAGCATCTGGGCATCACCCTCCTGCTGCGCGACAAGCGTCCCGTGAGGATCACGCCGCAAGGCCGTGAGGTGCTCCGACTGGCGGAGTCGATCGTGGAACTCGCTGAGCGCATGGAGCAGCATGCCAACTCCGCCAGCCCGATCTACGGCACCGTTCGCTTGGGCGCCAATCACGGGACGGCCTCGAGTTGGTTGCCCGCGCTGTTGCGGTCGGTGTATGAAAAGCTGCCGGGCGTAGAGATCGAACTGGTCGTCGAGATCAGCGAGCGCCTGACGGACCTATTGCGGGCCGGAAAAATCGACATGGCCTTCGTCCTGGGCCGCGTCGAAGATGCCGCTCTGGGATATGCAAGGCTTTACGAGGTTCAACTCGAGTGGGCTGCAAGCCACCGCTGCACTGGACTTCCGCGAACAGTGACGCCGCAAGGTCTGGGACGATTCCCCGTCCTGACCGATGCGGAAGGCTCGCCGATCCATCGCGCGGTCGTGAACTGGTTTCGTTCGGGCAACGTCAAGCCAAGGCGCGTCGACATCTGTAGCGGACCCATCGACCGGCTGAATCTTGCACGCAACGGAGACTGGATCACGGTTGTGCCTTCAACCGTACTGTCGAGCTATGCACATGCCGCTGAATTCGACCAGTTTGAGAGCGATCCGCCGCTGGAGGCCATGGAGGTGGGAGTCGCCTACCGTGCCGCATCGGAGGTGGGCGAGACGGTGCAACATGTCGTCGCCGTGTCTCGTGAGGTCATCCAGGACTGGATGCACCAAGGTCGGCGCGTCAGCTACTCCTGAATCATGAAGCTTCCATGCCCCGAACTGTTCTCGATGGAGGAAGGTGTCGTCTACATGGACAACGCTTCCATGGCGCCGATTCCGCGGGAAGTCGAGCACGCCTCGCTGCGCGCCGTATCGAGCAAGGCCCGACCATGGCGTCGCGACAGAGAGGCGTCACAGGCCCTTGTCTCCCAGCTGCGCATGCGCGCAGCCGCACTGGTGCAGGCGCAGCCGCACGACATGGCTGTGACCTGCGCTGCGAGCTACGGCCTCGCGGTCGCTTCCGAAAACCTTCCGGTGCGCGAAGGCGAGCGCATCCTCGTGCTGGAGGACGATCACACGTCTCAGATGCTGACCTGGCATGCCAAGGCCCAATCGACGGGCGCGGTGCTCGACGAGGTGCGGCGTCCGTCCGACGGCGATTGGACGCGCGCTATCCTGGCGCATCTGCGTCTCGGGGACTCGCGACGCATCGCCCTAGCCTCACTCTGCGAGACGTTCTGGATCGACGGAAGTCGTATCGACCTTCCTGTCGTATGCGCAGCATTGAAGGAGCGCAACGCAGGGATCGTTCTCGACCTCACGCAATCCGCCGGCATCTTGGACATTGACCTACCTGCATTGCAGGTCGACTTCGCAGTGTTCCCTATGTACAAGTGGCTGCTCGGCCCTTACAGCCTGGCGTTCTTGTATGTCGCTTCGCGGTGGCAACATGGCGCTCCTCTGGAGCAGAACGGATTCAATCGGGTCGCAAGCGGCGTGTACGCGCCGGGCGCGGCGCGGTTTGACATGGGTGAGCGTGACACCTTCGTTGGCATTCCAACGGCCCTCGCCGCCCTAGATCTCGGCGCAGGTTGGTCGCGAGAAGCGATGCGCCAGCATCTTGCAAGGCTCACGGGGCGCATTGCCTCGAAGCTTGGCGCCGCGGGGTTCAGTTGCTTGCCTGAGTCGCTGCGTAGTCCGCACATTCTTGGCGTGCGCGGTGTCCCGGATGGAGTGGCGACCGCTTGCCGAACGCGGGACATTTTTTTTACACAGCGCCACGGAAGTTTGCGCATCAGCCCGCATATCTTCAACTCGATGTCCGACGCAGATCGCTGCGCGGACGAGCTGATTGCCGCAGCGTTGTCAGCGAATTGATCCTTTCACAAAACTCATGATGCCGCTCGACGCTTCTGCCCGATTGCAACAACTTGGCATTGAACTGCCCGCGAAAATAGCGCCAGCTGCCAATTATCTTCCGGGCGTGTTGCGTGGGGATCTTCTCTTCGTCAGCGGGCAGACCCCGAGGGTTGGCAGCGCGATGACGGTCGAGGGCAAGGTCGGGAAAGACGTCGACATCGAAGCAGCGCGGCGCGGGGCACGGATTTGTGCCACGCGTCTCTTGGCGGTGGCGCGTGACGTGCTCGGCTCCATCGATTTGGTCGAAGGCGTAGTCGAAATCACGGTGTACGTTCACTCGACTGCGGATTTCAGCCAACCCAGTCTGGTGGCCGATGCCGCGTCCGACCTGATGGTCGAAGTTTTCGGCGAGGCAGGACGTCATGCTCGCACCGCAGTCTGTGTAGCCCAACTTCCGAGCAATGCGACTGTGGAGATTTCAGCAGTCTTCTTGGTCGATCGCAGGCCTCATAGAGCGAATCCAAGCGATGGTTGTGGCGAGGTTAGATTCCAAGATTGCTCGATGAGGCGCAGCGAGGGCGCCTCATGCAAATCGACCTGTTGTGATCGCGTCAGCGCGTCAGTTCGAGTCGCTGCCGAACACGCGTCCCATCTAATAGGGCTTCAAGGTAAACCGCGGCGCCGATTGGGACGTCTCCGTCCGAATCGATGCCCAGCACTGGCCTCGATCGACAGATCGTCGCGATCGCTTTCTGGATGCGCGCTGCCAATCTCGAGGCCCCCTCCTCCCTCTCCGCAAAGAGCTCGGAAAAGAGCGGCTCGCGCCCCGCGAAGGGTCGTCTGCACCTATGGCAGCAAAGCGGATGCCGCAGGCACTCGGGTGGATCGTCCAGAAAGATCTTCCTTCCGCAGCCTGGACACGAAGAAACGAGGTCGACGCCGTGACGCGGGCACGATCGCAGTCCTTCGAGCTGATGGATGCTCGAATGAAACCACCTTTCGATGCATACAGGACAAAGTCGCAGGTAGGGCGCGCAGATCGCGCGCCGATGTGATCCGAAGAGCTCGTCCAGCGTATGAGCCCGCAGCACATCGTACCGCCCGCCGGGCCTGTTGCCGTATCGCCGTTCTTCCGCGATGCGGTTGAACAGCCGCACCGGGGCACTCCTTGGCAGTTGCTCCCCGCTCGGGTCGACGCTGGCCAAGACGCGGCCGAGGATCTTTCCGTCGATCCCGTTCAGGAAGCCGAATTTGTGTGCTGTCAGCCAGGCACTCTCCGACGGGCGCCAGTACGAGTTTGGCCAGATCCAAATCGAATGCTTCAATAGATCTTCTTGGGGCACAGCAACTCCAGGCCCTTGGCCCAATCCAGTGGGGTGGTTCCGGGTATGCACTGCGGGTTGTTCAGGCAGTCCTTCAGGACATAGTGGATCGGATCGACCACCCACTCCACGCAGATGCCGCGACCGTTTCCAAGGTTGTCAATGCACGAGTGAGTGCAAAGTGCCTGCCAGTACGAGTCCGCTTCGGTGGCCAGGCGCCAACCTCTGTCGTAGGCCGTCTGAGCGAAATACCGCGTGAACGGCCACTGCGCATCCGGAAACTGGAGCTTTTCGTCGAACTGAGCCAAGAGCAACTTGAGTTCGTCGCGCGAACGCAAGCCATCGAAATCGAACACCTTCACGAAGATGCGCCCGGCCACCCCCTGCGAGGCAGCCCCATCCTGGATGAGCTTGGACTTGTGGCGCAGTTCCTCGCTCCCGAAAGAGAAGACGCACATCCCGAAGTTGTTCATCTCGAGGCGGTTCCACAGAATGGAGAGGGCCTCCCATTGATGCACGCCGAGCCTTTGGGCCTCGTCCAGCAGAACGACGCAGTGGGCCGCACCGCTGTCGCGACACATCGACATCAGGCAATTGGCCAAGGTGTGGCAGTCCTGGGTGCGACGTCGCAGGGAACTGCCCTTGGCGAGCTGCTCCATGAACTGGGTGAACAGACGCTCATAGCGGTCCGTCGGAGTTTGGGTTTCGGAACTGAAGACCACAAACAGAAGGTCTGGGAATGCGTCGCGCAGCGCTGCCGAGATCGCACGCAGCGCGGTTGACTTCCCGGCTCGTGATGAGCCGGCGAAAGCGAGGCCGCTCTTGCCGAGCTCGACCCAAGTGAAGATGAGCTTCCTGGCGATCTCGAGCATCGTCGTTGAAAGCAGATACCCGTTTCGTCTGGCGATTGGGTGTTTGGCCTGGTGGGCCTGACGGTAGGCAAGTTCCTCGATCATTTCAGACTCTCCTGCGCTGCCAGCCGGGTGCTGGTCCAAAGATCGGTCGTGTCCGGAGCATGTGCGGGTGCGACGGGTGCAGCGGGCGCGCTCGAAATCGGGCCGATCGGGGCGCCGCCGCTCAGGGTGGCAAGGACCTTGTTGGAGCCCCGAACGACCTTGCCTGGGCTTCTGTTGGCATGGGCGCGCATCTGCTCCACCTTGTGCGCCTTGAAGACCTCGATCGGGTCGTCCGAGCCCGCGTACTGAATGGCCCGTTGCTTGTGGAGGCGAACGACTTCCTGCCGCGTCGCCCGATCGTGAAAGCTGTGCGACCAGTGTCCTGTGACATTGACGGGGCCGAAGCTCGAGCCATCGGGGTACCTGATCTGAATGAGGCGATGATCCCTCTGAAGCAGGGCGATCATCGGGGTGCCGATCAGGTGCCAAGCACAATGGAGCATGTCGCTCGTGTACTTGGCATGATCAAGTTCGATGTATGGAGGAACGCCCTTCTTCTCGCTGCCGCGGATCGTGACCTTGCAGATGCCGACCGGCAAAGGGAGGTGTTCCGCCAGCGTTGGCAGGTAGCCAGGAATGGCGATTCCTTCGGCGTGGCGCCCTGCCCACTCACGATGCAGGGCTTCGAGGGGCGTCGCGCCGTACAACTCCCTTCGCGCGGCGCCGTTGAAGTTGGCGACGATGACCTCGACCAGCTCGGACAGTTCCTCGAACGAGACGTTCCACTTCACGGCATTGCCGGCTGGGTCGTGGACGTGGCGATCCGCCGGACCGCTGCCGGTGGTCGATGGGAGTCGCGATAGTTCCTTCTGAAGTGCGGCGAAGACCTGTTCTACCGGGTACCTGGTAAGCCAGCGTCTGACCTTCCCAAACTCGATCGCCGCACCGAGCAATTCCCGCAGGTAGACGAGGACCGCATCGGCGTAGTGCGTCAGATCGTTGTCCAGCCTGATCAGGGCAATACGCAAACCCTCGAGAAAGCCGGGGATGAGCCCGTTGGGCAGTCCCGCACCCTCCTTGTAGGCGAGCTTCGGAAGCGCCTTGAACTCCCTCGGGCTCCATGGCGTCAACAGGTTGTTGAATGTTTCGAGGAAATCGGCCGATGACACGCGGGAACGATGGGAGAGGTGATAGGCAAGGATGCATTTCGGATGCTGCGAGACCAGCAAGCACAGCGACATGCGCTCCATGGGCAGGACAAACCGGTGGCCTTCGTGCTCGATCGTGACCGTGCCGATGGCTGGGAGTTGTTGCTCGTCGTAGCAGGCGATGTCGCAGGGCAAGAGCGGTTGAAGCCAGCCCGTCTTGCCGCTGCCACCGTCCAATCCATCATTCGCCTCCAGTCCGAAAAGCCCGTTGCGCGCAGCGCCGGTGCCTCTGTCTCGAATTCCGTCCAAGATGTAGTTGCGCATCGCTTCGTAGGCGCAAGTGACAGTGCAAAGGGGATACTGCGTCGGCCCCACCCCCTCATGGCGCAGTACGCCTAAGAACGTTCGGTGCAGGGCGGACCGATTGATGGCGATGGATTCCGGCTCCTTCCCCGCTTCCTTGGCGATCGCTTTGTCGAGAACTGCTTTGGCGGTTGGATAGGCTTTCAGAAGCTGGGTGAAGCTGCCTGCGGCACCAGCGCCGTCGTTGATTGTCTCCCCGTTCGACGGCTGTTCGCGCTCGTACTGCTTGATTCGGGTGCCCGAAATCAGCGCTCGGAACCCCCAGACGCGTCCATCGGCGTGCGGAAGGAAGAATCGGTCCTCGTGATAGCTGAGTAGCTGTCGACTGACCCCGTGGAGGCGCATCACTTCCCTGGGTGGCGTGCCGCCCCAGTAAGCCTCCAGGGCGGACCGAAGCCTGTCGTACTTCGCCCTCTTGCTGGGCGTCAGCAATTCAATGTCGGGCAGCGGCGCATGCTGCAGGTCCAGTTCTTCGAGGCGGATCTCCCGACCTGCGGTGTGTCTCATTTGTCCCTCCAGGGAATGACCGGCGTGGACAGGCCAAACGCCTTCTTGCTGATCTCAACGGTGAGCGACCGTCGGTGGTGACCGCGCATCAATGCAACGAACGCGTGGGACCGTGGCATGTTGATGGCGGCATAGACATCGCGGACCGTCGTGCCATCGCGGGCGATCACCAGCCTCGAGATCTCCTCGCGCAGCGCGTCAACTTCGAGGTGGCGAAACTGAAGGAGGACCGGATTGATGCTGAGCCAGTTCATCAGCATCACCTGTTCTCGCATTGCGTCGGCCTCCGTGTACCGCTTCCAGGCGTAGCCGAGGGTCTGTGCGTGGCCCTCCTGAGTTTCCCTTTGCTTTTCGACGCAAGGGTCGTTGCTCGTGTCAGCTTGATGGCCCACTGCCCACAACTCGGGTGGACCCCCGCGGCGCTGAAGGCGCATGTCCGGCTTGGAGCCTTTGAAGCCTCCCGAAGACAGCTCCGACCAGATCAGATCAAGGTCGCAGCTGTACGAGAGGATGTCCTGGGAGGCCTCGGCATGCAGCATGGCCGCGAGCTCGAGTGAACTCCTTGCCACCCAATCCCGATCTACCTTTGCGCCGTAAAAGTAGCAGAGGTTGCCTGGCCGTTTTCCCCGCTTCTGTATCTCGGCGCGAACAGAACTTGAAGCCTTGAGCGGAGAGCGTCCGCGCGCGGATTTGATGGTCGTTGCATCCATAGCGCATTCACGACCATGCTCACGTCGTTGAGAAAACTGGAAAAAGGCTTCCCTCTGCGCTATATTTACAGCGCATTCCGACCAGGAAAGCTTCTGAGGCAAAAAGGGGCAGCTCGCCGCAATCGAGCTGCCCCTCTCAGTTTTCGTCTACGTCAGCATGACCGAGCCTTTCGAAAAAAATAAAAATAGGCGACGCTCCACCATTTAGCAAGTCTTGTTCGTTCTCGGCAGCGCGAATCCCTGCTCGGTCGGCACATGGCTTCCAGCGCATGGGGATCGCTCACTCGGCCTGTGCTCTCTCTACGTCATCCCGTAGTGGAGCCGACATCGCTACGATCGATCCATGGGCGCAGTCTGACCTCTTCGACGAGCATGCGGTTAGCTGCTCGATGTTTGCCAAAGAAATTACCTTCAACTCTAAGTTTGACAAAGAAATTGCCTCGACTGCCGCCAGGAAATCTCTTTGACTCCCGCTTCCGAGCGCACCGATTTCCCTTGGGTGAAATTCCATGGACCGAAGCTGAATGTCAAACGAATTACTAGAACTGCATTAAATAACATAAAGCCGGCGCTGGCCCAACGGCCTGGCATCGCCGGTGAATCCCCTCGGTTGCTGGAGCGCGTCCATGAAATCCGCTGAAAAAGCGCCGCCGTCCAAGGCCTTGATGCCGCTGCAGCGCGACCACGCGCTGCTCGACCCCGGCCAGCTCTCTGGCATGGCCGAGGAAGCCGCGCACGACCTCATGGCCGAAGGCGAATCGGACAACACCCGTCTGGCGTACCGCGCCGCCATGCGCTACTGGGCCGCCTGGTTCGGCGCGCGGTATGGGCGGCAGATGGCGCTGCCGGTGGCAGTTCCTGTGGTCGTCCAGTTCATCGTCGACCATGCGCAGCGCTCGACCAAGGCGGGTCTCGAGCACCAGCTGCCGCCCGCGATCGACCAGGCGCTGGTGGAAGCCGGTTTCAAGGGAAAACTGGGCGCGCCGGCGCTGAACACCCTGATGCACCGGATCTCGGTGCTCTCGATGGCGCACCACGTCTCCAAGCAGCCCAATCCGTGCGTCGAGCCTGCGGTCAAGGCGCTGCTGAGCAAGACCCGAAAGGCCTATGCGAAGCGCAACGCCCTGCCCCACAAGCAACGTGCCCTGACCAAGGAGCCGTTGGAGGCGGTTTTGGAAACCTGCGACGACTCGCTGAAAGGAAAACGCGACCGCGCCCTCCTCCTCTTCGCCTGGGCCTCGGGCGGGCGGCGGCGCTCGGAAGTTTCAGAGGCTGTGTTCGAGAACCTGCACCGTGGCGATGAAGGCGCCTACCTGTACACGCTGGCGAGCTCGAAGACGAACCACAACGGAAAGATCCGCCCGGAAGATGTGAAGCCGGTGGTGGGGTCGGCCGCCGTGGCGCTGGACGCCTGGCTCAAGGCCAGCGGGATCACCTCGGGGCCCCTCTTCCGACGCATCCTCAAGAACGGAAAACTCGGCACCGACGGGCTCTCGGGGACAGCGGTGCGGGACATCGTGAAGGCGCGGTGCGCGGCTGCGGGCGTGGGAGAGGATTTTTCGGCGCACTCGCTGCGGTCGGGGTTCGTCACCGAGGCGGGGCGTCAAAACATGCCGTTGCAAGAAACGATGGCCATGACGGGGCATCGGAGCACGGACACGGTTGCGGGGTATTTCAGAGCAGGGGCGGCTCAGGTGAGTGCGGTGGCTCGAATGATGGATTCAGTGAGACGCCAACCCGAGGATGGTTGAGGTTGAGAATGGCGCAGGGGGCGCTCACGGCAAGAATTGACGCAGGGGATATCGAACGGTGGTGGGATCCAGCCCACCTCGTTGTGGGATCGTCGCCGTGGCGGCCCGCTAGACCAACGTCCGTTTGGACTACGACGGCTCTCGATGTTGGCCAGTCGACGGACCCATGCGATGCCCCTCCGCTGGTTCATTCCCGAAGCCTGAGCACGCGCGCGCCTGAGTTCATTCGCGCGACTCGCGCGCAAAGACCGGGCATGACGCCCGACGCGTGGCGAGCCCTCGCAGCATCACCGGAACAGCGAGCCGTGTTGCGGCCATGAGGGCCGCACCGCGCAACAGATGGCCGCGTGGGCGCAGCACGCCTTGGTTGGCCCTTTCGCTTCTTCGCTCTGTCTTGCGCCTGGGCCGCTTGCCAACGGGTGCGCTGCGAACTATAGTCTGCCGAACAAACATTCGCTTTGCCAGATGAATCGTTCGTCTTCGGACGCCAGCTATCTTGCCGCGTTGCGTCAGCATTGGCGGCAGCAGAAGACCTTTCCGGCGATGTCCAAACTTGCGGAGGTGGTCGGACTTCGCTCGTCCGCAAGCGTGTTCGGACTGGTCCGGCGCCTCGTCGACGACGGCTACCTCGAGAAGGTGGACGGGCGGCTCGCGCCCACCAAGTCCTTCTTTGCCTACCGGATGCTCGGACTGGTTCGCGCCGGCGTACCCCAGGAAGTTCCCGATGAAGATTTCGAGACGCTCAGCGCCGAAGACTTTCTAGTGCAGCACCCCGAACGCACGAGCTATGCCACCGTGCGCGGCGACTCGATGTCCGGTGTTGGGCTGCTGGACGGCGACATCGTCGTGGTCGAGCACCACACACCAACACGACCCGGTGACGTGGTCGTCGCGGTGGTGGACGACCGCATCACCGTCAAGACGCTCGTGCTTGATCGCGGTGAGTACATCCTGCGAGCGGAAAATTCGAACTACCAGGACATCCGCCCCGGCCACTCGCTCGAAGTCCTCGGCGTCGTGGTCGGCAGCTTCCGGCGAATGAGGCGCTAGGCGGGCCCCGACGATGCACCCTGCTCGCGCTCTACGACAGAAAGGATTCGGCCTGCGCGGCGCCCACACGCGCCGGCAGCCCCTTGGCCTGGGCCATGACCTTGATCAGTTCCCGGTAGTCGGTGGTCCGCTCGGCGCAGCGCCACTCGACATAGGACAGCGCGTCCCTGTACGTTTTCAGTTCGGTCAGCTTGCCTTTGTGCGCGCCTTGTTGATAGGGATCGCAGACGTCGCACCACCACATAGGCGAAACCGTTTTGTCGTAGACCGTGCAACGACACGCAGGCGACTTGCAACCAAAGCAACTCGCCGTGAACGGTGTGCCATCAAACGCCGCGATGTGCTTGATGACCTGGGTCTTGGCGGCCAGCAACGGCCCACTGGGGTTGCTCTTGAGCAGCCAGTGAACGTACTGAGGCTCCTTGAGCACCAGCAGCTGCGTCGTCTTGCCGGCGTACTTTCCGAAGTGAAGGTCCATGCCATTTCCTTGTTGTGCTCGACCAGGATCTGGAGAAGTCTAGCGGCCGGGCAACTGCAAGGCCGCGCATCGACGCGTGGGGCTTCTCTCGCCTGCCTCCGGTGGTCATCGTGGAAAATCAGAACATTGCCGCATTCATGGCGGCTGTCGACTAAAGAGAAAAATTCGCATGGCGAAAAAATACACCTGGACCAATCCATCGGTGCTGGCCTTTTCCCCTGGCGCCGACCCGGTTGCCACCATGGAAACCAAGGCGCGCGAGCTGGCCCTGGAGGCGATGGACAAGGGCTGGAGCGGCCCACCATTCGATCCGCTCGCGCTGGCCAAATGGCGCGGCATGATGCTCGAGGCCCGTGGCGACATTCCGGATGCCCGCCTGGTGCCCAGCGAGAAGGACCGCTTGGTCCTCGAATACAACCCGATGCGCCCGCGTGGACGGCTGCGTTTTTCCATCGCGCATGAAGTCGCGCACAGCCTGTTCGACGACTGCGCAGAGCGGGTGCGCCACCGCGGCGGCGATCCGGCCGAAGCCAGCGACAACTGGCAACTCGAAGTGCTGTGCAATATCGGCGCGGCCGAGCTTCTGATGCCTTCGGGCAGCTTTACGGAGCTCGCGGGCGAGCGCCTGTCCATCCAGAAGGTGATGGACGTGCGTAAGGCGTTCGACGTCTCCGTCGAGGCCTGTCTCATCCGACTCATCAAGCTGGCGCGCACACCGTGCGCCGCATTCTGCGCCTCGGCGCACCACGGTGGGACCTACAAAATCGACTATGTGATTCCGGCCATGGGGTGGGATTGCCCTATTCCAGTGGGCCTGGCATTGCCGGCGAACAGCGTCGTCAGTGAAGCCAGCGCCATCGGGTTCACTGCCGTCGGACAGGAAGAGTGGGTAAAGGGAAGCCCCCTGCGGATTGAATGCGTCGGCCTCGCGCCCTACCCGGGCGCACTGGTCCCCAGAGTGGTGGGCCTGCTCATCGCGGGCGCGGATACGGCGTACGCACCCCCTGAAATCAAGGAAGTCGACGGTGACGCCCTGCAGCCTCGCGGCGCGGGGCCGAAGCTGGTGGCCCACGTCGTGCCGGACACGAACTCGACGTGGGGCGGCAACGGCTTCGCGTCGCAGGTGAGGCATCGCTTTCCCGACGTGTGGGCGCAGTTTCGCAGCGAGACCCACGCGCAGCAGCGCCCGCCCGCCCTGGGCGAGGTTTTTATCGGCGCGCTTGGCAAGGATGTGACGGTCGCCCACATGGTCGCGCAGCGAGGCATCGGTGCCTCGGGTTCGCAGCGCTTGCGCTATGCGGCGTTGGCGCAGTGCCTGTCTGAAGTCCGCGCCGAAGCGCAGAAACTGGGCGCATCCGTGCATATGCCGCGTGTGGGCACTGGCCATGGGGGCGCGAGCTGGGATATCGTGAAGGAACTCATCGCCGAGGAGCTCGTAGACAAGGGCGTTGCCACAACCGTCTACCGACGACCGGCCTAGTCTCGCGAGGCGAGGCAAAAAGAAGAACAGCAATCGGAGGCATGTGAAACCAAGAGCCATCGTTCTTTCCGGGAAAGTGTGCGCGGGCAAGTCCACCCTGGCGGCCCATTTGCGAGACAAGGCCGGCGCCGTGCTGGTCAGATCCAAGGAACTCATATACGAGCAATTGCCGCGTACACCACGCGCGCGCCGGCCCTCTCAACTCGCCGGCCACCGACTGGACCGCGAAACCGGCGGCCGCTGGCTGGCCGAAGCGCTCAACGAGCGCGTCATGAACGTGGAGGGCGACAAGCCCAACGAGCTTCTGGTCATCGATTCGGTTCGAATCGCGGAGCAGGTTCACTTCCTGCGACAAAGCGGCTGGTCGGTCACCCACGTCCACCTCGAGGCGAGCAACGAGGCCCTGGCCAGGCGCTACGCGCAGCGCCCGCGGACCGGCGAGGTCGAGACCTATGCCGACCTGTCGAAGAACTGGACGGAACGCCATGTCAGCGCGCTGGCGAAGGTGGCCGACGTGGTCATCGACACCGACCGGTGCAATGACCACGATGTGTTCGCGCGCGTGGTCGCGCGGCTCGAGGTGCGTCCGGTCATCGCGCCCGCCGTGGTGGACATCCTGGTCGGGGGCCAGTACGGCAGCGAGGGCAAGGGCAACATTGCCCAGTTCATGGCGCCCGAGTACGACGTGCTTGTTCGCGTCGGCGGACCCAACGCCGGACACAAGGTGTTCCGCTCCGGCGCCGAGCCGTACACGTTCCGGCAACTGCCCTCTGGCTACCTGGGCAATCGTGACGCGATGCTCGTCGTGGGAGCCGGCGCGGTCATTGGCCTCAATACGCTGCTGCGCGAAATCGCCGATCTGGCCATCCCCTTCGACAGACTGAAAATCGATCCCCAGGCGATGATCATCGCCGCGAGCGACGTCGAATGGGAGGAGAAAACGCTCAAGGGCGCCATCGGGTCGACCGCGCAGGGCATCGGCGCCGCGACAGCGCGAAAGATCCTCTATCGCCGCCCCGACACGGACGTCCAACTCGCACGCGACGTCCCGCAGCTCAAGCACTACGTCGACGACACCATCGAGTATTTCGCGCACTGCCTGTCCAGAGGCAAGCGGATCATGCTCGAAGGCACGCAGGGGACATCCCTGAGCCTGCACCACGGCTTCTATCCCCATGTCACCTCGCGCGTGACCACCGCCGCCGCGTGTCTTGCGGAAGCGGGCCTGGCCTCGCGCCATGTGCGGCGTGTCGTCATGGTCTGCCGGACCTACCCCATCCGCGTGGGCGACTCGGTCGAAGGGAAGACGTCCGGCTTCATGAGCCAGCCCATCACCTTCCAGGACATCGCGGATCGCTCCGGCATTCCCTTGTCGGAGCTCGCAAGCACCGAAGTGGGCTCGGTTTCCCACCGGCCGCGGCGCGTGGCCGAATTCGACTGGGCGCAGTTCAGGCGCTCGATGCTCCTGAATGGGCCCACAGACATTGCCCTCACCTTCGCCGACTACTTCGGCATCGACAACCGAACGGCCTACCGGTACGAGCAGCTCAACGACGACACGCTGCGCTTCATCGAGGAAATGGAAAAGGTCGGTGGTGTGCCGGTCTCGATGATTTCGACCGCCTTCAACGAACGCAACATCATCGACCGACGGATGTGGTGAGATGGAACTGAACGACCTGATTGAACGCTACCCGCGGCTGTACCATATGGCCGAAAGAGACACCTGGCCTTCCATCAAGGCCAACGGCTTGCTCAGCACGAGCGCCGTGCTGGACCGCTTCGGCGTGAACGGCGCCGATCGCGCTGCGCTGGAGGATGGGCATCGCCCGGAAAAGATGCGCGTCGGGCCCGACGACTTGGGCATCGTGCTGCGCGACCAGAAGCCGATGAGGCCGTCTCGTCTGCAAGAGGCGCTCATCGATGGAACGACGCCCGAGCAGTGGTACAAGTTTCTGAACGGGCGGGTGTTCATGTGGGCGCAAGAGGAGCGCCTGTTCGGGTTGCTCGGCGCACGGGACTATCGCAAGCTCGAACACGACGTCCTGACCATCGACGCCAAGCCGCTGCTGACTGCTTACCAGGACGCGGTTTGGCTTTGCCGCATGAACTCGGGCAACACCTTTCCTGTGCCTCATCCACGCGGCATGGAAGATTTCAAGCGCATCGCCGACTACCCGACCAAGGCGCGCTCGGGCGCGCCCCACAAGGAGGTCGTCGAGATCGTGGTCGACTACAGCATCCCCGATATTGCACAGTACGTGCTGGAGGTCCGACGCATGAAGGGCACGACGGTCCTCGGGCAGCTTGACGTGTAGGTCGGCACTTGATGGGTAAGCAATGAATACGAAGCGACCTCCTCGGGGCAGGTTCGACCGCTGCGCCACCACGCTGTAGCGCATCCATTGCGGTATCTGCGGATGGTGGGTGGGCATTGTTGCCGGCACGATCACTTTCCGTGATCGCCGACGAGATCGACACGCCGGACCCGCAGGAGCTTCGCGAGAGGCTACGCCTGACGCGCAGTTGGCGTTCCAGAAGTCGATCATCGACAAGCTGACCCACGAGAACGCGATTCTCAAGCGACTGAAGTTCGCCGCCAAGAGCGAGGCTTACAACGCCGAGCAAAGGAGCTTGCTCGTAAGCCGTCACTAAACCACGCCCTTGCGCGCGGTGTCGGAACCGATGTGCGCGGGGCGGTCTACAGCGCGCCGGGCTCGATGTTCCAGGGCAGCAGCGCCTCGTAGTCGTCAACCGTCTGCGCCAGAGGCAGCTTCTTGAACAGCGCGACGAGGTAGCGGTAGGGCTCGACGTTGTTGGCCTTGGCGGTCTCGATCAACGAGTAGAGGTTGGCGCTCGCGTTGGCGCCGCCGACGGTGTCAGCGAACAACCAGCTGCGTCTTCCGACGACGAAGGGACGGATCGCGTTCTCCACGGGGTTGGAGTCCAACGGCCAGGTGCCGTTCTCCAGGAACCGCACGAGCTTGGGCCACTGCCCATGCAGGTAGTGCAGCGCTTCCCCCAGCAGGCTCGACGGCGCAACGCTGTGCAGGTGCGTGAGCAGCGGTCCCTCGATGTCGCGCACGACTGCAGCGCTGTAGCGCGAACGCAGCCGCAGCCGACGCGCGGGCGTCCAGTCCTTGGCCAAGGACTCCGCACGGTACAGCTTGCCAATCAGCCGCACGAACCGGGTCGCGAGCTGGTCGGGTGAACGAGCTGCCTTCGGTATGGCCTCCTCGGCCTTGATCAGTGGTCGACGTGCGTGAACCCAGCATCCAAGGTGCGTGAGACCACCGGCCTTCGCGATGCCGTTGTAGACCTCGTAGCCGTCGGTGATGAGCGTGGTGCCGGGGCGGATGCCGGCATACAGCTTCTCGGCATGCACGGCGCCGCGTCCCGGCGCATAGGCGAACAACCGTACCGGTGGACCGGTGCCATTCATCTGCGCCCACATAAAGCTCTTCGTTTGCGCCTTGCGCCCGGGCTCCTTGAGCACCTGGACCGTGGTCTCGTCGCCATAGATCAGATCCGAGTCGAGCAGGTGATCGCGCAGCAGGTTGATGACCGGCTGCACGGCCCGGCCGATGCGCACGACGCCGGCGGCCAGCGTGTTGCTCGCGATGTCGCCACCGAAGCGGCGCAGCAGTGCGGCCGTGCGGTACAGAGGCATTCCGAACTGGTACTTGCCCGTGATGATCCAGGCCTGGGCTTGCTCGGTGAGCAGCCCGCGCGGGATGATGCGTGCCGGCGTCGGCGCGACCTTCAGGCTCTGATCGCAGCAGGGGCAGGCGTACTTGATGCGGTGGTGCTGGAGCACGCGAACCTGCTCGGGAATGACATCCATCTGCTCGCTGATCTCGGCGCCGATCTCCACCAGTGCGTAACCATCGTGAGCGCAGATACGCTCGGCCTCGGGCAACTCGTGGCGCACGATCTCGCGCGGCAATGCGGGGTCCAGCGTCTTGCGTCCACGCTTCTTGCGTTGATGGCCCTCCACCGGTGTCGACTCCTCTTCGTCGGTCTCGGCTGGCGGCGTCCGATCAGTGGGCGCGAGTGCTTCGGCCTCGTTGAGGAACAGGTCCTTCTGATCGGTGCCGCGGGCTTCGCTCTTGGCGGCGAAGAGCTGGCGCTGCAGCGACCTCAGCCGCTCCAGTGCGAGGTCCCGCTCGGTGGTGGCCACCCGCAGCGCGCCGGCCAGCGCATCGCGCTCGGCAACGAGCGCGGCGAGTTCTTCAGCGGTGATGGCGGCAAGCGACGACACGCCAGCTTGGATCGGCATGCCCCATCATCGTTCCATCAAGCCACGCTGGAATAGCGCAGACGGGAGTGGCGTTGCACCACCGCGATGTCGATGCCCTCCAGCAACCAGTGCAGTTGCTCGACCGTCAGCGTCGGTATCACCGCGGCCGAAGGCCAGATGAACCTGTCCTTCTCCAGACGCTTGAGCAACAGCCAGAAGCCGTTGCGCTCCCAGCCCAGGATCTTCACGCGGTCGCGCCGGCGGTTGCTGAACACGTACGCGCACGAGGCGAACGGATCCAGGCCAAGGGCCTGTTCCACCAGCACCGCCAGGCCGTTGATGCTCAGACGGAAGTCCACGGGCTCGCGATGCAGGTAGACCTTCAGTCCTTCGTCGAAGCGGAACACCGCAGCCTCCCAAACGCCTCGATCACTTCGCCGACGTTGCGCAGCTCTACGCCGCAAAGGTCGATCGCCACGCCATTGGGCAAGCGCGCCTGCACGTCCATCATGACGGCGATGCCGTCGCCGCTTCGAGCCACGATCGGCGATGCTGGCGGCAACGAGACCGCCACGAACGACGCAGGCGCCGGCAACTCGCTGGCAACGGCCTTGCGCGGACGACCACCGTGGCCGTGCTCGCGAAGCCAGCGTCCGACCTGGTTGGCATTGACGCCGCACTCGCGCGCCAGGCGCGACACCGAGGCGCCGGGCTGCCGACACAGTGCCACCAGTTCCGACTTCGCCGCTTCGTCGTACACGCTGCGTCCGTCGCTCTTGTGCCCCACCACCAGCCGGCGTTTGAGGGCTTCCAAATCGTCTGTCATTTGCGTTCCCACGTTCATCTATGTGGGAACGTAGGCTGTCAGGTCGCAGCCCGCGGCTCAAGGACGTGGTTCATTGATCGCATACGCTTGCTCGAGGAGCACTGGACACCGATCTGGCCGTCGTCGCTGCGGAGATCGAAGCACTGCAGGCAGCGAGGTCGTCCTCGGCTTAGAAGCAACAACCCAAGCGCCAGAAGCTGCCCGCAAACCTGCCGCGCCGCGAGATCCATCACGAGCCCGAGAGCACTACCTGCGGGTGCGGTGGTGCTGTAGTACACGACTGGCAAGGCCCTCACGCCGGGCGATGTGCTGCGCAACGCCGCGAGCTCCTCGCTCGTCAGCGTGGCAAGTTTCTGGCCATCGACCTAGGTGGAGTGCACGATGTTCAGCTTGCGAGCATGTCGCGCGAGCGCAGTGCCGCTCGACGGAATCAAACGGGCCTGCAGGGCGTGGGAGAAGGCCGGGTTCGGGCGCCCCAGGTCGGCCATCTCCGGCGCACGCAATCCACGGGCGCCTGTGCGGTGGAGAGAGCCTCGCTCTGCCATGTGATAAAGCACCGGATACCGTGCCACCAAGTCTTTGTTCATAGTCGGTCAAGATGAGCGCGCCGTCCAGTTTCTTCGGTCAATGATGGTACGGATATCGCCATCGGCATCGTTCCCGCGTGGAAAACGTGTGTTGATCAACGAGACTGGCGCCTGGGCCACCCGTTCGAGTTCCTCGACAAATTTGATGGTCCCTGCCTCCAACTGCTCAAACCTGCGCGCATCGCGGTTCTTGGCACTCAGGTAGTCGGCGAACGCTAAGACGATATCAGTCGGCGCATTCAGCGCGCAGGCCTGGCGGAACTGCTCCCACTCGAACCAGCCGACCCGTCGGTTGCGGCGGGTCGTCGAGGTTTTTTCGTTCGTCTCCAACTCCTCGGGATCCAACCCCACTTCGTTTGCGATCTCGCGGAAGCTCGTCGGGTGCTTCAAGTGCCCCGAGGTGGCGCCGCGATCGCCATCGGGATCTCCGACCCGGATAGGGGTAGGCCGCACCACCATGAGAATCCTGCGGACCCGGCTAGGCGAGATGCCCGCCTCCGCAAGGCAGCCTGCGACGTTCGTGTCGCGAGAAGTCACATGGGGATAGCGGCCGTGGAAGATGCTGAGCCCGCTGCCCTGCGTGCCCTCCAGGAAGATCGACTGGCGCTTGCGGTAGGCGATCTCCAACTGGCGCATCGTCGAACCGCGGTAGGGCTCCTGCTCGCCGACGTAGGGAGTGAGCTCTGGCACATCCTTCGCTTGGCGGACTGAAGACAACCCGCGATCGTTGATTCGGCGAGCAGACGCTGCCCCGCTGCCGCTGGCAGTCGACGCGATTGCACTCTTGACACGGGCCTCAGCGTCCTTGTCTGCCTGCTCGATGACCATCGCATGCGGATCGATGAACAGCCGTTCGGGCGTTACCCCGCAGTCCGCGATCTCCTTCAGCAGGTCCGGAACGAACACGGTCATTCCCGGGCCAAGCAGCAGTCTAGCGTTCACATCCATCGAGCCAGACGGCAGGTGATGATAGGTGTACTGCCCTTTCGGTCCCAGCACTGTGTGCCCAGCGTTGGGCCCTCCCACGCGCAAGAGCACGTCGTACTCCTTCGCAAGGTACGCTACCACGTGCCCCTTCCCTTCGCTGCCGTACTGCCCGCCGACCAGAACGTCTACACAGCGCACATCTGGCGCCGACACCAAGCCCAGGCTGGCGGCAACTCGGGCGATCGTGTCGCGACTGTCGTTTCTCGTCGTGTTGACTCGAAGGTCCGCATCGCTCTTGAAGCCCTCGATGTCCTTCTCGCTCTTGATCAAATCAGCCTGCACGTACTCTGGCGCAGCATCCCGGCCCGAGCGTTCGCCAAAGCGCTTTCGCAACGCTACCGTCTGGCCAAAGAGATGCACATGCACGCAGGGCAAGGTGTGGTCGCGCCGAAAATGCTCCAGTTGCTTACGGGTCCGCACACTATCTACCACTATCCGAGGTGAGCCACTCAGGGACTGCGCCATCGCGCTGACCGCTTGATACAGCCAGGCGTCGCCCGTCTCGCGGTCCAAGGCATCGCCCAACTCCTGCAGCGACTTGCGGTCCGACGCCACCCCTCGCCGCGTCGCCACTTCCGTGAGGTAGCCGCTACTGCTGAAAAGGTGATAGTCGAACTCGGACTGCAGGATCCGTGCGAGCCCGCTCTTGCCTGCACGGAGATGTCCGCTAACCAATACCACCTGGTCCATGCTTCAGTCCTTGGATTGCTTTAACAATGTCTTCAGCGATGCTGCCCACGGACCGATTGCTCGAGTCTTGGACAACGTCGGCGATGGAGCCGAGAGCTCGCGACGCGACCTCATTGGGGTGGCGGACCAGCGCCTCATAGCTAACGGCTGCGTCGCGCTCGTCGCCTATGGTTTGGCGCTGCAGGTAGCGCTCGCGCAGGATTTCCTCAGAAGCGGCAATATGGACATGCAGCACAAGGGCGAAGGCACCGCGGAAATGTGCGACCTGTTTCGGCTTTCTCACCGCGTCCAGAAGCCAGACCAGCGCTTCGCCCTCAGCGACCTCCTGCACCTGTTCGATAGCCAGGTTCACCGGCCACAGATAGTCAGTCTGCACATCCAGCGTGTCACCCAATTGCTGCAGGACAGCTCGCTTATGGGGTTGCCCTTGCGTTGTGGCAAGACCGGCGAGATGGCGGCCTGTGCTGATCCTTCGGAACCCATGCGTATCCAGCAGCGCATTGGCCACCGAAGTCTTGCCAGCTCCGACGGCACCACTGAGCAAAAGCAACCGGTTGTTCGAATTGAGGAATGAAGTCACTCATCGAAATGTAAGAGCTGAGTTACATTTCACCAACCGGGGAGTTCCCCTTGTCTCCCCAATTTTGATGACTTGACCCCGCCAGCCAATGCGCAATTGCTTCCTCCGGGCCCTTCCAGCCGGGCGGCTTCAACAGCTTGCCGTCCGAATTGAGGCGGACTTGGCCATCCGGCCACAGCTTCGCTAGGTTGCTTTCGTGGACCCAAGTCATTGGCATACCTGGAGGCACGCCCATTTCTACTAGCGTTCCCATCACGTGGGCCAGGATGTCCATCAGCGCGTCGATCTGGTCGACGATTTCCGTGGCCTCGACCAATTCGTCGATCTCTGTTCGCATCCAGACGGCGCGCGCTTGAGCCCGATCCGGTCCGAGAAGCCGAGGTCGATCCTGCGTCGGGAGCCCTAGTTCGAGGTGCATGCGCAAGAACCGGGCATGTGCTTCATCCAATCCGGCGAACCCATTGCTGGAACGTTGCAAGTTCATCGCGCCTCCATATCCAATGTACAACTCACAATGATGATCGGGCTAATGTGCCATCGCGGCAGTCTCAGCCAACCTGGTGCGCTCCCAAGGGCATGGCTGACGCGACGAACTTCGTCGTGTCAGGACTGTGCTGCAGCTCTGATCTCCAAGCTAGTGCTGCAATGTAAGGCGCCTCATGCCGGCTGGTGGCATCGTCGGTGAACACCAGCAAGGTGCACGCCGGGGCCCGGTCCTCGAACCAGGCGTGGTTGTTGCCATCGATCTGGATGAGTTCGCCCAGGCAGCGCGGCGGTTGCGTGGCTGATGAATCTTGGGTGCGCGCTGCTTACGCGGAATCCACAGGCCTGCGGCCGTCATGAGGCCGCGCAAGGTTGCCACGCCAATGAGCCCGTGCAGTTCAGCCAGCTTCTCGGCCGCCAGAGTCGGATCGAAGTCGGCATAGCGCTCGCGCACGATCGCCGTAGATAAAAGCTGTATATTCGTCCAGTATCTTGCAAGGCTCACGACGACACCTCTGCCACCCGCCATGCTGACACGCTGAAGCCAGATGGCGCAGCTTCATGCCGCAAGAGACACCGAGCTGAGGTGCTCAGTCGTTGAGATTGGCTACTTCTTCAGCCAGTACCCCAGGAGCGTTCCGATAGCGCCATAGGCCCACTTCTGCTCCGCGTCCCCATATCCGCGCGAGAGAATCACAAACAGGGCCGCCAGCAGCACCACGACCGTGACGACCTCCGGCATGTAGCTGCGCGCCGTCGACCCGCGCAGCACTGGCGCTGAATCAGCAGTTCGCTGCCGGACCACCTTGGGTGGCCGATCGCGCGACTGGGCGATGTCGTCGCTACGCGAAGACCTAATGTCATCTTCGTCGCCAGGGCACGGTCCCGGAAAGGCCGGGGCCGGCCGCGCATGTCGGGCCTCAAGCTCCGCCCGCATCTTCTCGGCCTCACGGGCAAGCTGCTCAACGTCGGCGCCCGCGTCGGGCCTGCTGCCGCCGCCCGCTGCGCCCAGCATGATCCCGCGCTCTCGAAACACTAGGTACGTAAGGCCGAGGCCGATGGCGATCCACGGGACGATTTTGAATAGTTCAAACACGCTCTGGCCCCCGAGTCGAAATGTTGACGGTCCGCGATTGTCGTGCACCGTCAAGTCGAGGCGACCAGGCCATGATCGACCGTCCGACATCGCTGCTGAAGCTGGTGGGCGCAGCCGGCGAACTAGTCAAAGCAACGCGCACAAATACTGCAAGTTCATCCATCATCGAAGTCCTGCATTTATTGGCCCCGGCCAGACGCCAGAATTGGCACATGACTGAAGCTACCCCTTTTCACGAGCGGCAAGAAGGGAACTGTTCGCGCGACGCGATGCCGAGACCAGCGTGCGCCCCAGAAGGCGCGCGCCGACGTGAGGCTCTACAAAGCTCGCAAACGCTTCTTCGATCTCAAGCGTTGATGGCTGACAACGGCGAGATTCGCCTCAGTAAGCGAAAGGAAGCTCATCGAAGCTGCATGCGAGGCGGACGCGCTTCAGAATGTTCGTATCGCCTTCGGTATGAGCGCCTAGAGTCAAGTAGTAGTTTGCCCCTCGGTGTTGATGGAAAACGATCCACTCCCCGGTTAGCTTGCTGCCAGCCGCCCGATCCTTGAGGGCTTCCAAGATACCGTAGTGCGCGAGGACGTTGCCGAACTGATCATCGACAACGCCTGACGTGTTCTGCTCGAAAGCTCGCTCTACTACCTTGGTGAGACGAGCATTGCCCCCCTTGTTGATCGCGAATTGTGCCGCCAAGTTGGAGGTCATGAATCGCGGGTCGGTGAAATGCTTCTTTCGAAGGCCCTTCAAGACCTTCCCCGAGAATGGTCGATCAGCACCTGTCGCCTTGGCGGGCCGGAGCCCCTCCATGGCTTGTAGTTCGTCCGTCACACTAAAAACAGATATCGAGCGCGTCCGTTCAGCAGCGAGGAGTTGGCCAAGCAAGACGGAACTCAAGCGCGTGAGGTCCAGATTGAACAGGCCCGCGTGCTGCTTGGCCCATGCTTCTAGCTCTTCACGCGAGAACGATTTGGTAGTTGAGGCCATGAAGCCCATTCTGCCGGCTGAAATGCCACGCTCATTAAACAGGTCTGCCACGGGCATCTGTGAAATAGTTGTCTTCGCGCCCGCGTTCGCGACCCACCGGCGCCGAACCGGCCAGTCGTCGTGCTGTTGTCTGCGGCAGAATCTGGCGCACTCGACCTCCCAGACAAACATGCAACCAAAGCTCGCGAATGACGCAAATCCGAACCTCCAGGTACTGCAGCGCACAGCAAACCGGTGCATATTCAGTTGCCCSCGCTCGTGCTCGAGCATCTCGGCGAYGCTGAAYTGMTTGTGCTCGGGATGCCGGACCTCTTGCCAGAGCGCCCGGCAGCGCTCTCCCAGCCAGGCATTGAGCTCGTCGAAGCTGRCGAAGCGCCGCTCRCGCGCGTCGATCCAGATGCGCCGCCGGCTGTCCTGGACRTTCTTCTCCACCACGCCCTTCTCCCAGCCGGAGGCCACRTTGCAGAAGTCGGGGTCGTACAGGTAGTGTGCGCACATCACCGAGAAGCGCGCGTTRACCGTGCGGCCCTTGCCCTTGTGCACCTTGTCCACGGCGGTCTTCATGTTGTCGTAGATCCCACGGCGAGCCACACCGCCCAGCGCGGCGAA